>JADLCF010000160.1 GCA_020847315.1 Bryobacterales bacterium | reverse complement strand
GCGCCGCCTCCAGATCGGATAGCGATTGAGACAAGAGGCACCTCCTTCTCTGAGTATATACGCATACTCAGAGAAGGCGTGATTCAGGCCAAACCAGAAGAACCTCCATTCCTACGTCGCGCACCCTGGGATAGGCTATTTCTTGTCATCGGCTGCCCCGGAATGATAGAACGTTAAGCGTTCGCCGTATTGCTGAAACTCGTGGGAGGGCGTCGCCGTGAAGATCGCCGTTCTGTTCTGCCTTCTGTTTATCTCGCTTTCATTCTCCGTTCCCGCGCCGGCGCAGACGAAAAGCCCCGCGCAATTGCTGCGGCAGCGCTACCTCAGCGAAACCACCGGGAAGCTTCGGGAATACTACGTCTTTCTACCCAAGGGCTATGCGGATGAACCCGCGAAGCGCTGGCCGATGCTTCTCTTCCTGCATGGCGCGGGCGAGCGCGGCAACGGACGCGACGATCTCGAAAAGGTGCTGATTCACGGTCCGTTGATGGAGGCCTGGATCCAGGGCCGCGATCTCCCCTTCGTGATGGTCGTCCCGCAAGCCCCGTTTCCCGACGATCACAAGAACACCTCCGCGCTGCCCAAGGGCTACGGAGAAAAACGGGATGCCTCCGCCCCGCCACCACCGCGGAACGACGCTCCGTTCGATACGAATCCGATCCCTTCGGATTGGGGCACACTGCGAGATCGCGGCGATGGCAGCGTCATTAACGCCTGGATCCGCATGGCAAATGAGCTCGAGTACATGGTGCGCATCACCGCCGCCGATTACCGGATCGATCGTAAACGCATCTCGATCTCCGGGCTGAGCATGGGCGGCTTCGGCACGTTCGGCATCGCCGCGGCTCATCCGGAAATGTTCGCCGCCATCGCCCCGGTTTGTGGCGGCGGAGACCCGGCCACGCTCGGCGAACTCGCCGCTTCGCAGCGCCCCATCTGGGTATTTCACGGCGGCCGCGATCGCGTGGTGGCCCCCATCGAAAGCCTTCAGATGGTGAATGCGCTGCTCGCGAAGGGCCATCGCAACGTGAAGTTCACTGTGCATGAAGACCTGGCCCACAACGTCTGGACCCGCGTCTACGAGAGCGAAGATTTTTACCGCTGGCTGCTATCGCAATCCCTGCCCTAGACCGGGAGAGTTCAGCCGCGTGCCACGCTCCGCGTTGCCCATTCGGAGATTCCTCCTCCTCCGCGCTATCCTGGGCGATTGAACGCCGCTCGCATCCTTCTGCATGGCCTCTTTATTCTCGTGGGCGTCATCACCACGATGTTGGGGCCGTTGCTCCCTTTCCTGATGCGGCGATGGTCGCTTTCCGACGGCGAAGCCGGCGCGCTCTTCACGGCGCAGTTTCTTACGGCGGTCGCCACCTCCGTGCTCATGATGTACTTCATGCGGCGTTTCCGGGCATGGCGTCTCATGGTCACGGGCTACCTCCTGTGCGGGATTGGCGTGCTCGGCCTGGCCGCGCCGCACTGGCAATGGGGCTTCCTCGGCGTCTGTGTCTGGGGCCTCGGCCTGGGGATGATCAACCCCGCCGCCAATCTCGCCGCAGCCACCCTGATGCCGGATCGGCCTGCCACCGGCATCAACCTGCTGAACTTCTTTTTCAGCATCGGAGCAACGCTCGCGCCTCCCGTGATCGCGGGGTTCGTGGATTTCGGCCTCGGCGCCCTCTTTCCGATTCTGGTGGCCGCCCTCACCCTCCTGGGAGCCGCGGCCGCCGGCCGGTATTTCGTGCCGGACTTTCAGGGCTCCTTCGCCGGCGTCGCGAGCCATGCGCACAAGTTCTCCCGGCGGCTCCCCTTCCTGGTGCTTTGCATGATTCTTTTGTTCGTTTACGTTGGGGTGGAGACGAGCAGCGGCGGTTGGGCTTCCACCTACCTGCAGCGCATCGCGGGAGCCGATGCCGTTCTCGCCGCGAGCGCTTCCGCCGCGTTCTGGGGCGCGATTCTGGTAAGCCGCTTGAGCGCCGTCTGGGTCTTGCGCTATGCCCGTGTTCTTACGGTGCTCACGGGCAGCATCCTTTTGGTGATCACGGGCGGCGTGCTCATGCTGCTGCTTCCCTCCCCACTCGCGGTGATCGCCTCTATCGCCATCATCGGGCTTGGATGCGGACCCATCTTCGCGAATACCCTTGCCTACTTCCTGGAGCATTATGGCAATGGCGCGGACCGGTTAAGCGGCCTGATGTTCGCCGCGGGCGGCACAGGCGGCGCGCTCATCCCCCTGCTCATCGGAGAGGTTTCGGATGCCGCGGGCAGCCTCCGGCTCGGCTTAACCCTCATTCCCGCCTGCGCCCTCGCGATGCTGCTCCTTCTCGCCGCGGTCGCATACTCCCGGCCGGGCCGGGGCAACCGCCCGGACGCTACCGGCGCGCGCGAAACGCTATAACTTCTCCGCCTCCCGCTGAATGGTCTCCCAGGCGAGATCCATGTCCGCTTGCGTCGTGAACACGTTCCCGATTGCCAGGCGAAGCGTGTAGAGATCGCCGAGCCGCGTCTGCGAAAGATACAACGTTCCGCCTGTGTTCACCTCCGCAAGCAGCCTCGCGTTGGTTGCCTCGTCCGCCCGCAGCCGGAAACAGATTGTGGAAAACGGAGTGGGCGCGGTCACCTCGAAGCGTGGATGCGCGGCGATGCGCGCGGCAAGCTCCTGCGCCATCCGGATGTGCCCCCGCAGGTTCTCCTCCATCTTCGCCCGGCCAAACGAACGCATCACAAACCAAAGCTTCAGGGAACGGAAGCGCCGCCCCAGCGGCACGCCGTAATCCATCAGATTCACCGCCCTCGGATGCTCCGCCGTCCGCAGATACGCCGGCGCCAGCGAGAGCGCCTTGCGCAGGATCTCCGGATGCCGGATGTAAAACACGCTGAGATCGATGGGCGTGAACATCCATTTGTGAGGATTCAGCACGATCGAATCGGCCCGTTCCCAACCGTCGAAATAATGCCGCAACTCCGGGCAGATCGCGAGTGGACCGGCATAAGCGGCATCCACGTGCAGCCACACTCCATGCCGCCCGCAGACGGCTGCGATCTCCGCGACCGGGTCCACGCTGGTGACCGACGTGGTGCCGATGGTGGCGGTCACGCAAAACGGCGTGTACCCCTGCCGCCGGTCTTCCTCGATCTGGCTTTCCAGTAGATCCGTCCGCATGCGAAACTCGGCATCCACGGGAATGTTCCGGTGATGATTCCGGCCGATGCCGAGCGTCATCGCCGCCTTCTCCACGGAGGAGTGTGCGTATTCGGAGGCGTAGGACACCAACCCTCGCGGCGCCCCCTCTTCGCGCGTCTCGGGCGCGATCCGTTCGCGCGCGGCGATCAGGGCGTGCAGCGTGCTCACGGAAGCCGTGTCGAAAATCTCGCCGAAGAAAGTGTCCGGCAAGCCGCACCATTCCCGCAGCCAGCCAAGCGTCGTCATCTCCAGTTCGGTTGCGGCCGGGTTGCTCTGCCAAATCATCCCGTTCGCATTGATTCCGGCTGTGAGCATCTCCCCCAGGATTCCCGCCGCGGAAGCCGATACGGCGAAGTAGGCGAAAAAGCGGGGGTGATTCCAATGCGTGAGGGCCGGGACGATCTGTTCCCGGAAATCCTTGAGGATCGCGTCCATCCCCTCGCCCTCCGCCGGGCCATGCGCGGGCAGCGCATCCATCAGGTCGCCGGGCTGCCGGTTCGGGAGCACGGGGTATTCCCGTTGTCCGGAGAGGTAATCGGCAAGCCAGTCCACCACCTCATGGCCGTAACGGCGGAACTCATCGGGGCTCAGGGAATCGCCCTGGCCGGAAGCTCTTTTCTCATCGCTCATCATTCAATTTGAGCGTATCAGGGCAATAGGAATGTATCAGGGCAATAGGAATGTATCAGGGCAACAGGAATGTATCAGGACTACAGGAATACCGTGCGTTCCGTTCGCGCGCGATAGGATATTCCTGATGTCCCATCCGCATGTACCGCTCCATTTCGAGCGCCTTTCCCAGGACCGTCAGGTTGAACTGAGCCGGGAGTTTCTGGCCGTGATGCAAACGCGCCGCTCCGTGCGTGATTTCTCCCCGGAACCCGTGCCGCTCGAACTGATTGAGAACGCGGTGAATGCGGCCGCGTCCGCCCCCTCCGGCGCGAACCAGCAACCTTGGCGCTTCGTTGTCGTGCGGGAT
The DNA here is from genome assembly GCA_020847315.1 of Bryobacterales bacterium. Classification (GTDB taxonomy): domain Bacteria; phylum Acidobacteriota; class Terriglobia; order Bryobacterales; family Bryobacteraceae; genus JACTMJ01. The sequence continues at coordinate 13,699 of JADLCF010000160.1, read as the reverse complement.
GCCGAGGTGAAGCGCCGCATCCGCGAAGCGGCCGAAGCCGAAGAGAAGAAAAACTACGAGCACCGCTTCCCCGGTGAGTGGCTCGACGTGCTCGCGCAGTTCGGCACGGATTGGCGCAAGGAGTTTCTCGAAACCGCGCCGTATTTGATCGTCGTGTTCCGGATCGACTATGGGCTGCGGGAGGGGGATTCCGACGAGCAAAAGCGCAAGCACTACTACGTGCAGGAAAGCGTGGGAATCGCTACCGGCTTTCTGCTCGCGGCCCTCCATTGGTGCGGCCTCGCCACGCTGACGCACACGCCCAGCCCGATGGGATTCCTCTCTGAAATTCTCGAACGGCCCAAGAATGAGCGCCCTTACCTGTTGATCCCCGTAGGCTACCCGGCCTCCGGCGCCACGGTGCCGGCGATTGAGAAGAAAGCGCTTGAAGAAGTGATGCTGCTTCGTTAGACGCTTGCGGCCGCTAACCGCCGGCTACGGCCGCTCGGACCGCGGCGGATAACTCATCGCCATGGTCACTCGCACTTCGCTATCCACGGACGTGCCGCTGAGCCGCGCGGGCCGGAACTGCCAATCCGCCATGGCGCGGCGCGCCCTCTCCGCCACCACGCTATGCTGCTGCGGACCGGTGGCCTCCACCTTGTCCACGGCGCCGTTCGCATCGAGCTTCACGAGAAAATCCAGAGTTTCCGGCCGGTGGACCAGACGAAAATTCCGCAGGTCCGGACAGCGCTTGTCGACCAAAACCGGCCCCGCGAAGTCCCCCTTCGCCGCGCCATCCTCCCCACCGGGTATAAGCGGTAATCTGCCGAGCGCGCGGAGAAAGCCGAAGCGCGACCGAGGCGAGTAGTAAGCGAGGGTTTGCAGCTTCACTTTGCAGCCGGGGGCGGCAGCCGCCGGGCTGGCAGCGGCATCCACGATGCGCGCCGCCTCGCGCGGGGTGTCGGGCGGGGGAGGCGCCACCGCGCGGGCCGCCGTGAGTAGCGGAGGGTCTTTGAGCGCCGCCATATCGCCTTCCGACGTAGCGGCCGCGGGCTGATTCAAGATAACCGCCGGTTCGGGCCGCGCGCGGGCTTGGATCGGCGACGCATCGAACGGCCGGGGCCGGCTCGCAGCGGCGGGCATTCGCCGCTCTCGAACAACGGGCGCCGCCTTCGAATCGGCCACCGCCACGACGATCTGAGTGGTTCCGTGCCGTTCAAAATTCGGACCGTAAAACACGGCCTCCACTTCAATCGCGCCAGAGCGCGGGGCATACCCGATACCGCCTTCCCGAATCCCGGCGCGATCCAGCGCCAGGCGCGTTTCGGCGTTACTATCGCGAATGGTTAGAATCGCGCTTGTGGCTTGGGAGAGTTCCTCCGAATCGCCCCAACTCAATCGAATTTCTCCGTTCGTCCGCCGCGCCGCCAGAACGAGCGGGGGCTGGGAAGATCGCGCTCGCGGAGAGAGGGCGTCCTCGGGCTGGATCCGGGAATCCCGGCCCGGCGTCATGCCGGAAACTGCGGCTTCCGCGGCGGTGGCTTCGCTTCGCGAGATTCCAAGGCTGTAGAGAACCGCGGCGAAAAGCCCCAGGCACAGGAATGTGCAAAATGTTACCCAAATCACGGCCGGCATGGACGGGACGGGAATAGAAACGCGCGGCGGGAGAGGCGAACGGGCCGGGGAATCGGCCGCAGTTGCGTTCGCGCTCGCTGGGACGACTTTCGAGCGATCATCCGGCGCCGGAGCTTCTTGAGCGGCTCGCGCGGGCGGCTTCGCTTCCCCCGCATTCGCGACGCCCGCCCCTGGAACCTCGCCGAAGCGGACCTCGAACTCCTCCGACGGAAAAATCACGTCATCCTCAAACACGTGCATTTTGCATTCGAACGGGTCAAAAGAATGAGGCCGGAAAAGTAGAAACAAGAGCGGACCGGTCCACCCGAGCATGCGGAGCGTCACCTCGTCTTCCGGGCGGCATTGCGGTGACGCGCCAAGCGTGTCGCTGCGCCACCAGCCCAGCGCAACGGCGCCGTTGCCCGAGCCCTCCTCCGCCGCTCGCATCCGGTACCGAAGGCCGGCGGTTTCCTCGCCGGAGAGTTGGTAGGAGGGCCCCCACTTGTGGGAAATATCGAACGTCACGAAATCTTCGATCGTGATTGAGATCGCAGCGTCCCTTGGGGCTTCCACTCGCCCCACCAGAACGCCCCCGATTTCCAAGCCGCGCCGGGGCAGCGCGTTCAGCGCCTCGATGGCCTCGCGACGCATGCGATGGATCGCCGCCGCATCCACGGAAAGCGCCGGAAAACCGTTGTCCGCAGGCCGTAAATTCACTAGATCAGGGCAAGTAAGAGCGCCGCCAATGGGGTTGTTTCGCATGCGCGTTCTCCACGAGGGACCTGCCCGAAGTATAGCCCCGCCAAGCGTAACCCCTTCACGAACAAGCGTAAACTTCAGCTACATTTACAACAAAGTCACACTTTCTCTCACACAATCGCCTGCGGCGGCGCGGGGTCTTCCGGGTTGCCCGCGCGGCGCAGCGGCACAAGGATCATTGCAGCCGCGAGCGCGCCGAGCACGCCCATTCCGAGCAGAATGGATGGCTCCGCGAAGAAGGCCGGCATCGCTTGTTCCGCGGGCTTGAAGAACACAAACGTAGCCACCCCTAGCCCGGTAAGGGCCTCTCCGGCGATCAACCCCGACGCCATCAGGATACCCGCGTTCTCCGCCCGCGCGGTCTGTGCGCCGTTCAACGCCCGCCGCTTGGCCAGAGTATCCATCCCCCAGCGGATGACGCCGCCCACGAATATGGTGAACGTGGTCTCGAATGGCAGGTACATCCCCACCGCGCACAGCATCGGGCTGCGCATGCGCAACATGATGAGGGCGATGCCCATCGCCATGCCGAATACGACGAGCGGCCACGCCATCTCTCCGCCCACAATCCCTTGCGCGAGCGAGGCCATCAACCCGGCTTGCGGAGCGGGCAGGGCGCGATCCCCAAAGCCGATCCCCCCGGCTTTGATATTCCCTTCATGCAGCACCAGCAGCGGGAAATACATCACGAGCGCGGAGACCACCGCGGCCAGCATGTCGCCGGCCTGCATGCGGCTCGGCGTGGCTCCCAGAATGTGGCCCACCTTGAGATCTTGCAGCATCTCTCCGGCCACGGCCGAGGATACGCAGATCACCGCCGCGACGCCGAGCGTGGCGGCCACGCCGTCCATGCCCGTGACTCCTACCGTCACCATCATCAACGCCGCGATCAGCAGGGTGGAGAGCGTAAGGCCGGAGACCGGGTTATTGGAAGACCCGATCAGCCCAACCAGATTGCCGGAAACCGCCGCGAAGAAGAAGCCGAGAACGAGCATGACGACTGCCGCCAATGTGCCGCCCGCAACGGAATGCGAGAGAAACACATAGAGGCCGATCATGCAAAGCAGCCCCACCGCGAGGCCACCGAAGATCAGCCGAGGACTGAGATCGTGGTCAAGCCGCGTGTGCTTTGCCGCGCGTTGCGCACTGCCGGCCTTGAGATCTCCCACCGCGCGCGCAATGCCGCTCCCCAAGCTCGCCCGCATGCGAAACAGGGTGTAAGCCGCGCCCACCAGCATGCCGCCGATGGCGATGGGCCGCACGATGTTCAGCCAGATCGCAATGGTTAAGCCTTCCCATCCTTCGGCGCCCGCCGTGGCCGGAACATACTGCCGCAAGCTCGGCCCCATCACGTAAGTAAGCAGCGGCACCAGCAATCCCCAGGCGAAGACTCCGCCAGAGAAATTGAGTGCGGCCAATTCCGGGCCGATCACATAACCAACCCCGAGATAGGCCGGACTCACCGAGGGCGTGGTCAACGAGGTGACGCCGCCCACCGGCACCGGCGTGTTCGCGGTGGCCGCCCCCATGCGGATGCCGGACCGCCCAAGCTCCCCGATCGATACGAAAAACTCCTTGCCGATCGAGAACAGCTTGAACTCGCCCAGTGCATAGATGGCCGCGCCCAACCCCATCGAGCCGAACAGGAGCTTCGCCGCGCCGCTCCCGCCCTGCCCGGCTTTGTGGATCTCCGCCGCCGCAACGGATTCCGGAAAAGGCAACTCCGGATCCTCCACCAGAATCTTGCGCAGCAGCACGATGAACAGAATGCCGATCACCCCGCCCACCACCATGAACGCCGTAGATTGCAGATAGGCCGATTCGCTCGAGAACGAGGGCCATACCCCGGACATGATGAACGCCGGAATCGTGAAGATCGCGCCCGCCGCGATGGATTCTCCCGCCGAACCCGCGCTCCTCGCGATATTCTCTTCGAGAATGGATGCCTTGCGGATCCGCAGGAGCGCCATCGAGATCACCGCCGCCGGGTAGGTAGCCGCCACCGTCATACCCGCTTTCAGGCCAAGATAGGCGTTCGCCGCACCGAGGATCACGGAGATAAAGACGCCCAGCAGCACCGCGCGCAACGTGAACTCCGGCATCCTGTTGTCGGCGGCTACATACGGGCGAAATGAGGGCTGGTTCATGTTGGAAAGCATACTATCGCCACGGCGCCGGCGCGAAGCTGCTCCCCGTTAGGAAGGGCCGGAAGGGCTCTCTTCGTTCAGAGTTCCTGGTATAAGGTGGAACTGGAAAAATCCCGCAGAAAGCGCTCGGCGCTCAACTCTTCCTTGGACATTGCCGCCAGATAGCGATGCGCCTTCTCGATCATCGCCAGATTTTCGGCCTTCGCCGCCGCTTCTTCGAGGCTTTCAAAATAGAGTGGATACTCCGGCCCAAGATACTCCACCACGGAGGGCAGCCGGGTGACCAGAAGCGGGGTGTGACGCATGATGCACTCGAGAACCGCGTTGTTCGCCACCGCTCCCGCCAGATCCAGGAAAACCACGTGGCTCGTCAGCAAGTCATCGTACTCCTCGTTCGGGAGCCGGTCGAGGATCGTGCAATGCCACTCGCCAACGGGCGGCGCGCCGGAAACCTGCCTCTCCGCTTCGAGTGTTCTCCAATAGCGTGGCGCCTGGTCCTCTTCCACCGGGATGAGCAGCCGCTTTCTCGATGGATCAATCGGAAGAAAGTGAATGGAGCTGAGCTTGCGCAGCCAAGAGCCAACTTGCACGACGGCGCGCGATGCGCTGCGTTCAAAGGCACCCCACTCGAAATGCTTTGGGGCCACAGGGACTGGATGGCGAAGGGACAAAACAGGAACCGGGAACTCCTTCTGGAGCCCATCCGCCATCCATTGAGAAAAGGTGACCAGGCCCTTGCATTGCTCGAAGCTCGCGCGCCATTCCTCCAGCTCCCGAATCCTGTGAATACTCTTGCCCCATTCCGACCATTCCGGAAGATCCGGCGGCACGTGAACCATGCCCACCCATGGCCGGCGAAAGGGCAGCCAGCCCTCCGCCCTCGCCAGTGCGATATCCCGCGCGAAGCTTCGCTCCACAGAGAAATCGAGCAGCACGCCACCGCCGTCACCGCGCAGCAAGGCGTTCATCGCGGAAACGACGAACGGCCATCCATTCCGGTGATGAGGATAGACGACTTCCCGATGGATCGTGAATTTTGGCTGAATCACTCCGATTAGTTTACACTTGATAAGGTCTGAAGCTTGCTTCATTGAATATGAGCCGTCCGCGATACAGGAGCAACTCCTAATGGCGCCGCATTCCGTTTCTTCTACCGATGCATCGGTGGGGTCTCGCGTGGACGGCAGGCCCCTTTCCCGCTACTTCTCGGTGCATGGATTTGAGTTCCTTCTCACGGGCACAAGCGAGCAAGCCATTTCCGGAATTGCCTCGGACTTCGCGTACTTTCAGGCGCCGGATAGCGGCCGCGAAAATGGCTGCATGGTGCTGGAACTCAACGAGGGATCTCCCGTTTACGATGGATTGCCCGTCTGCGATGCCTCCGCCTACACACCCCGCAACGTCGTGTATCGCTCGGGCGGGCGGCGTCTGCTCGATTACGGCGGCCGTGGCCTGGGGATTCTCGATGAAGCCGCGCAACACTTTTCAATGAAGAGCGAGGATTCCGATCTGGTGTATGAGGCGGCCTACCTCTTTCTGCTCTCCCGCATTGGGGAGCACCTTGACGCGCGCCGTCTACATCGCCTGCATGCCCTGGCGATGTCCTACCGCGGACGTTCCATTCTCGTGCTGCTCCCCATGGGCGGCGGGAAAAGCACGCTCGGCGCGGAACTGCTGAAGAACCCGGATATCCGCATTCTCTCCGACGATTCTCCGATCATTGCCCGGGATGCGCGCGCCCTCGCTTATCCTCTCCGCCTGGGCCTGCTCAAGGGGCGTGAGGGCGAGATTCCGCCCGAATTCATCCGGATGATCGACCGGATGGAGTTCGGCCCGAAGTTTCTGGTGGACTATTCCTACTTCGCCGCCCGCGTGACGGCGGATGCCGAGCCCGGCCTGCTGCTGATTGGAAAGCGGACGCTCAGCGCCACGCCCCGGTTCGCCGCCGCACCCTACACCTCCGCCGTGCGGGCAATGATCCCCAACCTGGTCGTCGGCCTGGGCCTCTTCCAAGGTCTCGAGTTCGTCCTCGGGCGCGGCTACCGGGAGATCTGGAGCAAGGTGGGCGTGGGCCTCTCCCGCCTGCGCAATGCGCATACGCTCGCCCGGCGCTCGCGCTGCTTCGACTTCCATATGGGCAGGGACCTCGGCGCGAATGCCGCCGCCGTGATCGCGCTCGCCGAGAAGACCTTCGCGGCCCAGCCATGAGCGGCGCCTCACCCGCGCCGTCTGCCTCCGCGCGCCGGCAAACCGCGCTTTACCGCGCTGCCGCATCCTGCATCTCCAACCATTGCCTGGCCACGCCGGACGTGGAGAGCATTTTCATCCGCCGCAGCGTCGCCTCCGGAGAAGCGCAGTTCCCATGGAGCGATGTCGATCTCGGCATCGTGCTCTCCCGTTTCGCGAGCGAAGAGGAAGAGGGCCTCGCGCTCGAACGCCTCTGGACGCGCTACAGGCTAGCCCGTCTGCTCTTTCCGCGCCTGGGAGAAGCGGAAGTGCATGCGCACGGCAGCCTCGAAGAAAGCGCGATTGACGACCCTTACCGCGCCTCGATTGACCGTCGCGCGGCCATTCCGGTGCTGGGCGCGATCCCGCCCATGCCGCCTGTTCCGATTGCCGCTCGCGATGCCATCCGCCGCCTCATCTTCTGGTTCGACGACTACGTGCCGCGCTCTCTGCGCCAGAAGAACCACCGCAATGCGCGCAAGTTCGCCATCGAGATCTGGAACGCCTGGCGCACGGCCTCCGGCGGCATCGCGGAGCCTTACCTCACCCGGCGGGAAGCGGAGCACCACTGGCGCGAGAGCAGCGATGCCCCACTGCTCGCGCGGGCGGAGGAGAGCGCCGGGAGCGCGGTTCGCGTGTGCCTCACTCTCGCGAACCGTGCTCACTCGATTCACCGCCCTGCGCTTCCCCGACTTGCGAATCCGGTTTCCGCCGAGGTTTGTTTTCTCCCTGGAACAGCTCCGCGGACCCTCCATCTGTTGCCCGGCCCCGAGTCCGAGATCCCGGACGGAATGCCGCGCCCACGCGACTTTGTGATGACTCCGGAAGCGCTGGACCTCTTCCTAAACACCCAGGATCCCTTCCTCTGGCACGGTCTGCCGGCGCAGGTGCAGGATTGCCTGGGAGGGCCGCCCTCCCACGAGGCTTGGCTCCACGCCTGCCACCGTCTCGCCTCCGGCCAGCGCTTGCGCGTGGCAGGGTTCGTTGGAACGACAACCGGCCGCCATCAGCGGCGGCTGCGCCACATCGAGCGCATCCTCTCCCTATTGGAGCGTGGCGTGGCGCCCCCTACCGTAACCATGGAAGGGGATGAATCGTCCTCAGAAGTAGCGATCCCCAGCATCGGCGCGTACTATCGCGAATGCTATCCGGCACTGCTTCGTGAAGCTCTCTCGCTTCGCGCTCGCGCGCAGGCGCTCTTCCCGGCATCCGCCACCGGTTCTCCCATTGGGTAGACCGGGCACTGGAATGACGCGGCGGGCTTGGCCCGCAGGGGATTCCCGTCATGGCGGAACCCTTAGCGAAAGGAATATGATGTTCACTATGCCACCTCTAAACAAACCGAACCGCAGACAATTCCTGGCCAACAGCGGCCGCGCGCTGGTTGCGGCGCCGTTCGTCGTCCGGAACCTGATTTCGGCGCCGCCCTCGGGCAAGCTTCGCCTCGCGGCCTTTGGCGGCGGAAATATGGCGTACGTCACGCTGCAGCAGATCTCCCGGCATAAGAACGTCTCTCTTGCCTGCGTCGCCGAAGTGGATTCAGAGCGGCTCGGCCAACTGCATAAGCTGGATCCGAACGTCAAGGTCTACCCGGATTGGCGCGAGATGCTTCGCGCGGAACGGAAGAACATCGACATGGCGTGCGTCGGAACACCGGATCACATGCACGCGATGCAGGCGATGGCCTCGATGCGGCAGGGCCTGCCCGTCTATGTGCAGAAGCCGCTCGCCCATGACATTTACGAAGTTCGCAAGCTGACCGAATACGCCCGCAAGAAGAATCTGGTGACCCAGATGGGGATTCAGATTCACTCGAGCAAAGAGTACAACACCGCGATCAAGCTCGTGCAGGATGGCGCGATCGGGAAGATCAAGGAAGTCCACGCCTGGAGCAGCAAGAAATGGGGCGACATGGACCCATTCCCCGGCGGCAGCGATCCGATTCCAGAGACCCTCAAATGGGATCTCTGGTTGGGGAATGCGGCGGCGCGCCCCTACATCAAGGACTACTACACCCCCGGCAACTGGCGGAAGCGCGTGGATTTCGGCACCGCCACTTTCGGCGACATGGGCTGCCACATTTACGACCCCGTCTTCGGCGCGCTCGGCTTGAGCGCTCCCATCTCCGTGAGAAGCGAAGGTGCCCCGCCGAACGAACACAATTGGCCCATCAATTCCGTGATTCACTACAGCTTCCCAGGCACGCCGTATACCGAGGGAAAGACCGTGAGTATCACCTGGTATGACGGCGACGCGAAGCCTCCGCAAGAGGTGCTCACCCGCGCCGGCGTGGAGCGGCTGCCGCGAGAAGGTTCCATCTTCTTCGGAACCAAGGGCAACATGGTGCTGCCCCATATCGGAATGCCGCGGCTGCTGCCGGAAGCGGATTTCGCCGATTTCAAGATGCCCGTCATCGAACCGAAGAATCACTACTTCCAGTTTGTGGACGCGGTTCTCGGCACGGATAAGACATCCACCAAGTTCGATTACTCCGGGCCACTCACTGAGACCGTGCTGCTTGGGCCGCTGGCGCAGCATTTCCCGAAGACGACCCTCGAATGGGACTCTCGGAAAATGCGCGTTCGCAACGTGAAAGAAGCGAACAAGTACGTGCGCCGCAAGTACCGCAAGGGTTGGGACGAGAAAGGCCTCTAACCGCGGGCCGGCCTTCATCCCGGATCGTTAGAACGGGCTTCCCTCACGGGAAGCCCGTTTTTATTCGTCGTCCGCCAGCCAGTGCGTGACGGCGGGGGGATTTGGGCCGTTATGGAAATGGCGCACCGCGTCTTCGAGCGCTTTGTCGGCCATGGTCACCCGCAAGTGCTGGCGCATGTGCTCCGCCCAACTTTCCACCAGAAAACTTTCGAGGTAGCGGCCCGGGTTCGCGGGGTCTTCGAACAGGCCCCAGCGGATCGCGCCATCGCGTCGGCGGATGGACTCCAGTTGCCGCATGGCGTGAAGGAACGGTTCCCGGCGGTCGCGGCGGATACAGTATTCCGTAGTCACGAGGACGGGGCCGCGATCCGCTTCAAACGGCTCCACCACCACCGGCTCCGGCCAGTGCTGCGAGGGGCTCACATCCTGTTCCGGCTCGCTTTCGAGTTTCCATCGGCGGGTGAAGGGAACCATCACCGCCACCGACACCGCGGCGGCGAGCAGCGAATGGCGCGTGCTCACATGTTCCGCAACGGAGCCCCAGAGCGTGCTCCCGAGCGCCATGCCGCCCTGGAACAGGAAGATGTAAACGGAAAGCCCCCTCGCCCTCACCCAGGAGGGCAGCGCTTGTTGGGCCACCGTGTTGAAGCTCGAGGTAATCGTAATCCAGCACGCGCCCCCGAGGAGCAGGGCAAGAATGATGGCGGCAAAGTTCGAGAAATAGAATAGGCCCAGATTCGCGAGACCGAACGCGACAATCGCGGAGCCCACCAGGCGTTCCACGCCAAGAACAGACCGCAGCCGCGGCAGCAGCGCGGCCACCGCCACGGAACCCGTGCCCAGCGCCCCGAGCATGATGCCATAACCGGTGCTGCCACTCGCCAGATCCTCCTTCGCGAGCAACGGCAACAGACTCCACAACGCGCTCGCCGGAATCACGAAGAGAAACGTTCGCAGGAAAACCCCGTGCAGTTCCGGCGCGTATCGCACGTAGCGCACGCCCGCCATGACGGCGTTCACCACGCGCTCGCTCTTATCGCGCGGGCCGATCGCCTCGCGCTTCCAGCCATAGACAACGGCAACGACGCCGACAAAGGAGATGGCATTCACGGTGAAGGCTGCCGCCGGGTTCACGAAGGAGATCAGCAGCCCGCCGAGCGCGGGGCCGATCGCCCGTGAGATATTGAATCCCATCGAATTGAGCGCAATCGCTGACGCCAACTGCGGCCGCGGCACCAATTCCGGCATGATCGCCTGCCAGGCCGGCGCGTTCACGGTGGCGCCGGCGCCCAGCACGAAAGTGAGAAACAGCAACAGGTTCGGGCCCGTAAAGCCGAACCAGGTACTGAAGGCGAGCAGCCCGGCAGCCACGGTCATCCAGGCTTGCGTGACCAGAAGGACTTTCCGGCGGTCGAAGATATCCGCAATGGCCCCGGCGGGAAGCCCGATCAGGAGCACCGGCAGGTAGGTAGCCGTCTGCACCAGCGCCACATATAGCGGCGAAGGCGTGAGCGAGGTCATCAGCCACGCCGCCCCCACGTTCTGCATCCAGGTGCCGATGTTGGAGCCGAGCGACGCAAGCCAGAGCGCGCGAAACACCGGCTGGCTCAGCGGCGCCCACGCGCTCAAGGTAGCGTCGCCGGGGATTTCAGAGCACGAGTCAGACACAGTACAAGACCATCCTCGCATAGCGCGCATAGCGGAGGAATGAGACACCGCCACCGCGTTCGAGGATCGCGTACTCGATCTAACTCAGGCGCCCGATGAAGCAATGCCTGCGTGCGCGCACAACCCAGCCACGCATGACGCATTCGCGCTGAAGGCGATCCTGTGCCGCCGGTTAGAACGCGGAAGCGCGCCAAGGTAGTTCGCCCCACCGGGCGAGGACATACGGGAACGAATTCCGCGTTCGCCGGCTTAGACCCCGGCGATGTAGCTGTGCAGGTGGGAGATGGTCTCCTTCTGCTCCACCACGGTCCACTTGATGAGATCGCTCAGGGAAACAATTCCCACTACATCCCCGCGATCAATCACAAGCACATACCGCTCCTGGCTCTCGGTGAGCGACACCATGCAATCCGCCACGGTGTCGTCGAGCGTGGCAAGAGCCGTCACCTCGGCCAGAATATCGCGCACGGCCGTCTGCTGCGAATGGCGGCCCTTCAGGATGACCTTCCTCGTGTAATCGCGTTCCGAGATGATCCCGAGGAGTTTGCCATCCTCCAGCACGACCAGCGCGCCGATGCCGCATTCGGCCATCCGGCTGATCGCTTCAAACACGGTGGCGTCAGGGCCGATCGTATGGACCGCCCACCCTTTGCTATCGAGCAAGGCGCGGACAGAGGCTTTAGAGTCTGATAAATGGGACATCGGTACAACCTCCTGGTCCTGAGATTGTATGCGAAGTTCTCTCCTGAAGAAAGCCTCATTTTGCGCGGATCCAATTTCTCCGCGAAGGTCTACACCATATCCTCTTGATTATGGTTTGGCTACGCAGGCCTGGAGACTCTGGATATTCTTGCGGGCGAAGGCCGCTTCTTCGAGATCGGGGTTGAGATCGAGCATCGTTTGAAACTGCTCAATGGCGGGGGCGCAAAGCTGCCGGTCGTTGTTGGCCACGGCCTGGTGGGCGTAGCTCAGGCCGAGCACGTAGTGGGTGAAGGCATCCTCGGAATCGTAGCGCAGGGCTTCGCGGCAGGCTTCGATGGCTTGCCCGTACTGGTTCAGCTTGCGGTTGGAATCGCAGATGCCGAACCAGGCCAGACTTCGAAGGTCTTTCCAGATATCCTGCTGCGAGGCCCGGTTCTTCTTGCCCATGCCGACCAGGAAACCGAGGACATAGTAATTGAGATTACCGGCGAGTTTGCTGTTGAAATCCGAGAGCCGGAGGTATTGCTGGTACGAGCTGATGGCGTCTTTGTAATCGCCGCTCATGCGCTGGCCTTCGGCGAGCCAGAAGTGCGCCTCGCCATTCTCCGGCGTCAGGTCGATGGCCTTTTCCGCGGAGCGGATGCCATCGGCGTAGATCTCCTTGCGGCAATAGGCCTGCGCCTGCAGATACCAGGCCATGGCATTCGATTTGTCGCGGTTCGTGACCAGGTTGAGTTGCCGGATCGCTTCATCAAGATCGCCCACGTCCAGCAGCATGCCGGCATAGCTGGCGCGGGCCTCCATAAAATCCGGGTCGATCTCAATCGCTTTCTCAAAATAGCGCCGGGCGTTCGCCTGATCAAAGAGCGCGTTATAGGCGCGGGCGAGGTAGAGGGCGGCTTTGCTGTACTTGGGGTCCAGCAGCAGAGCGCTTTGGAAATCCGCCACCGCCGCCCGGTAGTTCTTCGCGTAGCCTTTGTTGTACTTCACGAGGCCATCGTCGAACTTCTCTTCCGCGGCGCGGTTGCGTTGCCGCGGAATCAGGATCTTGATGGTGACCGTTTTCTCCTGCCCCGGATACACCACCTCCTCGCGAGGGCCATCCGGTTCGTAACCCATCTTGACCGCCTTCACGGTGTGGATGCCAGGAGTGAGGCCGGGGATACGCAGCGGATTGGCCTTATCCACGACGCCAACGCTCTTGCCATTCACGAAGACTTCCACGCCATCCCGATTGGATTCGAAGATGAGCGCGCCAAACTTCGGAGCGGGCGCCTCGCCGAGCGCCTTGTTCGACGGGATGTAGGCGAGCAACATGTCTTTGTCGAAGCTGCTGCGGTCCGCCGTGGGGTTCTGTTCCCCGCCCGTGGCTTCGCGAACATTGCGGCGGACGTACTCGGCGAGTTCATCCGCGGTGACAATGCTATCGGTGTTCTCGTCGGCCGAGCCTTCGAGACCCTTCACGACATAGTAGGTAAACACGCCGTGTCCACCACCCCAATCCGGGCTTTCAAAGCTTCGTTCGCGATCCCGGCTGGCGGTGAGCGAGAAGAGCGATTGCGAGAGGTTCACGAGGCGCGAATTCAATTGCGCGCTATCTTCCGGAGCGATGATGCCGCTATGGCAGCTATCCGTGAGCAGGACCTTCCACCGCGCCTTGATCTTGCCGCCGATCACTTCGCCAAGGCTCTGCATCGGATAGCCGAACTTCGAAGGATCCTGCATGGAGAAGTCGTAGGGCGCGAGGTAGCCAGCGCCTTTGTACAGGAAGCCGTGGCCCGCGAAATAGATCAGCACGCGATCCTCCGGCTTGGCCACTGAGGGCAGCCACTCTTCGAGTTCGCGCGTGATGTTCTCCTTGGTGGCCTGTTCGCCTATCAGCCGGTGGACGTTCTCCGCCCGGAAGTTTCCGCCTTCGGGGCTGATCAGAACCGAGTAAATGGATT
>JADLCF010000159.1 GCA_020847315.1 Bryobacterales bacterium | reverse complement strand
TTGTAGCGGTTGAGTTCGCTTGCGGAAACCTGCCCGAGATGCACGTAATCCACGGGAGTGTTCAGTGGAAAGAGCGCGTGGTGGACGCCCAAGAGGGAATCCCTTTCGATGCCCGCCACTTCGCCCTGCGGCCCGCCGTAGACGGCGGCGCGCTGCCGGCCACCGACGAAATGCGAGAGCGGATTGTAGACGATGGCCACTTCGGCGCGCTGGGGGCGGGCGGCCAGGAAGAGGCGCTGGTTGCGATCGAGCACCCGCCCGATCTTGCCGGCTTCCCGCGCGCGTTCCGTGATGGCACCGTCGAGTTGGGTCAAGCCGAATCCGCCGGATTCGTATCCGGAGCTCATGGGATACCACGCGTAATAGTTGATGCCTTTCGCGCCGCGCGAGATGGCGGACCAGGTCCATACGCGCAAATCCGCCGGAGTCACGGTGGGGCTTACGTTGAGCGCGACGGTTCCAAAGCCCCCTTGCAGTTCGCCAATGTAGAAGCCGCGCCGCCCTTTATCGAAGCCGAACGAGCGCGTGAAGTCGAGAAGTGCCGCGCGCCAGGGAACGCTGCGGTCAACGAACGCCGAGTGCTTCGGATAGAACGACGTGCCGTAGAAATCCACTTGCGCCGCCATTGTCCAATCGTCAGACTGCCCTTCCCAATAGTGCGGCGAAGCGAAGAGGCCCACGCCGGCCGCGTGGCTGGTAACGATCGTCTCCGGCGCGATGCGCTTCACGCTCTCGTAACGCTCTCTTAGATCCTCCCCGAGCTTGTCGACGATGAACGCTTTCCAATCGATATAATCGCGGTAGGAGAGGATGGTGCTCAGGCGGTTGGGCTCCACCTGGTCCCAGGCCGTGTAGCGCCGGTACCACGCGCGGTTCAGCGCGTCGAGATCCACGTATTTCTTGCGGAGCCATTCGCGGAAACGCGCCTTTGTGCTTGCGCAAAAGCAGAACTCGGGCTTCGCGATGTATGTGGGGTTGGCCCAATTGATGACGTGCGGTTCGCTCCAGAGATCCCAGCCGAGGAACGCCTTGCGCCCTTTCACGTGACTCGCGAGCGCACGGTAGAAACCGGTATCCGCTGCGCGGACGACAGGGTGGTCGCGGCAATAGCCGGGAGACGATTCCGGTTCGATCACTTCCCCGCCCGCGGAGACGAAGCGCGAATCCGGAACCTTCTCCCCCATCCATCGCGGGGCGGAATCCATGTAGATCTGGAGGAACAGGCGCAGCCCTTCCTCCTCCGCCAGCTCCAGTAAAACGTCGACGGTCTCGAAGTGGTATGTGCCTTCCTCCGGTTCGCCGCTTGCCCAGTCTATCCAGGCGCGGAGGGTGTTGAAGCCGAGCGCTTTGATCTGCTGGACATCCTTGCGCCAACTCTCTTTCTTACGCCGCGCATCACGCTCCAGCATTGGGGCGCGGGCCTTGCCGCCGCCATACCAGACGGCAACGGGGAAGAACTCTTCGGCAGCCTGCCCCCAGACGGGCATCGCGCCCGCACAGGGAAGCGCCGCGAGCATCAGGAATCGACGGCGGGAGTAGCGCACAAGGGAGAGTCGATCACAAGCGCGCGTTTCTCGCAAGCGGTGGGGTTGGCCGCACGGGTTGGCCGCACGGGGGGCCGCCCGTTCGCGGAGCCGGGTGTGCGGCACGCTCCCCGGTGGTAAGAAGAATGTTGCACTTCCGCGCTCCGCAGGTCCCGGGATTTTCGCGTAGCCTTTTTGGAGGGGGGTTTGCCCACGCGATGAAGTGGTTGCTTGGATTTCTGGTGGGGGTGCTTGGTGCGGTGCTGGGCGGGGTGGCGGCGGGTTGGATCGCCAGCCTGTGCACCGTTTGGTATCGCATCTCCGGCTTTGAGGGGGGCGCCGGGTATTACGTCGTATTCCTGGCGCTGGGCGGGGCGATCGCCGGGTTCGTGATTGGGGCCGGCACGGGGACGGTGCTGCTGCTCAAAGGCAAAGGCCTTCCCGCGGCGGTTGGGATCCCACTTGGGACGATTGTTGCGCTTGCGGTGGCCGTGCTGGCGCTGGCGTGGCTGTTTGGCGACGTTCCGCCGAAGCTGCGCGGCGATGAACTCTACGTGGATGTGGAAGTCATGTGCCCAACGGGGTGGGAGCCGAGCAATCGGGTGCGCTCGAACAGGAACTCGCTGGCGCTCTCGTCCATTGGGATGCAAGGGGAATACCGGAACTCGACCAGCACCTGGATGGACTGGGACAAGACCCGTCTTGAGAGCGGGCGGCGCATTTTCACGGGCAAGGTGTTCCTTTATACCAGCACGGGACGCCGCGAACTCGCTGTTTCTCTGGGGGACCAGGAGGCCGCGCGATACCCGATGCCGCTCCCAGGACATCCCACCGCGGAGAACGAGCGTTGGAGCGAATGGCTCCCGAACGGGCCGGAGGCAAACGAAGCGAACGGGTTTCGCTATCGCTTTCGTGCCGTGCGGGAAACGGACTACCTGGCACGAGAGAAAGCCGCGGAAGCCGAGGAGATTGGGAAGCGGCGGCGGAAGTTCGAATCGCTTGGAAAGAACGCGCCGGCGGCCGAGTGGTTGAGCTTGCTCGACTATCGGTACGCTTCCATGGACAAGGCGGGGCCGGACATCAACGAAGCGGCGCGGCAGGTGCTAGCGGACCGCGAGGAGGAGGTGGCGGCTCTGGCTTCGCAGGACGACGATCTTGCCGC
>JADLCF010000158.1 GCA_020847315.1 Bryobacterales bacterium | reverse complement strand
GCTACGATATCGTCCGGCACGAGCAGGCCGGTATTGGTGATCTTCTGGATTTTTGCGGCCAACTTGGTGTGGTTGCGGACGTTCCAGCGGAAAATGTCTCCGATGGAGATGTGAACAAAGTCGAAATCGTTCGCAAGCAGCCGGCTCTGCGTTCCTTTTCCAGAGCCTTGTGGCCCGCACACAATGTATTTATCCATGGTGTATTCTCAACTCGCTCTGTTCGGATCTGCCGACGGAATGGCGGTAGGCGCCGGATGGACTCTCCGGCAACCCAGCGAAAGCGAACACTTGCAGTATATATTGGGTTTGCCGGGGAGAGGATGAATCCACTCCGGCTCTGCCGTCGCGCGGTCCGTTCCGGGATGGCTCCCGCAGTTTCCGTTGATGCGCCAAGTAGCATTTTCGCATCCAATCAAACGATGTCCACGTTTCAACCGAAGATTGCGACAAATGGCCATGGGCGGGCTCGAAATGTGTTGGGAGGGCCATTGGGGACCTGCTGTAGCGCGCCCGTGACGGGGTTTTTCCGGAATGGCCGCTGCGATACGAACGATGAGGACGCAGGTTTACATGCCGTCTGCGCGATCCTGACGGAAGAGTTTCTGGAGTTTACAAAGTCGCGCGGCAACGACTTGAGCACGCCGCGGCCCGAGTTTGGGTTTGCCGGATTGAAGGTGGGCCAGAAGTGGTGCCTCTGCGCGGCGCGCTGGCAGGAAGCGTTTGAAGCGGGATTCGCGCCTCCGGTGGTCCTTGAAGCGACGCATGAGGCGGCGTTGCGGGTATGCCCGCTCGATGCGCTCAAGCTGCACGCCGTACTCAGCGATGAGGGTGGCCCGGCATCGGCTTAGGGGCTCATCCTGGCAGGCGGAAGTGTCCATTCCGGGCGGCCTTTTGCCGACCGGAGGCAGATCCTCCGGAATTTTTCCCCGGTTTGACGCATCTATGAATGGGGGATGCGTATGTCTGGATTCCGTTGGAAGTTTTTCCTCTTAGGAGGAGTATTGATGTTCAGTTGGTTGACAAATAATTCCTGTAGCTCTGAATTGGGGGCGGCGGAAAAGCCTTTTCCCGGTCCCGCGGTGGATACGGTGCTTGAAAAGCAGCAGACGCGAGCCAAGGCGGTGTTCGCGGGGGGCTGCTTCTGGTGTACCGAGGCGGTCTGTGAGCGCGTGGTGGGGGTGAAGAACGTGGTTTCCGGCTATGCCGGAGACAGCGAAGCGAACGCGGACTACAGGAAAGTATCGTCGGGCACGACGAACCACGCGGAATCGATCGAGATTACCTACGATCCGAGGAAGATCAGCTACGGCCAGCTCCTCAAGGTGTTTTTCGCCGCGGCGCATGATCCAACCCAGTTAAACAAACAGGGTCCGGACTGGGGCAGGCAGTATCGATCGGCCATCTTCTACACAACGGACGAGCAGCGCGAGGTGGCGGAAGCCTATATCCGGCAACTGGATGCGTCGGGAATCTTCGGCAAGAAGATCGTAACGACGGTGGAGAAGCTCGATAAGTTCTATCCCGCGGAGAGCTACCATCAGGATTTCGCCCGGAATAACCCGAGCCAGGGATACGTGGTGGTCAACGCCCTGCCGAAGGTGGAGAAGTTGAAGAAGAACCTGCCGGATCTGGTGGCGGACAAGGCGCGGAAGTAGCTGAGAGCGGGGATGGCGCCGGCGGGGCGCCTGGGCGGCCGGCGCCGGTTCGCGCTGGAGCGACGCGCAAACAAGGATCAATTGAGATGGCCGATCCTCCGGGATCGGCCATCTCCGCATGTGGGACATGGATGGATGCGCAACGCCGAAAGAGGTTGAATACTCTTAAGGACGGAAGGCTTTCGGTTCCCAGACCGGGGAGAGGAGGCGCTCATGATTCTCCGTTCGGCGATCCTTTACGCATCCGGAAGCCGGTTCCTGCGGCGCTGGGTGGAGCACTCCGCGATGGCCCGCCCGCTCACCCGGCGTTTTGTGGCCGGGAACACGATGGAGGATGCCATGAATGTGGCGCGGGAGCTGCAATCGGAGGGCTTGCTCGCGTCGCTCGACACTTTGGGAGAACAGGTAACCGGGGAAAGCGACGCGCGGAAGGCGGCGTCGCGATACGTCGATGCCATTGGCCGGATCCGCAGCCTGGAACTGCCCGTCAGCGTTTCGCTGAAATTAACCCAGTTGGGGCTGGATACGGCGGAATCGTTGGCCGAGGAGAATTTGGAGCGGATCGCGGCGGAGGGCCATGAAAAGGGCTTGCGGGTGGAGGTGGATATGGAGGCATCCGCTTATGTCGACCGCACGCTTGCGCTGGTGAGGCGATGCCATCGGCGATGGGGGAATGTACGCGTGGCGGTGCAGGCGTATCTCTATCGCACCGAAGAGGATGTGCGGGAGTTGAACCGGGAAGGCATTCCCGCGCGGCTGTGCAAAGGCGCGTATCAGGAAGGCCATTCGATTGCGTGGCCGGAGAAATCCGATGTCGATGAGAATTACCGGAAGCTTACGACGCTGCTGCTCGAAGAGGGAACCTGGCCCGCGATTGCCTCGCATGATGACCGGATGCTGGCGCATGCGCGGAAAGAGATCGTCCGGCTCAAGCTGCCTCCTGAACGATATGAATTCGAAATGCTCTACGGGATCCGCCGGGACACGCAGCGGAAACTGGCGCGCGAAGGGCATGCGGTAAGAATCTACGTGCCCTATGGGGAGGCCTGGTACCCCTACCTGATGCGCCGGATGGCGGAGAGGCCCGCCAACCTGCTGTTCGTGCTTCGGAACTGGCGCTAGCCGGGCTTGCGCGTTGAGGTGCAACCTTTCACGGAGGTGCGGTGTCCTACGAGCAAGGGCCTTTGGCAACGGCGCCGTGTCTCGAAACGGCGGAAGGGTTAGCCAGGGCGCCGTGAAAGCGGGAGCAGGCGGATGCGCTACTGGGGAATCTTAGTCTTGAAAATGGGCGGCATTGCCGTGCTTATCCGGGGGCTGTGGCGCGGATTATTCTGGATGCTGCCGCCGCCGCAAGCGTTTCTCTATCAGAATTTCCGCCCGTTTGGGCGCGATCTAACGTGGACTGTGGCGATGCTGCTTGTGTTTCTTCTGGCGACGGGATTGGTGTATCTCGCCGTTGCCGACCAGATCTTCCGGTGCCGCGCGTGCGGGCGCAGGCTGCGCATGCCAGTGCTTAGGGGGTCGTACAGCAAGATGCTTCAGGAAGGGCGACCGAAGATTGAGTACATTTGCCCTTACGGTCACGGCACCTTGAGCGTTCCCGGCACACACTTCCATGGGCGGGACCCCCGGGTTTGGCATTCGAACAAAGGATTGTGGGAAAACCTGGTGGCGGCGGATCGAGGGCGCGGTTGATCGGAAGGGCCCCGGTATCCCCTACGCACGGTGCGAGGATTCCCGTTACGGAGCGATAGGGCCGGATCGGAAAGAGCCGCATCCTGGAGATGTCAGAGCGAACGGATACAGATCGATATCGCAAAGACATCAAGGAGATCACATCGATGAAACGCCTGTTGGTAGTTACGATCGCAGCCGGCCTAATGAGCTTCGGCGCGATTGCCGGGCAGAGTGCCAATCACGCCCCGAAGAGTTCCGCTCCCCCCACGGCGACTTCCTCGGCGTCCAGCACGACGGCCACGTCGCCTGAACACCCGAAGCACGTGAAGAAGAGCAAGAAGAAGCACGCCAAGGAGGCCGATGGCTCCGTGAAGCCGAAGAACTAGCCGAAATCGAGTTACGCAGCGAAGACCCCTGAACTCGGTGCATTGCACCATTCGCACGGGAGCCAGTCTTACGATTGGCTCCCGATTTTTTTGAGTCTCGATGTTTCGCGGGGGAGCCGGCAGGCTAGATTCCGGAGCGAAGCTGCTGCCGGATGGAGCGGAGGGTGAGCCCCGTTCGGGAGAGAGCCAGAAAGCCGATCAGCCAGAGGGGGACGGTAAGCACGAGGAATACCCCGGCGCTGAAGCCCGCGGCCAGATCCTTCTCAACCCCAAAAAGGCTGAGCCCGAGCACGGTGAACAGTTGGAAGGAGCCCACGTTGGCCGGGGCGTTGGGGATTGCAGTGCCAAGGTGAACGATAAGAAATACGGCCACTCCGGCAAGCACGGAGACCGGCAGATGGTAGGCGGCGACGACAGAGCAGAATGCCAGCGTTTGAAACAACAGCACCCCGAAGGACGCGACAGCGGAAGCGATCAGGACGCGGGGCTGGCGGATTTCGTGGATGCCGTGAACCAGATCGGTAAACCAGCCGCGCAGTTTCCCGCCGAAGCCGGCGCCGGGGGGCGGAGGAGTCTCCCCGGCGATGAAGCGGCGGACGCGCGGTAACAGCAGTAACAGGAAAAGTGCGACTCCGATTGCGACCGCGATGCCGAAGAGGTTACCCGCCCACTCCAGATTGCCGGGAAGCGGAACGATGACGAGGAGCAAGCTCACTGCGAGCGCGAGCCAGACTCCATCGAGCAAGCGGCCGATGAGCATCGATGGCAGCACCTGGGAGATGGGTAGGCGGAGCCAGAGCCCGGCCAGGAAGGCGGCCGCAACTTCGCCAAGCCGCATGGGCAGGATCTCGTTGACGAAGAGCCCTACATAAATTGCCTGGGTGGACTTCCAGGAGGAGAGATTCCCCGCGGGCCGAAGCAAGTAGTGCCATCGGATTCCTTGGCAGTAGTAGCTGAGAACGTCGGCGGCGATGGCGGGGACAAGCCACCGCGCGTCGATACTTTTGATCTGTCCGAGGATCGTTTTCCAGGAGATATCGTGGAACACCCACAGGAGAGCGGCAAGGGCAGCGGCGTAGATAAGCCACGGCGTGCGCGCCCGGTTTGGGCCCTCCGCGGCGGGTCCGGAATTGCTTCCGGGATTGCCGCCGGAGGGGCGGCGCGGCGCCTCGGTCACGTCCTGGGCCCTGGGCCGGACGCATCATGAAGAAAACGGAGGCCATCCCGCAGGGCCTGAAGGAATGCGTCCCGGCCGCCAAAAAAGCGATGATCGTCGGCTTCGACGATGAAGATCCGTTTCGGTTGCGCGGCCGCATCGAAGATTTGGCGGGTGGTTTCCATGGTGACGTACTCGTCATGCGTGGGAGCGACCATCACCAAGGGGAGCGGCGTAAGCTTGCCGATGTGCGGAAGCGGGGAAAACATCGGTTCGTTGGGAAGTTGCCGGGTGAAGTAAGTGAGATTGTCGATAAAGCGCCAGCCGAGGACAGCCTGATCCGTGATGCCGATCGCCAGTACGCCGCGGCAGTACTCGTCCGGCTTGGAAGCGACTCCGGCGAGAAGAGACATATTCGCCCCTTGCGACCAGCCCGCATAAATCACCGGCTGGCCGGATTTCTGATGGACCCAGGCGCCGAGCGCGCGCAGATCCGCGGCCATTTCCCGTTCACTTAAGGTCGTCTTGCCGGTGAAATTCGTGAGGTAGGTCTTAACGTCGAAGCCGTATACGTTGTAGCCGAGCGAAGCCACCATCCGGGCCATCTCGATCGCGGAGCCGATCCAGCCTCCGTCTCCCGGCATAAAGACGACTGCCTCGGGCTTGGGCGTGCCGCTTGCGGCGAGGAAGCGGATGACTTGCGGTTTCTCCCGGATGACCCAATCGGAGCGCGAATCGGCCATATCTTTCAAGGGCGCGATCAGCGTGATGCAGAGGAGGGCAAGGGCCGTTAACTTCATTTGCCGTCCTCCGGGGGCGGGGTTCGCATGCCGGGAATCTCGGAGACCTTCCGCAGGGCGAGAGCCAGGCGCGCAAGGTCAAACCGGTTGCGGTAGATCACATAGCGAGGTTCCCATACTGTGGCGAACTTGGCCTTATAATCCCGGATTCCGCGGTAGCGGAAGCCGAGGTTCCATTTCTTAAAGAACAGGTGAATCGCTTTTTCCTCCGGGCTGGCGGCTTCGCCGGGCTGAAAACCCGCCATGGGGGCCATTCCCAGGGAGAAGCGGGAGTATCCGCGCGCCTTTGCATGGAGCATGGCTTTCGTGAACAAGTAATCCATGACGCCATTGATCGAATCGGCGCGGCGCCGCATGAGGTCGAGCGAGATCTCGCGGGGCCCGAACGAGGGGATGAGGTTGAGAAAACCCTGCATCTCGCCGCTGGGGTCGAGCAGCGCGAGAACCGTTGTCTTGCGCAGATAGTTCTTGTCGAACTTGCCGAGGGTGAACTGGCGCTCCCGATGGCCGGGCAGGCTCAGCCACGAATCGGAAACCAGTTCCATCTCATCGAGGACGGATTCGGCGAGAGGGGCTTCGTGGATCGCGACGGAATATCCGGCCCGCTCGATCTTGTTGACGATTCCGCGCAAGGGTTTCCCGCGGCTCCCTTCCAAGGTGAACTGATCCAGCAGCACTACGGCATCGTCCCCGAGTTTGAAGCGCTGGAGGCCGAGGGATTCGTAGAAATCAAGCAATTCGGAGGTGGTCTGGTGAAACGCGAAGGGCCAATCGTTGTCGTAGCAGAAGATGGAGAAATCCTGGATCAACGTGGGGAACTCCTCGCGCGGGCCAACAGGGTCACCGAGAACCACCGCGAACCCGGCGCCGACGCGATAGGCCAGAAAACTCTGCCGGCTTCGGGAGAAGTAGAAGCTCTTGTCCGGCCAGGCCTTGAAGAAATCGAGGCCGGAGCGGCCATGACGCTCGACGATCTGCTTAGCCTCATGGAGATCCAGGGGATGGACGTGAAATGCGTAGTAGACGGGCCGGAAGAAGAGATAGCCCACGTAGAACAGCACCATCGTGGAGGTTAGCCCCAGGGATTGAAGAAACCACACCGCGTAATGGGTATGTGGGGCAATGCTGGCATCGTTTCCCAAGGTGAGATAAACGGCGGCATGGCGCATGGCTTCCCGCCATGCGAAATTGTTGCGGAACTCGACGGGCTCGAGCAGCCAGAAGCCCGCGACGCCGTAGCCGAAAGCAAGGGTGGCAATAATGGCTACGCGGGTGCCGATCTCCTTCCAACTGGTAACCCGGCTTCGCACCGTGAAGAGGTTGTGCGTGACGAGCAAGGCGATGATCAGCAGGGCGCTGACGGAGACTTGTTCGTAATCGAGCCCCTTGGTGAAATGGAAAACCGCGGAGGAGAAGGTTGCGGCCAAAGCGAGATACCACGCCGTCCGCTTGCGCCGCAGGATGTTGATGGAGAGCAGGATCAGGCTGTAGCCGATCAGCAGGACGGCGGAGCGGGAGAAGTGGACGAACTCCATCGGAAAGAGATGGCGGAGTTGCTCCATGCGCGTGGGAACGGTGTGGCCCGTGACGGAATAGACGTTGAGCAAGCCGCTGGCGAGCGTGAGGGCGGCGACGGCGGCCACGAGCCAGGAAGACTGGGGGAGAATCTGAGAGCGGCCGAACATCACCCGATGCGAAGGGAAGATCGCCTCCCTGGGATTCACGCGGCTTTCCACTGCGGAGATGGAGCCGGAGCGCGCGCGGGTGGGCGCCGCCACCTGAGGGGTGAGAGCCGGGGAACCTTCGGAACTGGATTGAGGGAGCATAGCCCAAACCGATGGCAATCGCCGCCGTCAAGAATAAACCTTCATTCACAGGGTACGTGATTTGCATTCCAGGGTACCATCGCCTTACGAAGGGATTCTTGCTGCCCATCTGGAGGCAGCCTCGGATGGGACGGCGCAAGGGATAGCCTTCACACGGGATGGCAAAGCGGGAATGGATTCAGGATGATGCAATAAGAGCGACCTCTCCCATGGCCAAAGCTCCCAATGACGAAGGACGATTGCGGCTTGTGCCGGAACTCCCGCCAGGGACGGGGGATCCGCTTGAAGGAGATGCGCTCAAGAATCCGATCACGAATAAGAACCTGCTCCGGATCCTCACCGGGGGGTTCGCGCTGGTGATCCTGGTGCTGCTCGCGGCCGGGGTGATCGGGTTGCGAAATGCTCAGGCGATGCACCAGAGCGCCGCGCGCCTCACTTCGGAACAGCGGATCACGGCGGGGCTGCTTCAGCAACTGGAACTCGAGCAGAGCACCATGTCCGATGTGATCTTTCGATTGTTTCGACGAACGGGGCTGACCGATGAGGCGGCGATTCTGGGGCGGCTGGACCAGTTGGATGCAACGCTCAAGACGCTTATCGAGGAGGACGGCGAGGGCGATACGCCGGATGGCTGGGACGAAATTGTCGCGGCGACAGAAGATTTTTCCGCGTTGGCCCGTTCCCTGACGCGCAACCCGCAGCGGGATCCGCAATCGATCGAGACGCTCTTTCAGCACCACCAG
>JADLCF010000157.1 GCA_020847315.1 Bryobacterales bacterium | reverse complement strand
GTATCGTCCGCGGTGACGGAGAGAGGTCGAAGCTTTCGCGCTTTTGACATTTTCACCCTTAACCGTTTTGGAAGTTCTTGCAAATCAAATTGTACTTGAGGCAACAGGGCTGTCAAGGTTCAAAACAGAATGATAACCCGCGGTTTTCGAAGGGTTTAGTACCGTTCGTCCGAATGCCGGAAAGCACCTACCATCTATAGTGGCCTATCTGCCGCCTCCCACAAAATGGACTACTTCGAGTTCGTCGCCGGCGTGGATGGGGGTGGAGCCCCAAAGCTCCGCTTTCACGATTTCCCGATTGAATTCGATAGCGACACGATCCTGCTTGATCTCCAGATGCTTCAGCAGGCCAAGAAGGGTGAGCCCTTCCGGGATTTCGCGGGATTTGCCATTGAGGCGGACTTCGATCGATGGGCCGGACATGATTCGCATTGCACTCCAGATTCGCGGGGAGCGGGTGATCGTCCCACAGCTTCCCAATTCTCTTATACCAGTGGTGCGGTTGCGGTTGCGGTTGCGGCCGGCCGGAAGGCAGAGGGCAACCGTTCGATGCGGAATGGAAGCGCTCCCTACCGGGAATACTAGAGATGCGCTGCGGAGGAGGCGGCTGCCGGCGGGTATTTTCCCCCTCGGGCGCCACGCGCGACGCATTCAGCCTGCTCAAGGTTGCGCCTATTTGTATACTGGGTGCATACCCGCTGATTGGATCCGCGGACCCTGGATTCTGAAACCATGCCCACAAATCCGCTTGAGTTATATTTTCCCTTGCTGCTTCAGATCGGGATCGCCTTTGTGCTGGCCGCGGGGCTGGTGGGCGCTTCGGCTGTCTTGGGGAAACGCCTGAAGAATCGGGTGAAGGACATGCCTTACGAATGCGGCATGTTGCCCGCGGGAGATGCCCGGCAAAGCTTCGGCGTGAAATTCTACCTGGTAGGAATGCTTTTCATTCTGTTCGATATCGAAGCAATCTTTCTTTTCCCCTGGGTGGTCGTCTTTCGCCAATTGGGCTTGCTGGCCTTCTTCAGCATGCTCGTGTTTGTGCTCCTGATCCTTACGGGATTTTTCTATATCTGGAAGAAGGGCGCTCTCGATTGGACGAAGCTTAGCGCCGACGAGATGAAACCGTGACGAGGACCGATGATTTCTGAAGCTGTCGCTACCCACCCCATTGTTGTTGCGCTCCAGCAGGAGAGTTCGTCCTGGCTGGTGAGCGCCAATATCGCTCTTGGAGAACTCACGATCGAGGTAGAAGCCGATCGGGTGGCGCATGTCTGCCGCTTCCTGCGGGATGAGAAGGCATTCAACCGGCTCTCGACGGTCACCGCGGTGGATCGCTACCCGGTCGAACCTCGATTTGAAGTGGTTTATCATTTGTACTCCGTCACGTTGAAGCGGCGAGTGCGGGTGAAGGCGCGGGTGCTCTCAGAGAATCCGGAGATCGATTCGGTGATCCCGGTATGGCCCAGCGCGAACTGGTATGAGCGGGAAGTGTTCGACCTGTTCGGCATCCGCTTCCGCAATCATCCGGAGATGACCCGCATCCTGATGCCGGAGGGCTGGGAGGGGCACCCGTTGAGGAAAGACTACCCGGTGCACGGCCATCGCTATGACTATGCCGAGCCCGAAGGAGGGAACTCCCTGTGAGCGACGTTGGCTTGAGCGAACTTCCGGCAACGGCGGACCTTCGGAAAGTATTGGAGACGCCC
Organism: Bryobacterales bacterium; assembly: GCA_020847315.1. Classification (GTDB taxonomy): domain Bacteria; phylum Acidobacteriota; class Terriglobia; order Bryobacterales; family Bryobacteraceae; genus JACTMJ01. The sequence continues at coordinate 3,949 of JADLCF010000157.1, read as the reverse complement.
GCGACTTCGCGGCCCCGGCACATGGTGCTGAACATGGGTCCGCAGCACCCTTCCACGCACGGTGTCCTGCGGATCGTCATCGAACTGGATGGCGAGTTCATCGTAAGCGCCAAATCCGATATTGGGTTCCTGCACACGGGAATTGAGAAGCAATCCGAGGCGCTGACTTATCAGCAGGTGGTCACCCTGACCGACCGGGTGGATTACCTGGCGAACCTCTCGAACAATCTGGCTTACTGTTTGGCGGTAGAGAAACTGCTGCAGTTGGAGATTCCACCCAAGGCGCAGTGGATGCGCGTAATGCTGGTGGAATTGACGCGGCTGAACAGCCACCTCGTATGGCTGGGAACGCACGCGCTCGACATTGGCGCGATGACGGTATTCCTCTACTGCATGCGGGAACGCGAGGATCTGCTGCGCATCTTTGAAATGTTCAGCGGCCAGCGGATGATGACGAGCTACATCCGGGTAGGCGGCCTCGCGCTGGAGCCGCCGCGAGGTTGGGAGACGCTGGTGGATAAGTTCCTCGGCTACTTCCCTTCCAAGGTGGACGAATACGACGATCTGCTGAGGAAGAACCCGATCTGGATGAATCGCACCCAGAACATCGGCCAGATGGATGTGGACGCGATGATCGCGATGGGGATCACCGGCCCCATGCTGCGAGGCGCAGGCATCGAAGCCGATGTGCGGCGCGACGAGCCGTATTCGAGTTACGACAAGTTCGACTTCGAGATCCCTACGGAAACCGCGAACGATGTCTATGCGCGATACCGCGTGCGGGTTCGCGAAATGCGGGAGAGCATCAAGATCATCCGGCAAGCCCGGGAAGGAATGCCAGAGGGCGCTTACCAGGCGGCGGCGCCGCAGGTGGTGCTGCCGGAGCGGGAAAAGATGAAGTCGCAAATGGAAGCGCTCATCTACCATTTCAAGATTGTGTCGGAAGGCATTCGAGTCCCTGCCGGCGAGGTCTATCATGCGATCGAATCTCCGCGCGGGGAACTCGGCTACTACATCGTAAGCGACGGGACTTCGAAGCCGCTGCGGCTGCACATGCGCACCCCCAGCTTCGGCAATTTACAGGCGCTGCCCCAGATGATCGAAGGCAAGCTGATCGCGGACGTCGTGGCAATCCTGGGCAGTGTCGATATTGTGCTGGGTGATGTGGACCGTTAGCCGAGAGGGAACGGAGCGATCCCGGAGTGAGGATTTTAGATGAATTTTTCACCGGAACTCGAAGCAAAATTCGCGGAGATCATCGGGAAGTATCCGCCAGAGCACAAGCGTTCGGCACTCGTGCCGCTACTGCTCTTCACCCAGGATGAACTGGGGCAGATCACGGCGGAGGCCGTCCAGGAAGTCGCGAAGCGGGTGGGCGTCTTCCCCATGCAGGTGGAGGAAGTGCTGACTTATTACTCCATGCTGCATTTTCCCAAGCCGATGGGAAAGAAGCATGTGCAGATCTGCACGAATATCAGTTGCCAGTTAACGGGTGGCGAGGAACTTTACGAGCGGGCCAGCCGCAAATTGGGACTCGGCCACAAGCAGGTGAGCGCCGACGGGGAAGTTTCCCTCGAAGAGGTGGAATGCATCGGCGCTTGCAGTTGGGCGCCGGCCATCCAGATTAATTACGATTTTCACCACAACGTGACGCCCGAAAAGCTGGACGAATTGCTGGATGGGTTGCGAAAGCTGAACTAACCGCGCGGAGAAGTACCCGGCGCTTGAAGACAGAGGCAAGACGATAGCGATGCTCTACAACGATCCCAGCCCCCTGGAAACGAAAGTGCTCACCCGGCTGTTCGGAGTACCGAACTCGACCTCGGTTGAAACCTACGTCGCCCATGAGGGTTTTGCGGCATTCCGGAAAGCGGCGGCGATGACGCCGGAGGCGATCATCGATGAAGTGAAGAAATCGAACCTGCGGGGGCGCGGAGGCGCTGGATTCCCCACGGGAATGAAATGGAGCTTCGTCCCGCGCAACAACCCCAAGCCGAAGTACATTGTCGTCAATGCCGATGAGAGCGAACCGGGCACATGCAAAGACCGGCTGCTGATTGAATACGACCCCATGCAGTTGATCGAAGGCATGATGATCGCCGGCTTGGCGGTGGGGGCGAAGCGCGGCTACATCTACCTTCGCGGAGAGTATCGCTATCTGGTGGACATCCTGGACAAAGCGATCGCGGAGGCGCGCGCGGCCGGATGGCTGGGTACGAATATCCAAGGCACGGGCTTCGATTTCGACTGCTACACGCATTCGGGAGCGGGCGCGTATGAGTGCGGGGAAGAATCGGCGCTGCTCGAATCTCTGGAGGGCAAGCGCGGCGTTCCCCGGATCCGGCCGCCATTCCCGGCCGTGGCGGGGCTCTACCGTTGCCCCACCGTGTTGAACAATGTAGAGACTTACTGTTCGGTGCCTTCGATTCTGCGCATGGGCGGGGAGGCTTGGGCGAACCTGGGCACGCCGCGTAACGGGGGAACACGGCTGTTCTGCCTCTCCGGACACGTCAACAAGCCGGGCGTTTACGAGTTACCCATGGGCTTCAACCTCCTCCGGATGATTGAGGAGGTGGGCGGTGGCATTCGAGGCGGGAAGAAGCTGAAGGCGGTGATTCCCGGCGGTTCGTCGTGCCCGGTGCTGACGGCCGCCGAGTGCGATCTCCCAATGGACTTCGATTCGCTCAAGAATGCCAAGAGCATGCTGGGCAGCGGGGGCGTGGTGGTGATGGATGAGACCACGGATATGGTGAAAGTGGCCCTTCGCATCATGAAGTTCTACCAGCACGAAAGTTGCGGCTGGTGCATCCCCTGCCGGGAGGGGACAACCTGGCTCAAGAATATCCTGACGCGGGTATACAACGGGATGGGACAAAAAGAGGATCCGGCGCTCGTGCATGAATTAGCTTCAAACATGCTGGGCCGTACGTTCTGTCCTCTGGGAGACGCCGCGGCGATGCCGACGATCTCCATTGTCGAGAAGTTCCGCGACGAGTTTGAGGCTTATGTGCGCCGGTCCCCTGTGACGGACCTGGCGGACATTGATACGAAGATCCCGGTGAGAGCATAATGGCAGACCCTGTAAAGCTAACGATCGACGGAGTTGCGGTGGAAGCCCCACAAGGCAAGCTCCTGATTGAAGTTGCGCGTTCGATGGGCACGGATATCCCTTCTTTTTGCTACTACGAGGGCTATTCGCAGGCGGCGGCGTGCCGCATGTGCTTGGTGGAAATCGAGGGCATGCCCAAGTTGATGACGGCCTGCACGCAGCCGGTCAGCGAAGGGATGGTGGTGCGGACAGAGACGCCGCAAGTGGCCGAAGCGCGTAAGAGCATGCTGGAGTTCGTGCTCACGAATCATCCGCTCGATTGTCCCGTGTGCGACAAGGGCGGGGAGTGTGAGTTGCAGGACGCGACGATGCGCTACGGCGCCGGGGAAGGCCGCTTCCACGAGATGAAGTATCACCACGAGGAACAGCAATGGTCCCCGGTGGTTTACTACGATCCGGCGCGCTGCATTCTCTGCTTCCGCTGCGTGCGCGTGTGTGGCGAGGGATTGGGCGCTTACGCTCTCGGTGTTTCCGAGCGAACCGTGGGCACGGAGATCGTGCCGAACGGGTCAGACCATCTGGATTGCGATGAATGCGGTTTGTGTATCGATATCTGCCCGGTGGGCGCGCTCACGAGCGATTCTTATCGCTACCAGACCCGCCCATGGGAAATGAACCACGTGGGAACGATTTGCACCCACTGCTCGAACGGCTGCAAGACAACACTCGGGGTGCGAAACGACCAGATCCTGCGCGCCAATAACCGGGACCGTTCCGGCATCAACGGGGAATTTCTCTGCGTGAAGGGCCGCTACGCGTTCGACTTCAATGAGAGCGACGAACGGTTGACCACGCCGATGATCCGGTCCAATGGCGAGCTTCAGCCGGCCTCATGGTCCG
>JADLCF010000156.1 GCA_020847315.1 Bryobacterales bacterium | reverse complement strand
TCCCCGGGATACGCTGCATCGCGGCGTGGGCGATCGCCACATCCTGGCACGCCACGACGACCCGCACACCCTCGCCGAGAATCTTCCGCTCCAGGTAGAGCGCCTTCTCTCCGGCGCTCGCGAGACCATGGCAGACCGTGTCGATGCGCACGCCCAGTTGTTCGATCCGCGCCTTGGCGGGCGAGGCTTCCGGCACCTCGTGCAGGCTCAGAACGGAGAGGGGGTATGCCCGCCGGTTGAGGTAGCGCGCGAGGAGAGCCACCTCCGTCTCCTCGCCTCCGGTGCGCAGGGTGGAGAGAACGAACAGCACCGGGTGATTCGTCTTTCGGATGGCCGGCGGAACGAGGTTTCGGGTTGCGGGATGGCGGAATCGTTCCTCCTCCTCCTCTATCAAGCGAAGCCATGCCGCGGATCGCTGGTCGAAATCGAGCAACGCATGCGCATCCCGCCTCGCCACTTCGCCGAGTTCGTGCCGGCGTTCGGGATGGTCGGCCAGATCCGACATTTCGCGCACCAGCCCGTGGATGTCGTGCGGCTCCACCAATCGTCCATTGGCATCGTGGCGCAATACGTCGGGAACGCCGCCCACCCTGGAGGCAATCACCCCGAGCCCCATCGCCATCGCCTCCGCAAGCGCATTGGGGAATCCATCGGCCAGGGATGGATGGCAGAAGAGATCGCTCGCCGCCAGAAGGCTGGGCATCTCGCGCACATCTCCCGCGAATCGCACTGCCCCGTTCAACCCGAGGTGGTCGCGCAGTTGCTGCAAGCGCTCGCGATCTTCTCCTTCCCCGGCAAGAACGAGCCGCAAGTGGGGCCGCTGCTTGCGCGACTCCGCGAAGGCAAGCAAGAGATTGTCCTGTCCCTTTTGCGCGTTCAGCCGAGCCGCGCAGGTGATGACCGTCTCATCCTCGGAGAAACCCCAGTGGGCGCGCTCCTGGAGCCGCGGATGCCTCGACGCATCGAAGCGGTGGAGATCCACGCCTTCGGGAACCGTGGCAACAAATTCCGCGGCTACCCCCTGGAGTTCCTGCCATTCGAGAAACTCCTTCCGGTTTTGCTCCGAGACCACATGCAGCCGCCGGATGGCGGCGTCGCCGCCGAAGCCATAATCGGAAGGGCTCACCCCGGTCATGGGTGGCAGCCCGGTCTTCAGAACGAGGAAGGGCGGGTTCCCCCCGAACGCGGCCTCATCCGCAACGACATCCTGCAGAACCCGCGCCTCGGAGAAACGGGTGATCACCGTGCAGTAGAGCGCCTGGATGCGACGGCTGGCGAGGAAACCACGCAGCCCCTCCTCGAAGGGTACGCCGGGAAAGAGCTGATAGCCATGGACGTCAATCCCCCGCTCCAAACATTCGTGGAACAGGCCGCTGCGGTACGGGCAGGCCACCACCGCTTCATGGCCATGCCGGGTGAGCCACTCGGTCATCCGGAGCACCCAGTGTTCCCCGCCGCCGACAACTCCAATATCGTTCAGGAAACAGACACGCATCGCTGCACCGCACCCCTCTTTGCCAGAACGCGATCCATCGCATCCAGCACTTCGTTGACGGTTGTTTGCCGGGGATCCCGGTAGATCACCTCACAGGCCGTGGCCTCCGCGGGATTAGCCCAGGGTAGCGGCATCAGATTCGAATAGATTTCCACGAGTGTCGCATCCACCGCGGCCGAGAGGTGGCCAATCCCGTTCTCCACGGTCACCACGCACGCCGCGTTCTCGAGCAGCGCCGCCACCACCTTGATCGGCAGGCCATGCAACGGCTGTACTCCCTGTTCCGTGGGGAACGGGTCTCGCTCGGATCCGATCGTGAACACATCGAAGTCCAGTTCGTCGCGAATGCGCCGCGCCAGTTCGCGCCAGCATTCGACCGGCCAATCCTTTTTGCGGCCCTGGCCGTCTTCCCGCTCCGGATTCGATACGGAATGCCAGCTCAACACCGCATAGGGTTTCGGCGTAAGCATCCTGGCGGCGCGGCGTTCCAGTTCGTCGAGCACGATCAAGGGACGCACGGATTCCGTCTCGACCCCAACGATCGTGGCGAACGCCTTGCTGATGTGCCGCTGGAACGCCTCGGCGTTGGTCACGACGGCTCGTAAGTCCATCGTGTAGAGCGTTGCCGCCTCCCGGAGCGCAATCGGCAGCATGCCAATCCACTGGTCGCGCTGCTCCGGGATCCCATTGAGATACAGCCGTTCGCTGTAAATCAACAGATCGATATCCGGATTCCCATCCAGCACGCGCGTAAACGGCGCGGCTTGGGTCACGACCGTCATGGACACGCCGGGATTCGCCTTGCGAAACGCGCGCAAAGCGGGCGTGATGCAAAGCGTATCCCCCAGCGCATTCAGACTCAGGAAAATGGCTCTCGACAAGACGCAGCACCCCCCGCACGCGAGTTCCCGCCGCGTCGGCCCGCCCGCAAGAGGGCGTTCCCAGCCGCGGAGCAACGCTCCCGCGCCGGCGCGTTCACTCTGAATTGCCACGAAGCAACTTGCCGCGCTTTAGATCGGATCGATCGGTTCGATCGGCTGCCTCGGGATGATCGGTTCACGAGGAACGATCTCCGACTGAATAGGAACGATCGGTGTTGGGAGAATCGAAGCCACGATCGAGTTGAGCGTCGTAATGGACGTGATGGTCTGAATGGGGTCGATCGAACTTACGGTGGTGATCGTCTCTATCGAAGAAATCGTGAACACCGGCGAGATCGGAGTGATTGGAATGACTGGACTGATTGAGCCAATCGGGGTAATTGGGACAATGGGACTAATTGGAGGAATTGGAGAGATACCCATACAACTTCAGCCTCTCTATAGACGTTTCGTGGTGGGATCGAGCGTGTGACGAGTATGACGCCGGTACGAATAACGGTCAATAGAGGATCGGGCGAACAAGAAGCGATATCAATGTTAAATCGCGGACGAAATGACGAGATAAAAAAGATTGACCCGGAAGCCAACCAAAGTACGCTATTCTTACCTGGCTCTCGCGGAATTTTGCCGGATTTTACCCGCGAGGGGTTCCTTCGCGCCCACTGGAGTCAACGGCGGAAGGGCTCCCGGCGGCCTATTCACTGCCGGGCAGTTGCTCTTCGTCAGCGGATAAGTGCGGCGGCGCGCCATACTCATCTGAAGCTTCCAAGGCTTCCGCTTCCGCATCTTCATCGTCGTCCCCGGCATTCGGGTCGAGCGGTTTCAGCACCATCGCTTCCACCCTGTGAAGGAGTTCCTTCATGCCCCGGCCTGCCAGGCTCGAGATCGCGAAGAACTCGAAGCCCTGCGCGGACACATGCTTCCGCAGCGCTTCCATCTCATCCGGCTCGCCCATGCTATCCAGCTTTGTGCCCAGCACCAGCATGGGTTTCGCGAGCATTTCCGGTGAGAAATTCTCCAACTCCCGCATCACGACGTCAAAATCGTTGACGGCGGAGCGTCCGCTATAACCGGAAATGTCCACAAGATGCAGCAGCAATTGCGTGCGCTCGACGTGCTTCAGAAACCGAATGCCAAGCCCATGCCCCTCGCTCGCGCCCTCAATGAGGCCGGGAATATCCGCCACAACGTAGGTGCGGAAATCCTCCGTCTGCACCATTCCCAAATTGGGAACCAGCGTTGTGAACGGATAGTCCGCGATTTTTGGTTTGGCGGCGGAAATACGGGAAATGAAGGTGGATTTGCCAGCATTGGGAAAACCGACCAGCCCAACGTCGGCCAGCAGCTTCAGTTCGAGACGAAGATTGAATTCCTCGCCTGCTTTGCCCGGGGTGGCGAAATCCGGCGTCTGGCGCGTAGCTGTCGCAAAATTCTGGTTGCCCAAGCCGCCGTGTCCGCCGTGGGCCACCACGAAGCGCTCACGCGGCTTCGCGAAGTCGTGGATGATCTCGCCGGAATCGTCATCGTAAACGACGGTGCCGACCGGCACCGGGATCTTCACGGACTTGCCGGCCTTTCCCGTTCGCTGGCTACCCTCTCCGTGCCGCCCGCGCTGGGCCTTATGCTCCGGATTGAGCCGCAAGTGCAAGAGGGTGCTGTAATGCGGGTTCGCCACCAGAGTCACGTCACCCCCGCGGCCACCGTCGCCGCCACTGGGCCCGCCCCTGGGCACGAACTTCTCGCGCCGGAACGCAACACAGCCATTGCCGCCGTCCCCGGCTTTCACGTAAATCCGGACTTCATCGATAAAATTCATGGGGTCCTCCGGCCGTCGTCCGGCGGCGGGGTTTCTCGGGCGCCCAGACACGCGAAAGCCGCCGGAGCATCATGGCCCGGCGGCTTCAATCTCTATCCAGCACTGGCTATTGGGCAGCGGATTCGGCCGGGAGCGGCTTCACCTGAGCGAACTTGCCCATGGACCCGCGGTCGCGATATTCCACAATGCCTGGAATCTTCGCGAAAAGGGTATCGTCGCTGCCTGCGCCCACATTCTCGCCCGGCTTCACTTTCAGCCCGCGCTGCCGCAAGAGGATCGAACCGCCCGTCACCACCTGGCCGCTGTAAACTTTGTAGCCAAGGCGCTGCGCCCTCGAATCGCGGCCGTTCTTGGAACTGCCTAAACCTTTTTTGTGTGCCATGACTTTCTCCTGCTACCCGGACTCGCCTACGCGAGGATTTCCTGCACTTCCACCGCGGTGTAATCCTGCCGGTGGCCCTGGGTGCGCTTGTACTGCTTCTTCCGCTTAAACTTGAACACGGTAACCTTGGGGCCGCGGCCCGCGCCCACGATCTTCCCGGTCACTTTCGCGGAGGCGACCTTCTCGCCCGCCACCATGCCGCTGTCGTTCTTAATTGCCAGCACATTGGCGAACTCCACGGAGGAGCCCTCTTCGCCGGGCAGTTTTTCCACTCGAATCGTGTCGCCCTTGGACACGCGATACTGTTTGCCACCTGTTGCGATGACTGCGTACATGGTGATGACCCTCTTCGACTGAGTTCGCGGCCCCTTGCCTCCCACGCACCAACACCCGGCCTCTGAACTCAGGAGAAATCCGAAAGAGTCCGAATCCGCGAGGAGGGCGCCTGGCTGGAAGCGCGGGAGAGAGCCCGCACAGGACGCGCAATTATTAAGTATACACGCCGCCGGGCTTCCGCGCTATCGCGTTTCAATCGGCCACAGGCCGCTGAACTCCGCCGCTGGGCTCTCTCCTCAGAAGGACAAGCCGATCTGCGCGGCCAGTGCGTCGAGCTTCTTGCCATGCGCCGGCAGGCAGGAGAGGAGCGCCGCGGCGTGTTCCGCCACCCATGGATCGGTTTGCGCCTCCACTTTAAGACCGCCGCCGAGCCCGTGAAGCCGCTGCCACTCGGCTTGCCAGCGCGCCGAGCTACTGGCAATATCGCAGAGCGGCGCGCCTTCGTGCAGCGAGCGCTTCATCATATGGGCCAGATCCCACGCTTCGAACAAGCCCACATTCATGCTCTGCACGCCAACCGGTCCGGTGGTATGCGCCGCATCCCCCGCCAGCCAGATCCGGTGCTGGCCGAAGCTCTTCGCCAGGCGCAGCTCAAACCGCACCACCATCCGCCAGGAGATGTGGTCGACGCTCCCGGTGAACCATGGCGCGCGCTCTTCCATAAACTGGCGCAGGTGCGTATCGTCAACCAGCTTCGAATGCTCTAGCCCTCCGGAGAGCAGCAGACGGTCCTTGTCCCGGTTCGGCTCGTCGGAAACGCTCGCGGGCAACTGAAAACTCCAGCGGCACCCTCCGCCGGGCAGAGGCCACAGTACATTCACCGTATCGCCCGCGAAGCAGACGCGCATCTCATTCTCCAGATCGGCATCGGTCTGGAACTCGAAGATCGCGAAGTACTCGGGTTCCCCAACCTCATCAAACTCGATGCCCAGGCTTCGCCGCGTCTCACTTTCGTAGCCGTCGGCGCCCAGGACGAACGGCACATCGAATCTCTCCGTTGCCGCAACCACCCATTCGCTGCGGGCCACGACGTAGCCCCGTGAATCGCGTTCCAACCGGTTCACCTTGGCCAGAACGTGGTCCACGTTCGAGGCCAAATCAACCAGTTCCCGCCGCCAGCCGATCTTGACGCCGGCCTCATCCAACGCCTTCTCAAACAGGGCCTCGATGGCATCCTGGCGCAGCACCGCCATGCAATCCCGGGGGCTGCCGCTGGCCGTCAACGCAATCTGGGCACGGCGCCCGGCTTCGTCGTAAATCCCCACGGTGTGTACCGGATACGCCTTGTGGAGCGCGGCGTCACGGAGCCCGAAGTGGTCAAGAAGCGCCAGCGCATCGGGATGCAGGGCAAGCGCGTAGCTGTGGCTGCACGCCCAGATTCCCGTATCGACAATCTCGACCTGGACCCCGCGTTTCGCCAGTGCAAGTGCCGCGAGTTGCCCCACCGGCCCCGCTCCCACAACCAAGACTTCCGGCTTCTTCTTGCCAAACATCGCGCCTCCTGCCTTACAACCCTCCCGCGCAAACTCTCTCGCGCCAAGCAGCAGCCTGTCGCATCGCGAGAACGGCAGTATCAGACTGCTTAGTCTGATTCAGTATAACTCCGACCCCGAATTACGGAGCATTATCTTCTCTATTTCGTTTCACTGGTTAGGGAACTTCGAAGGTTCGACGGGTCGCAAGTCCGGCGCGAAGGTCAACTTGGGCCTGGCTATTCAGAACCGCATCGAACTCACTTCCTCTCCCCGCCCGGCGCCGCATCCCTGGCTGGCGAGGACGAATCTGCCTGCCATCGCCACAAGTTGATGGAAACGACGCGGACCCTACCTCGCGGACCGATCCATTTCGTGCGGATTCATCGCATTCCATTTCAGGCGGCACGCCTCGCCAATGCAGGACGCCTTACGCGCCGCCGTGAGTAGCGCTCAAGAATGGAGAATCCTTGATGACTCAGACTCTTCGAACCCTTCTGGCCGTAACCATGGCCACCTGTGTCTGCTGGTTGGCCCATGCAGGAACGGCTTCGGGCACGCTGGAGGTGAACGGCAAGACCTTCACCATCACCCATGCTTACGGCATTCAGGTGAATGATCCATTCGAGAAGGGTGAAAAAATACCAATGCTGCTTCTCTCAGACCGGCCGCTGCCCGAGAAACTCCTTGAGGAGAATGTGAGCACCTTCGACCTCCGGGACGCCGGAATGAACGGGTTGAAGATGGACTTCTCTTCCCATGGCTCCAACTACTCCATGATGATTGTCGGCGCGGGAGTGGATGGCAGCTTCAGTTCATCGGGGACTTTCGACGCCAGCCAGTTCACCGAGTTCGAACCGGCGAAGATTGCCGGGAACATCGTGAGCGATAAGACAATTGGAGACACTACATTCAAGTACTCGATCAAGTTCGACACCGAGGTTCTCGCTCCGAAACCCAAGGTGAAGCCGAGCGCTGAACAGACGCAAGCCGCCCAAAACGCCGCTTCCGCTAAGGCGTACCTTGCTCACAATAAGGCCATGCGCGAAGGAAATCTCGACGCGATTCGCGCCAGCGTCGTCCCGGAACGCGCCGCCATGATGGACAATCCGGACTTCAAGGAGATGCTCGGGTTGATCCAGGCGATCATGCCCTCCGACATCGCCGTTGTGAAGGCGACGGAAACCGGAGATAGCGCCGAACTGGAACTTGCCGGCAAGAACGACGGCCAGGAGAAATCCGGAATAGCCACTCTGAAGAAGATCAATGGAAAGTGGCTCATGGAGCGCGAATCCTGGAAATAGGGCGCACTGCCGCCGGTAACCCTCAGTGGAACGGGAACGTGCCGGCTTCCTCCGGATCGTTTGCATTTCGTGGCCCGCTGCCCACACCATAGAGAATCGGCTTTTGTTCGCGGGAGTGGAGGGGGGCGCGTCCAGGCGCCCCCCTCCACTCCCGCGCTCAATGTTTGCAAATTCTCTAAGGAGCGATTCGCTTGCAGGCAAAGATCGGGATTATCGGCGGCAGCGGCCTTTACACGATGCCGGGCTTTGAAGCTCAGGAAGAAGTGGTGTTCACCACTCCCTTTGGAGACCCATCCGATGCGTATGTGGTGGGCACGCTGGCCGGCAAGCCGGTGGCGTTTCTTGCCCGCCACGGCAGAGGCCACCGCATTCAGCCCACGGACCTCAACTATCGCGCCAACATCTATGGCATGAAGAAGCTTGGCGTAGATTACATCCTCTCGCTCAGTGCCGTGGGTTCATTGGCGGAGGAGCACCGGCCCCTCGAGTTCGTGCTGCCGGATCAGTTCGTGGACCGCACCCTCAAGCGGACCAACACCTTCTTTGGTGAGGGCCTGGTGGCGCACGTGAGCATGGCGGACCCGGTCTCTCCGGAGTTGATCGATATCGTCCACGGCGCCTGCGTGGAAGTCGGGGTGAAGGTGGACCGGGGCGGTACTTATCTGTGCATGGAAGGCCCCGCATTCTCCACGCGCGCGGAATCCCACCTTTACCGCTCCTGGGGAATGGACGTGATCGGGATGACGAATGCCACGGAAGCGAAGCTCGCCCGCGAAGCCGAGATCGCTTACGTCACCGTCGCCATGGTGACGGATTACGATTGCTGGCACGAGGCGCATGATGCCGTCACCGTGGAGGAGATCATCGCGAACCTCACGAAGAATGCGGAGAACGCCGCGAAGGTCGTGGCGGCAGCGGTGGCGCGCCTGCCCCTGGATCTCCCTTGCAAGGCGCATAGCGCGCTTCGCCATGCGATCATTACAGACCCCGCCAAGGTTCCTGAGTTGACGAAGCAGAAGCTGTGGCCGATCGTCGGGAAATACTTCTCTTAAGCTAGAGACGCCCATGGACGCCAACCTGCTGAACGAGGCGGCAATCCGGCTAAGGGATTCCTGTCTCGCCAATCCATCCAACCCAGATTGGGAATCACTCCGCAGGATTTTGGACGTCGCGCTGGCTGACGATCGCCCGATGGCCGTGGCCGCGGCGCGGACCTTGATTCGCGCGGTCGTGGAAGAACTCTCCGACCGCTTCAGCCCCGAACTCACCCAATGCTACGTGGAACTCTTCTCGAAGGTGATCGCGGCGGTCATTCCCGCGTTCAGTGACCGTTTCCTGCAGCAGCGCTACGCCGAGCTATGCGGCGCCCCCGCGCGCGCTCTCGCAGGCGGCTCGCCGGAAAGTGTCATCGTGCTCTCCCGCATCACTCTGGGCGCGGACATCGCCATCACCAGCGTCTTCTTAGAGGCGCTACGGATGCGGTTCCCCAAATCGACGCTTTGGTTCGCGGGACCGGCCAAGAATTTCGAACTCTTCGCGGGAAGTCCAAACCTCCGCCATTGGCCGATTGACTATCCGGGAGCGGGCACTCTAGCCGAACGTTTCGCGGTAGTGCATAGCCTCGACGGCGCCTTTGACGAACCGGATGTCTGGCTCATGGACCCGGATTCCCGGATCTCCCAGTTAGGGTTGCTGCCCACGGCGCCCCTGCGTTCGAGCCTCTATTTCGAGAGCCGTTCAACCGCTCCGGAATCAAGCGAAAGCTTGAGCGTTCTGGCCTCCGCCTGGTGCGCCGAACACCTCGGCATCAAGGGGGCTCGCCCGGTAATCGCGTTGAGCGATTCCGGCCACAACTCGCCTGCAATCGACGCCCGCGGTGGGATTTGCGTGAGTCTCGGCGTCGGGAACAACGAATCGAAGCGGCTCTCAGCCCGGTTCGAATCGGAGATCTTGCGGCTTCTCACAGGAACGGGCCGCCGTGTGTGGGTGGATTGCGGCGCGGGAGACGCGGAAGCGGACGCGGTGCGGCGCGCCGTTGCCGAAAGCGGTATTCCAGCCGGGCGAATCGAAACGCTTTCCGGCAGCTTCGCGAATTTCTGCCGTGTGATCCGGCAGGCTTCCCTCTACGTGGGATACGATTCCGCCGGCCAGCACGCCGCTGCCGCCATGGGAGTTCCGGCCATCACTCTCTTCAAGGGCTACCCGAACGAGCGCATGTACGATCGATGGCAGCCGTGCGGAGCCGCCCAGAGCAAGGTCATGCGCATCGCTCCCTCCGCCGTTGAAGCGGAAGTGCTTGATGATGTCCGTACGGCTCTCCAAGCCATTCTATAGGCGCTGCCTCCGGCATAATTTCTTTTAACATATCGACTCTATTTGTACAGTTACATACGTTAATTATTGTTCCACTTGTTTCCTTTTTCCCGAATCCCAAGACGAATAAATAATACCGCTTGCAATTGAGGAAACGATTGCAAACTTGTTGCAAACTAACCCAATTCGGCTGGAGTACACCTCTGGCCGCGCGCTATCCTCCCTTTGTGAGGCGAGGTTTTTAATCGCAAAATCCGCGCCATGACTGGAGCGCGGAGCCTCTCAATAGAAACCTACTAGAACAAAGGAGCACTTTGTCACATGCGGAATATATGCATGATTCTGATGCTCGTCCTGAGCGCTGGATTCTCACAGGCGGCGCAAGTCGTTCAGAACTTCACGATCCCCTCATCGGGAACGCCCGCGTCCGTGAATTTCCTGAATTCAACGGACGTGGCCCGCTTCGATCCTCTCCTTGGAACGCTGCTGTCCATTAACTTCGATCTCGAGGGCACCATCAACGGGACACAGTACATCGACAACGAAGACGCCAATGCGATCACTAACGGGACCGGTTCCACCACGGTACAGTTGCGGTTGTCCAACCTCTCCGCGGGACCGCTGCTTTCCGTATCGCCGGTTGCGTCGTTCACCTTCTCCGTGAGTGGGGATTCCGATGTGAATCCGGACTTCCAGGGCACGGACTTCGCCACCAATTCCTTCTCGAACGTGGTGAAGTCAGCCAATACTTCCATCTCCGATGCCTCGATTCTAGGCATCTTCTCCGGAGCCGGAAATATCACCCTGGACTTGAGCGCTCTCGGGAGCTTCGAAGTAAGCCCGGGCGGCAACCTGGCCACATTAACCTTCACGCAAGGACTTGCGCGCGGAACCATTACCTACGTGTACAACGAAGTTCCGAGCACAGCCGAAATTCCGGAACCACTCACCATGTTGCTGATCGGGAGTGGACTCGCGCTTATCGGCCTGCAAAAGCGAAACCGCTTCGCGCGATCGTAAGCGCAGTGCTATTGCGCCGCTCGCTTGAAATGCCGCTCCTTTGGAATGAAGACGGGCGACCCTATATGGGGTGTCCGTCTACTTCCGTTACGGCTCAAGGAGAACCGGCCAATCCGCCGGCCACGCTTCCCGGAATGCCTGCGGCACGGGAGCCGATACGCTCACCCTCTCCTCACCCACGGGATGCGGAAATTCGAGGCTCCCTGCGTGGAGCATCAGCCTTGCCGCGGCCTCACCACCATAGAGGACATCTCCGAGAATCGGAGCTCCGAGGTGGGAACAGTGGATGCGCAGTTGATTCGTTCTGCCCGTCACCGGCTGCAACCGGCACAGAGTGAGCCGCTTCCCTAACGAACGAAGCGGCTCGACGATGCTGAACGCCTCTTGACCGTCCTCGCCTGTCCGCCAGTGCGGAGGCGCGTCATCATACCTCTGGATGGGCTCTCGCACCTCATACCGCTCGAGGGGAAGATGCCCGCACACGATTGCCAGGTACGATTTCGTAAATTGCCCGGAGGCAAGCGCCCTGCCGAGCGAAGCGGCGCTCCCGCTATCTTTCGCCAAAAGAATCGCTCCGGAGGTTTCGCGATCCAGCCGGTGAACGAATCGGGGCCACAGCGTGGGCTCTCCCCCTTCGGGCCTCACCTCCACACTTGTCAGCCGAGGGTTCAAAAATGCGAGCAGCCGGTTGGTGAGCGTGCCGCGCTTCACCCCTTTCGTGGGATGAACCAGCATTCCGGCCGGCTTGTTCACAACGGCGAAGCACGGGTCCTCCCGAAGAACTTCCACAGGAATCGCTTCCGGATAGCAGCAGGGAGTGCGCGCCGGATCGAAGCGGAACCCGACCACGTCGTGCGCTTTCAAGCGCTGGCCGATCGAGAGAGTGTTTCCCGCAAGCGAAGCGGCGCCCGTGGCAATCAGGCCTCGCAGCTTCGTCTGGCTGAGCAGAGGAAGACGCCTGGCGAGGCATGCATCCACCCGGCTGCCCGCTTCCTCAGCCGAAACCTCGAACCGATACTCGGTCATCTCTCCTCACTCATCGCAAACCGTGGAGCCATCGCGGCGGGACGGCTCACGCGATGGATTCTCCACACAAAAAAGAAAGGGCCGCGCCCTCCACCTCGCCGGTGTCCCCGAATCAATGAGACACATCGGCGCGGATGGAAGAGGCGGCCCGCCGGTTTCGAAACCTGTTTGAATCAGCTCGCGATCATCTTCTTGAAGATGGCTACTTGCTCCGCCATCGCCGCCACCTTATCGGCTTGTTCCGTGCGGGCTTCCATCAGAATCCAACCCTTATAGTTCATGTCCATGAACAGCTTCATCAGCTTCTGGTATGGGTATTCCCCGGTGTTCAGTTCGCGCACGTGAACCGTATCTCCAAAACGGGGCTTGAGCATGGCGAAGTTTGCATCGAGGCCGGGCGGGTCAAGATCTTCGTCGTTGCAGTTCCAGCAAATGTAGCAGTTCCTGTTCGTCGCGACATCGAAGATCTGCTTCATCACCGTGGGGTTCTGCGTGAGATTCCCATGCACCTCCACACGGATCTTCTGTCCAACATTTGCCGCGTAGGCAGCCACCTCATTGAGGGCCTTGCCAATCTGCTCAATGGTCTTTTCCTTCGGAACGTCCTTCGGCAGCGTATTCGGCTTCACCTTCACGCCGTGCCCGCCGCAATCGACCATCAGTTGCACGTAGGCCTTGGTCTCTTCGATGTTCTTGCGCAGCACGGCGGGGTCCGGCGAATGGAATTCGCAGTTCGAGCCATAGCCCACCAGCGTCACCGGGCTATCGGCGAAGCGCTTCTTCACTTCGGCGCGCTGCGCCTTCGTCAGCGAGGGCTCGACGCCGTGCGCATGCTGCGTGCGGACCTCCACCCCCAGCATTCCGCTCTTCGCGCAGGCGGAGATGAGCGTGGGGAGATCCATCTTGGCCCCCCACATATACGTCACCAGCCCCATGTGCATGCCCGCGCCGCCGGCCGCCCCGAGCCGGGCAGCGCCCACGAGCGAGCCCAGCCCCGCTGTTGCCTGCAAAAGTTCCCGTCTATTGAGTGTTCGCATCGGATTCGTTCCTCCCTAACGCAGCTTCCGTTCCGCGGTCTAGACTCTTTCCGGCGCAGGCAACTCGAAGCCCTTGCGGTACGTGTCCTTGAGCAATTCGTTGGCCTTGGGGCTGTTGACGAATTGCTCTTTGTCCGGATCGAAAGTCAACGTGCCGCCGCTGCGGAACGCGACGTTCGCGACGTGGGCGAGGCCCGAGGCGTAGTGCGCGGTCTCCACCGGGCCATGTTGATCCTCAGTCCGCCTGCTGCGCACGGCTTTGATGAAATTCTCAAAGTGCAGGGTGGGTGACTTGCCCGAAGGCCCCGGCGTGCGCTTCTGGCCCATGTAGAAGTTGTACGTTTCGTACCCGCTAATGGCGAGGTAGCCCTCGGAGCCATAGAAGAGGTTCCCGTTCGCGGACTCGGTCTCGTTATTGGAGCACCAGAAACGCACGGCGATCTCCGCGTACTTTTTCTCCTTGCCGAACTCGCACAACGCCGTCAGCACTTCGGGCGTTTCGCGATGATCGTTCCAGAGATACTTGCCGCCCATCGCCGAAACCTGCGTCGGCAGCTTCACGCCAAGGCCCCATTGCAACATGTCGGTCTCATGGATGCCCTGGTTCCCGATCTCGCCGTTGCCGTAATCCCAGGTCCAGTGCCAGTTATAGTGAACGTGATTCTTCGAATACGGGCGATACTTGCCGGGGCCCAGCCAAAGGTCGTAATCGAGATCCTTCGGCGGCTCTTCATTGGGATGGAATTCGAGCTTCGGCCGCCACTTGAAGATGGTGGCGCGGGCCATGTAGACATCGCCGATAATGCCTTCGTTGAGCTTGGCCACCGCCTCCCGCACCGCTTCGGAGCTACGCAGTTGCACGCCATGCTGCACGATGCGGTTGTACTTCTTCGCCGCAGCGATCATGCTGCGGCCTTGCGCGAGCGAATGGGTACCGGGCTTTTCGACGTAGACGTCCTTGCCCGCCTGGCAGGCCCACACGGTGGCGAGCGCATGCCAATGGTTCGGCGTGGCGATGCTAACGACGTCGATATCCTTGTCGTCGAACACCCGCCGCATGTCCTGAATCACCTTGGGCCGGTGGCCGAACTTGCTCTCGAACTGCGCGGCCCGCTTATTGCCGATGGCAAGATCGGGATCTACAAACGTCGTCACCTGCACGTTCGGCTGAGGCTGGAAACCATTAAAGTGGCTCTGGCCGCGGCCATTCACGCCGAGCACGGCGACGCGAATCGTATCACTCGGGCTGAAAGGTTTGGTTGCGGCAAGCGCGGCCGGGGCCGCCGCCGAACTCATCAGGAAGTATCGTCGGTTCATGGTTCCCTCTCTCCGGAAACGTATCGGCGGGACACCGGAATATCCATCGCCGGCCGCGAGCCCGCATCTTTCATACGTCCACGCCAATTCTATCGCCGTGGAAGGAATTTCGGCAAAGGGCTTGCCCGCGCGGACAGGATCGTTCGGGCGCGGAAACCTTAAATGGGCCGTTGTTTCGCGAGCCATGCCGCAAGGGCAGGTTCGGCAAAATGGCGGACGCTGAGGTCGAGCATAGGGAAATGCTTGTGGGTCGAGGTGATGCCCACCACGCGCGCGCCAGCCGCAAGCCCCGCACTGACACCTGAAAACGAATCTTCGAAGATGATGCAGTTTCGGGGAGCCAGCCCCAGTTCATCGGCAACACGCAGGTAGATATCGGGCGCCGGCTTCGCGTTCGGCACCATCCAGCCGTTCACTTCCGTACGGAAATACTTCCGGATGCCCGCGGTATTGAGCGCGAAATCGGCGTTCGCCTTCTCCGCATTCGTGCCTAAGCCGATGGGGCGGTCTGCATTCGCGGCAAGAAACTCCCGCAGGCCCGGCGTGAGGCGCTCCTCAAATTCCGGCGCCATGAGTACGCGGAAAAGCGCTTCCTTATCCTGCGAATGCTTCACGATGTCCTCTGGAGCGAGGCCGGGAAAAAGCTCCTCTAGAATCTGGTCATTGCGCTTCCCGTACATTTGCTGTGCGAACCCATCGGGCATGGCCACGCCAAGGCGCTTCAAGTATTCCGCCCACGCAATTTCGTGCACAGGGTTGGAATCCAGCACCACTCCGTCGAGATCAAAGATCAAGCCGAGCCCCTCGGCGATGGTCAGCGAGTTCATGGCAATCCTTCCAAAAGGCTGAGGATAACATAGGCCGCTAACTGGGCCGCGCCCAGTCCGGTTCTCCCCCTGCATATCGGAACGAGGCCCACGATGCAGCGCACTGCACTCGCCATTCCGCGATGCCGATTCCGCAACGGAACGTTGCGCCCACCCTGTCCGGCGCCGCGATTCGTCTGGGCCGCGCAGAATGGACCAAGCAAGATTTGTCCGGGTTTGTGAAAAATTCTCCGGCGCGGCCAAGAGTGGCTTAAGGGAACGGATCTTACTGATTCCGAAGGATGATACGGGAATTTGGGAGAGTGAGGTTTTGTCCGGTTTTGTCCGGATGCATCCGGACAAAACCCGAGCTGCTGCTGCCCCTCACGTCCACAAGGGATTGTGATCGGTTCTGCTGTCAAAGAGCCCTGGCAGGAGTGTGTTAGCCCGGTGGGTCGCCAGATCCGCCGGTACACGGAGTTCTCCCGCACGTTCGATTCTACGGATTGGGTTCGCCAGAACGAACCATCGTCCGAGGCCGGACTGTTCGGCGCGCGGATATGTGCCTTAATGTCAGCGGGTTGAATGGAATTGCGATTGATGCGATTTGCCGTGACCGCACCCAGCCTCCTTGCGGCTTGCGCCGGGATTGCCACAAAGCGCGGCATTCGGCGACGGATGAAGCCGCGGTTTTGCGAAACGAAGCCACAGACGCGCGGGCATCGTGCTGAGGATGCGGAAGCGGCGGGCGTGGCCGCGCCGCCTTCGCATCCACGCCGGCAAGAACCCTCATCGACTGCGGAGCGGCAGGAGTGAGCGCAGCCCGGCTTCCCGAAACCAAATTCCGCCCCACACCAGAGCCCCCATCAGCACGGGGAATAAGACCGCGAACACCGGATCAGCGATGCGCACATGCGCCGCCACCGCTCCGCCAAGGTAGCCCGTAAGCAGAATGGCGCCAAGGACGGAAGTCCGAGGAACAACGTAAAGCAAGGTACTGATGGCCAACGCCGCACCAAGCCCAGGCAGCGTCGCCTCGCCGAAACCCAGGCGCGACGAACCCTCTATGACCTGCGGGACCTTGGCTAACTTCCCGAAGGCATCCAGGAATAAGAATAATGCGGCCAACCCGACCGCTCCGCGAGACACCCACACAGATGATTTCATGGCTCTACCCCCGACCTCCCACAAACTGGCGGACTCCACATACCCCCTTGTAGTTGGGTCCGAGGGAACCAAAATGAACCCACATGAACCGGCGGGGTCGTTCAATCGCATCCTCGCTCGAGTTCCCCTCCAGTACGGCGTACCCCGCGAGGGGTTCCTTGAATCCCGCAAATGGCCTATCGGCCCCTGTGATTCTCCCGCCAGAGGCGCGCATGCATACGCCCATGGAACTCGGCGGACGGCCCGCTTCCGAATCCTGCGTTGCTCTCCCCGTTGAAAGGGATCTCATGTTTTTCTCCTTTGAGCGCGGCACCGTACTTGGCGCTCTTCCTCTGAGTCGTGTGACCA
Organism: Bryobacterales bacterium; assembly: GCA_020847315.1. Lineage (GTDB taxonomy): Bacteria > Acidobacteriota > Terriglobia > Bryobacterales > Bryobacteraceae > JACTMJ01. The sequence goes on along the minus strand of JADLCF010000156.1, from coordinate 1,278 downwards.
ATGGAGAAATCGACGCGCCCGGCAAAAAAACTTTGGCGCATGGCCGACTGCGACCGGTTCCATCCGTCGTCACAGTGAGCCCATGATGGCAGAATCAAGCTGTCCTTAATTCTTCAATGTTCCGTGTCTCAGTTTAGGGAAGCAGTCCACAGTGCTGCCCCCGAATTCGGTCTCGAGTTCCGGCGCGGTTGTATGAGCGATTCGCCGGGCCCGCTGGCAACTCGGCGGAGCCTGGCTGCTGCCTGCTTCTTCTCCTCACTGAAATCAGAACCGGGAAGCGCCCCGGGGCTGTCGCGGCCATCCATCACCCCGTTGCCAAAGCGGCCGCGCTGGCGTAGCCTATGAGAACTGAGCGCCGCTCATTTCCAATCGGGAAGCGGGCGCTCACTTCTAACGGGATCTGGCGTGCCCTCATAGGCGGAAATCGACATGACGGACCAACTGTTGGCGGCCGCACTGGGTGGATTCGTTGCCTGGCTTCTGGGACGCTGCGTTGCGATTGCCGTCCGGCGCCAGCGATTGATGAGTTATCTGACGGTGTGTCTCTGGAACCACTTCGAGGATGCCCGCGAAAACCAACGATGGCTGACCCGCGTGGAAAAGGACACTTTGCAGGCGGGCCGCGTGGTGGACGGCGCGCCTCTCTATTCCAGGGATGAGCTGGAGGATATCGCTTCGGTGCGAAACCAGTGTATTGACCTGCTGACGCAATCGGAGATGGTGCGGTTGACCAAGTGTTTTCGGTCCCTGTGGGAAATCGAGGTTCTGCTGGAAGGCTTTTGTACGCGCCTGAGAGAGATCCAGGCGGCGAAACAACCCTTGGAGCATGGAGCCGTCCTGCACCTGCGGAAGCGCGCGGAACGCATTCACGCTCTTGTCAACCTGTTGCCCGGCCAACTGCATTCCTTGCGAGATCTTCCGGTGGACTACGCCGGGCGCATCGGCGCCAGAGAACTGGTGCCCGATCCTCCTCCGCTAGCCGCCGGCTGAGGCAGGGATTTCGGGTGTTGTGCCGGCCCGCCCACGACACTCGCGCCAAGCCACACGCGCGGTCAATGCCCAGCGCCATGTCTACCGAGCTTGTCAAAGACTCATCGTCCTTCGCCCCTCTCGTCCCCACCAAACGTGGTTCAAGCCGGGATGTCATTCGATACAATCAAATTGGTGAGCTTGGACGATTACAAGGTGGTGCTTTACCGGAACGAGCCCAGCGGCTGGGTTGCCGAGGTTCCCTCGATTCCCGGTTGTCATGCGCTCATGCCCACACGCGAGGCCGCT
>JADLCF010000155.1 GCA_020847315.1 Bryobacterales bacterium | reverse complement strand
ACCAGGAGTTGTGCATCCTCCTGCTCGAACTGCGTGAGGCGGCTGGTGATGGTGTCCATCAACCCATCGGCATAAGGGCTCAGAGTAGGGTCGAGATCAGAGGAAGTGAAGGGAAGCACCGCGATATGTTTCCCTGGGTCAAGAGCGACGGACCCCTTCCCCAGGCGGAACCACTTTTGAGACGCGATACCCCACCCTAGGGCGACGGCGGCGGCAAGCAGCAGCGCCGCCACGGCAACCTTCCAGAGCGAAACGCGGCGAATCGCCCGTCGTACCGCGCCGGGTTGAAGCGCCGCCAGAGGTTGTTCGCCGGCCAGCACTTCAACGACAAGCCGCGCCGATTCGGGCCGGTCTTCCGCCTCGCGGGAAAGACAGCGCAGGATCGCCCGTTCCCAAACGGGAGGCAATGTGGCGGAGTGCGTGCGGGGGGATTCCGGATCCTCCGTCAGCCGCTGGAAGGCGCTCTCCCAGCCGTCGCCGGAGAAGGGCCGCTTCCCGGTCACCATCTCGTACGCCACTACGCCGAAGGCATAAACGTCCGTGGCCGCGGAGACAGGCTTGCCGTTCAATTGCTCGGGCGCCATGTAGTCCGGCGTTCCAGCGATCCGCCCGGAATGGCTGGTTCGAGTCTCGGCGGATGCTTCGCCCGATTCGCCGCTACGAAGCCCGTAACGGGCCAGCCCGAAATCCGTGATGACCGCGCGCTGCGATGCGGATCGCCAGCCCACCAGCACGATGTTCCCCGGCTTCAGGTCCCGGTGGACCATGTCCCGCTGCCGCAAAGAGTCGAGGCCGCTCGCGATATCCCGAAGCACCGGCAGCACGGCCTCGAGCGCCAAGGGCGATTCCTGCTTGATTACGTCCCGAAGCGTCGGGCCGTCGAGAAATTCCATCGAAATGTATATGATCGCCTTCTCGCCTTCGCCGTCGCGGCCGATATCGAAGATGCGGCAGAGGTGATCTCCGTGGATGGAGCGGGCGGTTTGGACTTCCCGGCGGAAGCGGTCGACGAATGCGGCGTCCCGCGCATACTCCCGGCGCAGCGTCTTGATCGCTACCGGAATGGCGAGCTCTGTGTCGAACGCCCGGTAAACCTCGCCCATGCCCCCATGCGCGATGAACCGCTCAATCACGAAGCGGCCGGCCAGCCGCCGGTTCACGCTGAGTAGGGGTTCCGTTTCCTGCGCGGCATCGCTCAGAATCTTGCGCGCATCGCCAACGGGTTGTTCCAGAAAGCTTCCCGCGCTCTCCGATCGCGCGAGCAGCCGCCGGACTTCCTGCGCCGTCTCGCCATCGGTTTCCGCGGCATTTTCGAGTAGAGCGACACGGTCGGCGGCGCTGAGCGGAAGTGCTTCGTCAAACAGGCGTTTGATGCGCTGCCACCGCTCCGGAGTCATCTCGAGATCTGATCCCATAGCCACGCCTTCGCGAACAGCCACTCCCTGTTTACGGTCCGGACGGAGATCCCGAGCGATTCCGCCACTTCCCCGTCGGAGAGCCCACCGAAGAATCGCATCTCTACAATATCGCTTTGCCGCCGGTCCCACTCGGCCAGCCGGTCCAGAGCTTCATCCAGGGCAAGAATCTGCCAGGACTTTTCCGGATGATATGCGATGCCGCCCTCGAACTCCACGCGCTGCCAGTCCCCGCCCCGCTTAATGCGCCCGTGGCCGCGGGCGTGATCCACCAGAATCCGCCGCATCGCCTTCGACGCCAGAGCGTAGAAGTGCGCGCGATTCTTCCAATCCATGCTCCGGCCGCCGGTCAGCTTCAGGAAGACTTCGTTCACCAGTGCGGTGGGTTGCAGCGTGTGGCCGGTGCGCTCATTGCGGAGTTGGGCCACGGCCATTCGGTGCAGTTCGTCGAAAACGAGCGGCCACAGCTCGGCCTCCGCATCCTGATCGCCAGACCGGACACGTTCCAGGATCGTCGTGACGTCGGCCTCCTGGGGATCTCGTTTCATTCGGTCAACCAGTTCAATTATATAAAGCGGTGCGATTGTGCCGAAAGGTCCACCCGCTAATGGGAAGAGCGGACCGGCCACGCGCGCGTCTGCGCCCGGCTTCGGTTCGGGCGTGCTGGAGCCCGCCGCGCGGGGATCGCATTGGGAGCGAACCTCGCCGCAAGAAGGGAACCCGTGAAGCCCGGTAGGCAGAGCCCGCCGATATGCCCTTTTCCTCAGGCGGGGCGCTTGGGGAACGTTTCGAGCGCCTTGCGAAGGGCATCCAGCTCGGCCGCCACTTCCGTGTCGGCTGTCTCGGCAAGCCGCTCCGGGCTCGTTCTCGCGGCGCTCTCCAAGCCCTCGCAGATCTCGCGGAGGCGCATCGCGCCGATGCTTCCGGCGCTTCCCTTCAAGCGATGGGATCGTCTTTCCACCTCCGCGGAATCGGCATTCCGAAGGGCGCTCTGCAGGGCCAGCAGTTGCTGTGGGGATTCTTCGAGGAACAACTCGATCAATTCTTCGGCGAGGTCCTGCTCTTCACCCGAGTACTCGCGTAGTTCTTCGAGCACGCTCCGGTCGAGGGTGGGCGCAGCGGTAGCGGGCCTGCCACTTTGATTGGGTTCCATGGTGCGTGTCTTGCGCTTTCGATCGGCTTGTCTCACCGGGCGGGAACGCGGTTCCCCCGGTAAGCTGCTTTATCGGACGGATCGGCGCAAAACTTTAGCCTCATGACGGCGCGGGCGTCGCCGAAGGGGTGCGGGGCTACACTTCGTCCTCGTCGCGTTCCTCCTCCCGCAAATCCGCCTTGCGGAGGCTGTACCACTGCCATTCGCCGTCCTTGCGGGCGAGATGGGGCAGCAGAATGCCGCGGTAATCGCCCCAATTGCGGGCGATCAGGAAAATGCCGAAAGCCAGCGCGCCCACGGAACACACGGTAACGAAGAGCAATGCGGCCCAGTGGACAACGGGGAACGTTCCGGTCGGTTCAAATACCATCCGGGCGAACTCGCGCCCGAAGTTCATCCCGAAGAACCCTGTCAGCACTGCGCTGAGCCCGGTAATGATGCTCAACATCGCGAGGCGGTTGATGGCCAACGTATTGCGGGTCTGGTAGATCTCCCGGAGAAACGAATTCAGCTTGTCGAGATCTTCCTCGATTTCCTTTTTCCGTGCGAACACGCCGTACGCGTGGCATTTCATTTGAAAGTGCTCGTGCTCCTCCTCCTTATTGGCCAGTTCCGGATAGAACCAGTAGTTGGAGAAGTGCAGGAACTCGCCGCGCAGCGCCCCCGCCACTTCGAGATTCTCTTCGTCGATCGCCCCGTCGGCCTGGTCTTCGTAGAGGCGCTTCGAAACCAGCGCCACCTTCTCTTCGAAATCGAGCAGCGTCGCCCGGTAAAACAACGCCACCATTGCCATCAGGTAATAGCGCGTGTTGAACATCCGGTGGACCAGGAAGCCCTCTTCGAGCGCGTGTTCGCCGCAATCCCGCGCCCCGAGCGTAAACGTGAGGTCGCTATACCCGGTGCAGCCGTAGTAGGTGCCTTCGTGCGCCCAGCGCGTGTAAAGCGTCTTGCGCAGCCGCTGGCGCACGAAACGCTTCTCGTAGCGGTACTCCGGCGCGTAGCGGTCCACCCAAAGAAAAAGACTCAGCAGCCGGCGCAGATCCTCCGATTCCGCATATCCTTCGGCCAGGGATTCCGGGTCGATGGAGACGTAGGTGTTCACGATCATCCGCTCGTCGAGCAGTTGCTCGAATTCCCGTTTGCCGTAGTTCACGAAGTAGAGCAGTGCCTGCACCAGCCGGGAAACGGGTGGGTAATAGCCCACGATATTGGCCGAGGGGAAGGTCTCCTCGACGATGATCTGCTCCTGCTCGTCCTCTTCGAGCACCAGCGCCGCCCGTGAAGGGATTCGTCCTTCGCGCTTCTGCCGCCCGCTCGAAGGGCAAACCTTGCGCATCATCTCATTGATCCAGAGCGCCTGCTCCACCTCGATATCGAAGGCCTCCACGCCGATCGAGAGCGTACTCACTCCATTCGCGAAGATGAACAGACGCAGATCGGTCACCTGCACCCTGGCTGAGCGTCCGCGGACATCCTCGCATTCGTAGAAAAGCCGCGCTCCCGCGGGAAGCGGCACGGTGTAGACCCGAAGCAAAGTGCGTGGCTCGGTTTCATCGGGCACCGGGTGGTTCGCGTCAAAGAAGATGCGCCGCACCACGGGGTGGAAGAAGACCATGTCCTGGTACGCCAGGGAGTTCAGATCGAAGCTGCGGTAGGAGTCGCGCTTCCAAACGCCTACGCGATTGGCGAACCGGCTGCGCGTCTTCGCACCCATGCCTTGCAGCCAGTTGTCCGCGCCGTCGATCCAATCCGATTGCTCGTTCCAAAACTCGGGCTGTTGTTCCCGGACAATCTGGCGGTCAATGGCAAAAGGGAAGAGAAAAAACGTATGGAGATGGCTCACCCTGGGGCGTGCTTCCGGAGCTGTCGAGGGAGCGGTCGGGATTGTTGCGGGCACGGCAGCCTTGCTCTCCTAGCGTATCTTTGCAGACGGCGTGGGAGTTGGCAAATTACCCCGGTGACGCCGCCTCGCCGCGCCTAGCGCGGTACGGAAAAGAACTCCCGAATCAGGCGGCGCAGCAGGCCGATCGAGAGCAGAATCGCGATGAGATTCGGAATCGCCATCAACCCGTTCAACGTATCCGCGATCCCCCATACCATCTGCAAGCTGCCGGTGGCGCCCAGGTAGACGAAGACGATCCACAATAGCCGGTAGGGCAGTTGCGCCTTCGTCCCAAACAGATACGTCACGCCCGTTTCGCCATAGAAGGCCCAGCCGACGATCGTGGAAAAGGCGAACGTGATCAGCCCCGTGCTCACTACCAAATGGCCCCATACGCCCGGCAGCCCGATCTCGAACGCTTTCGCGGAGAGCGCCGCCCCGTTCAGGCCGGAGGTCCACGCGCCCGTCAGCAGAATCACCATGCCCGTCATCAGGCAGACGACGATGGTATCGACAAATACTTCGAAGATGCCGTACAGCCCCTGCCGCACCGGATGATCCGTGGAAGCCGAGGCATGCACGATGGCGGCGCTCCCCAGCCCCGCCTCGTTTGAGAACAAGCCTCGCGCGATGCCCATGCGCAGCGCCTGCATGATCGTTGCCCCCGCGAACCCGCCCACCGCGGCGTGCCCGGTGAACGCGGAATCGATCACCAGCCCGATCATGTCTGGGATCGCCTCCGCATAGCGCAGCACGATAAAGAGGCCTCCGCCCAGGTAGCATGCGCACATGAAAGGCACCAGTACCGTCGTGAACTGCGCAATGCGCTGAATCCCGCCCAGTACGACAAGCGCAACCACCACGCACAGCACGATCGCGGTCGCTTGCCGCGGCACGGAATACGACGCATACACCGCGTCCGCCACCGAATTCGCCTGCACCATGTTGCCGATGCCGAACGCCGCCAGCGCGGTCAGCATCGCGAATGCACTCCCAAGCCAGGGCAGTTTGAGCCCCTTGCTGAGCACGTACATCGCCCCGCCCCGCATCACGCCGCTTGCATCGCGCTCCCGGTAATGAAGGGCAATCACGATCTCCGAGAACTTGGTAGCCATCCCGAACACGCCGGAAACCATCAGCCAGAAGACCGATCCGGGTCCTCCCAGGAAAATCGCCGTCGCCACGCCGGCAATGTTCCCGACGCCCACCGTCGAAGCCAGCGCCGTGGCAAGCGCCTGGAAGGGCGTCACGGATCCGGTGCCGGAATCCTTCTCGAATAGCTTGCCCAGCACCTCGCGGAACACTAGCGGAAGACGCCGGAACTGGATGCCCCCGGTCACCACCGTCAGCACCACGCCCAGGCCCACCAGCAGGATCATCAGCGGCGGGCCCCACACCACGGCGTTCACCGCGCTGTTGAGTTCGAGAATAGAGTGGAGCAGGCTTTCCATGGAATCCCCGATTGTAGCGCGGGAAGGCCGCGAATCGCCTCTAGAATGCCGGATTAGAATTAGAAACGGTGCATCTCACCAAGCTCGTGCCCGCGCTAATCCGCTAGCAGCAAATCCGCCACGGCCAGCATCGTTTCCGGCGCATTCCCTTCCAGGCGGTTGTTCACGAAGAGGTAAGCGATCCGCTTCTCCAGTTCGGCGCGCCTTCCCAGGGCGGCCAGCGCCTGTCGCGTTTCGGGGTTGGGGTCCTGCACGTGCTCGTAGGGTTCGAAGGACTTCACCGCTTGTTCATACTGCCGCCCCCTTCGCAGCAGCGCCCGGGAGACCGTGAAGTCCGCCGTATAGGCGGCCTCATGCGCCATTTGTTCCCGCAGCGTGGGCATGCGGCTCCAGGCATTGAAGACGTGCGCCACGCGGTTCGCCCTCAGGCAGGCGAAGTAATCGTCCACCAGATAATCCGGGTTGCGGATCTCCACGCCATAGCGAAAAGCCGGGGGCAGCGCACTCAGAAAATGGTCGAGATCGTCGATAAACGTGCGCGGCTCCGCGAAGTCGCTCTTGGCGAACGTCCCGAACTCGAACATCACCACGCCCACCTGCGCCAGATACGGCGCGAGCGGTTCGAGAAACGCATTCGTGATCAACCCGGCATCGAGAAACTGTTCGTT
>JADLCF010000154.1 GCA_020847315.1 Bryobacterales bacterium | reverse complement strand
GGGTGGTTCCCATATTTTGTAACTGGCGAACCTGCCGGAGCGTCCAATGATTGCCGGTCATCAGACCCATCCGGCTCCTATCCCTTGGCGTGCGTTTGCCGGTCTCGTGAAGTTTCGATTTGGACAGAGCTATGAGCGAAGCGCCTCAACCCCCGAATTCGCGGCTTTACCAGCATGACCCGCTGGATAGCTTGCTTGTAGAAACCGAACGAAAGTCCCTCTTCGGCAGGATTGCGGGAAGCCTGCGCGATGTTTTTGCTCCCGAGAAGCTGCCCGCGCTCGAAGTGACTTCGAAACCGGTTGCCGTGAAAGGGGTCGGAGACGATCGGCCGTTCTGGACGCGGATCCGCGAAAACCTGGCGGACTCCCTTCACTCCCAAGATCTGCCGAGCGACATCACCTCGAAGCCGATTGCCATCCACGACGAGCTTACCGAAGCGCGCATGCCTTTCTGGAAGAGCTTGGCCCACAATGTGAAGGACCTGATCGCGCCGGAGAAATTGCCGCCGCTGGAACTCACCTCGAAGCCGGTTGCCGTGAGGAGCATGTGGAACAAGTCGGAGTATTCCGGCAAGTCCCGCGCGATTTCCATGACGGTTCACATCGGCTTGGTGCTGGTTGGTTTGGCGCTTGGCACGAACGAGACGGTGCAGCAAACGGTGAGGGAAAGCGTCAGCCTGGTAGCGCCGAATCTCGAAGCCTATATGCCGGCCGCGGCGCAACCGAAGCCGGCGGGCGGCGGAGGCGGCGGAGGCAATAACAATCCGCTTCCGGTGAACAAGGGCAAGTTGCCCAAGGCTTCGATGAAGCAGTTCACGCCCCCAAGCCAGGAGATTCTAAACCCGAATCCGAAGCTCGTGATGGAGCCGACGGTGATCGCGCCGCCGGACACCCCGTTGCCGCAAGTGAATATGGCGAATTATGGCGATCCCCTCTCGGGCGTGATCGGCGGGCCGCCCTCGAACGGGCCGGGTTCCGGCGGGGGAATCGGCACTGGCCGCGGAACCGGCGTTGGCGCGGGCCGGGGCGCGGGCGTGGGTGAGGGCGAGGGCGGCGGATTCGGCGGCGGCGTCTTCCGCGTGGGGGGCGGCGTCACAAGCCCGGTTCCGGTTTACAAGATCGAGCCTGAATACTCCGAAGAGGCTCGGAAGGCGAAGTATCAGGGCACCGTGGTGCTTTCGGTGATTATCGACGCCACCGGCAAGCCAACCAATCTCAAGGTTGTTCGTCCACTAGGCCTTGGCCTGGATGAGAAAGCGATTGAAGCCGTTCGCAAGTGGCGATTCCGCCCCGGCACCAAGGAAGGGAAGCCGGTTGCCGTCTACGCCACCATCGAAGTGAATTTCCGTCTCCTTTAGGGCATTTCGCGTTCAGTTCATGGCGGGCGGCCATCCTTAGCCGGATTGGCCGCCCTTTTCTATTGGGCGCGCCGCAGTTGGCGCGGAAGCCCTGCACCTCAAGCACCCGCGGCGCGCCCACGGGCTCGTCGCCCTTCGGCGGGAAGGGGCGGAGACGCGACTCCTTGTGCCGCGGGATCGGGCGAGACGATGGCCGCCAAAGCGGACCCATCCGCCACGACGGCCGCCATCGCCGCGGGGGCGGGCGCCGCATCCGGGAATGAATGTTCCGTCTTGGACCATCGCAACCGCCGGCGGGTGGTTCTGGCCTGAAGGAAACGGTGGATGGCCGAAGCCGTGGCCTGGGCGTTGATCGCCGTGCTTAACACCATGCGCAGCGGGACACCGAGCGCAAACCGGAAGCCGTAGACACGGCTCACGAGAAACATTCTTACGGCGATGCGCTCCACAGCAAGCAACGTACACGCGGCATAGAGCATGTCCGCTCCTGGGATAGACCCAGCCAACCACAGCCACGGGCCGAGGAATGCGCTCTCCGGGGCCACCCAAGCCACTGCGCTCAAGACCAGCAGCACGAGCGCCACCATGCTGAGTGGATTTCCCCACAACCCCTTCCGATCCCTCCAGAACCAATACGAACTGCTGCGCTTGAGCGGCCAGCCATGGCGCTCCCAGGATTGCAGGCATTGGCCGCTAATCCAGCGCGCCCGCTGCCGCGCCGCGGCACGAAAGGTTCGGGGAAAGTACTCGCGCGTCGCCAGCAGGTCCCCATACTTCCGCGTGAGAGGGAGCAGGATCTGGGGGCAGCCCGCTTCCGCCAGTTTCATGCCAAGCTCGTAATCCTCGGTGAGGCAATCGGGGTCGAAGAGGAGACCGTCTTGTGCATCGCGCAGGGCATCGAGATACTCGCGGCGGATGGCCGTGCCGACCCCGTTCGATGGAAGGAAGGCGCCGGCATCCTGCCGCAAACGCATGTCGCGGGAGAGAAACTCGGCGAATTCATCGCAATAAACGCCGTGAACCCACTCGGAAATCCGGGTGGGGAACGGGAGCACGGGAACTTGCACCATTCCGTGCGACTCCGCGAACCAGTTCACCAACGCGAGGGATGAAGGGTGCAGGGTGTCCTCGGCATCGTGGAGCATCATGAGCTCGTGGTGGGCGGCGCCTCTCCATTCCCGATCTTCGATATGGCGGTAAATGTGGTTCAGGCAATCCGCCTTGGACGTGGGTCCGGGGCGCGAGCAAACCACCACATGCACGTTTGGATGCCGCAGGGCCAGGCTTCGCGCGGCGGTGATGGTGGCGTGGTCATTCGGATAGACACCCAGAAAGAAAGCGAAGTTCCGGTACTCCAACTGACGGAGATTCGTCTCCACCATCGCCTCGATCACCTTGGCTTCCTGCCAAAGCGGAACCATGATGGCGATGCGCGCCTGCGGGAGATGCTGAAGGAGGGCGTGGTCCGGCAACTCCGCCTCGTTTCCGCGCTTGCCCCAACGGCGGAGCAGGTGGCCCCAAACCGTGCGCAGATCGACGCTCAGGTCGTCCAGTCCGCTGATCAGGAAGTAGAACGCCAGGTAGAACAGCGGCAATTGGACAATGAAACTCATGGATTCGGTTTGGGCGCCCGCGGACGGGCCACGGCGCAGCACCGCTTCGTATAAAGAACAAGTGGCGCACGGGAGCGAAAACTCTCCGATCTTCGGAGGGCTGCACCATAATGAAACGCGCGAGGGAATGGGAGAGAGCCGGGCGTCGCGCACCCGGAGCAACCCTGGGGAGCCCGTCCAGGCGTGGGAGAGCGGGAGGGGAGGGATAGCCTATGCCGGGTCGCTACCGGCTCAGCCTATCGACGATCCCCAGCACCAGATTGCCGACAACGCGGAGGCTTTCCGGTGCGAGCTTATCGATCGTATCCCCGTCTGTATGCCACCAGGCGTGCCGCGGCCCATACGCGAAGTCGATGAGATTGAGCACGGGCACGTTCAGCCGGGCAAAGGGAATGTGATCGTCTTCGATGGCCGAAGGATGCCGATCAAAGAGATCCGGGCGCCCCTGGGCAGCCGCGACTTTCACGGCGAGATCGCGTAGCGCGGCGGTGGAATTGTACTCGAGGGCGAGATTGAGGTCGCGATCCCCGATCATATCCACGTTGATCAACGCGAGGATGGAACTCAGTTTTCCTTCGCGGGCCATTTGCGAGGCCAAATGCCGGCTGCCATAAAGACTGTCGGTTTCTGACCAGTCTCCGACAGCCTCCTCGCCGTCGAAGAACACGATCCAGATTTCCGGATTGCCCGGCCTTGTCTGCCGCTGCGCGAGCACGGTGGCGAGTTCGAGCAGTAGCGCGGTGGAGGAGCCCGCGTCGTTCGCGCCCACGAACTTGAACTCTGCGAAGTGCTTAGTGTCGTAATGCCCGGTGAGCAGAATGCGCCGGCTGGGGTTCCCCGGGATCTTGGCGATGAGGTTCACCATCGGCACGTCCCCGTTTGGAGTATGGGCCGTGAAGGATTGCCGCTCCACCGTCAGCCTGTCTTTCCCGAGTTCTCCGGCGATGTAATGCCGCAGGGATTCGAGGGCGGGGGATCCGGAAGGCCGGGGTCCATAGGCGGTGACCTTGCGGGCGTGGGCCATGGCGCGATTTCCATCCACCACGGCGGGGGCTTGATCCGCGAGGGCAGGCAGCGCCGCGCCGCAGAGAGCTGCGAGCAGCAAAGTGCCGGCGCCGCTTCGCCAGGCACGCCGCGTCCCCAAAAGGCATGAAAAAAATGGGTAATGCATTTACTTCGGTTCCGCCTCCACCATCAGTACGGATCCGGCGTGGCAAACGGATTCCACCAATCCAATGGGCAACATCAGTAGAGTGAATGCTCCATAGAGCAGGTCCAACGGAAGCGTCTTCCAGGAACGAAGCCGGGATGCCGCGCGCCGTGCCTCCGGATCCAGTCGCGGCAGCAGACTGGTGGCCCAGACGCTTGCGTTCAGCATGGGGAAAAAGTGCGTGCGGCGCGTGATCCGAAATCCGGCGAAATCCAACAGAACCTCAAGGTCTATCGCCCGGAAGGCGTATCGCGCGCAATCCCCTTCCAAACCCGCCCACTGCGAGCCCGTGATCAGGAAGGCCCAGGAGCCGGAATCGAAAGCCTGGATCACAATACGGCCACCGGGCTTCAGCAATCGCCGGGCGGCGTGGAGCCACAAAACGGGATCCTCATCCTGCGCCAAACCGCGCAACCGGCAGACGACATCGAAGAGGGGAGCGCGCAGGGGAGGATCCGCCGGGTTTGCGACCACGACGGGAACGCCCTGGCGATGGTATGCGAGGAGCGCCTCGTTCGAGTTCCCCACTACCGAGAGTGACCGGGCGTCCTGCTGTTCCAGCGCGCGGGCGAAGGTTCCGTCGCCACCACCGCAATCGAGCACCACGCCGTCGGATTCTTTTCGAAAGAGTGCCTTGGCGAGGAACCGTAGCTTCGGCCGGCGTGCCTGTGTGAGGAGGAACCGGTAAAAGCGATCGGACTGCGACATCCGGGGACCCGAGAAATGCAGTGCGTCCATTAGCGTGGGAGTCCGCGTGTGTGAGGAGTTGCCTAGAATGCGCAACAGTCGGCAACGGCTGCAGGCGATCAGGGTGCGGGGCGCACCCATCCTCCCTGTTCTGAGAACGGATTCGAAATCCGCGGAGTTGCAGGCCGGGCATAGGCCCGCCGAGGTATCCGAAACGGGTACAACCGCCGTCTCCGGACGGAGTGCGGCCACCGCCGCTGGACCGCCGATCGCTACCGATACTTTCTGCATTTTCGACGTAATCTTATTATCTCGAAACAAGTGGATGCCGTGTTCGTGACTAAATCGTTGCTTCTAAAGGTGCGGGGCGAGAAAATGGATCAAGTGGCGGTGTCTGGCATCGAAGAGAATATGATCCGGAAAGGATTCACATCCGTGGCCGGATATTCGGGCAGGCGTCCCCGGCACAGGACGAACGGGTACATTTGCCTCTCAGGGAATCAGATTCATGGCTAGTCTTGGCGAAAAGCTAAAAGAAGCGCGGCTCAAGCAAGGTCTCTCGCTCAATGAGATCGCCGATAAGACGCGGATCCAGACTCATTTCCTCGAAGCGATCGAACACGACAAGTTGGAAAAGATCCCGGGCGATTTTTTCCGCAAGAGCTTCGTCCGGCAGTATGCTTCGACGCTCGGCCTCGACCCGGATGAATTTGAAACCAGCACCGAGATTCAATTTGGCTCGTTCGGCGCGGGAAGCGCCGCGCTGCAAGAATCCCTTCCGCTGCCGGAGCAGCCGGACCTGCCGCCGCTGCCGTCTTTTGGGAACCAGGGCGCTTTCGCTTTCCGGCAGGTATTTCTTTCCGTTGGCCTCCTCGTCGGGGTGATCGCCGTGTGTGCCGTTGCGTACATGATCTGGGAAGATTTCCAGACTCGCGAGCGGAACGCCTCGAACGCCGCTCAAGTATCCCAGCCTGCCGAAAGTCCGGCCGCCGCTGCCGTTCAACCGGAAACGGCAGCTACGGAAGCGCCCACGGGCACGGCAGATCCGAGTGGAGCGAGCCTCACTGCCACGCCACTGGCCGCGGAGGGGGCGCCGCCCGCGGAACCGGGCACAACGACAGCGACTCCTGCCGCCCCAACAACTCCCGCCGCCACGCCATCGGGAACCGCCGCGCCATCCGAAACAGCCGCAACCGTAGCCACCCCTGCGCCGCCCGCCGCGGCATCTCCGGCCGCCGTCCTCGGCAGCGGTAACCGGGAGATTCGTCTCTCCGCGAGTGCGCTGACCTGGGTGCGGGTACGCGACGGGGACAAGACAGTTTACGTGGGGACGATCGATGCCGGCCAATCCCGCGTGATCCGGGTGGGCGAAACGGCGCAGATTCTTACGGGTAATGCGGGCGGCTTGAGCGTGACCTGGCAGGGGAGCGATGTGGGCAAGATCGGGCCGGTGGGCCAGGTGCGAACCGTCACGCTGACTCCGGAGGGCGCCAGCATCCAGGCGCCCGCTCCGAAAACACCTCCGGAAGGGCGCGGCGCAACCGGGTCGCCCGGAGTGGAGCGCTAGCGAGGGGGCGCCTCGTTAGGTGGATCCGCCGCTGCGTTCTTTTCCGGTTTGCGCGGAAGCCGCTGCTCGAACCATGGTGTGAGCGCGCGCAAACGGATTGGGCGCTTCACAGTGCGTCCGCGCGCCCTTGCCTTGCGGGCCATCAACAACAGGCGCTGGCGATGTTCGGTCTCCATTGCCAGAAGTTCCCGGCGGCGGTGCGTTTTCACGCTGTGATCGAGCTTGCTCCAGAACCGCAGGAAGTATTGCGTGCCGGATACCAGAGCAAAGCCCACCATAAGCCACATCATCGCGAGCGCCGGCCACCGCAGAGACTCATGCTGGAGGCTGAGAATCAGCATCACCACCGCAAGAATTTGGGAGACCATCTTCGATTTCCCTAACTCGCTGGCCTGAATCGTAAATCCTTCCGCGGCTGCGATGGAACGCAGACCGGTTACCGCGAACTCCCTGCCGACCACGACAATCACCATCCACGCGGGAACTGCGCGGACCTGTACCAGTGCGATCAGAGCCGCCGAAATTAGAAGCTTATCCGCGATCGGGTCGAGCAGCGTGCCCACGGTGGTCACTTGCTTCCAGCGGCGGGCCAGATACCCATCGAGGAGATCCGTCAGCCCGGCGATCAAAAAGACCGCGAGCGCGGCGCTCTCATTCGATAATCCGTGACCCCAAACGGAAATCCCGAGATCCTCCTGCACCAGTAACGCCACGAGCAAGGGGACAAAGAAGATGCGAAGAATCGTGAGGAAATTCGGGATGGTGGCTTTCCGCACGGAAAGATCGCGCTCGCCAACGGATGGCTTCACGCCGTGCGCCGAAATGTGGGAGCCCTCCGCCATAAGCGATCCCGAACTCCGCTCCGTTGCAATCCCGCGTGGGAACGGCGTCACCGCCATCAGTGTAAGCGATTCCGCGGCCCAGGTGTTTGCTAAGCGCCGGCCCGCTCCGCCCCAGCCGCGCGCCGCATTCTCGAATCACGGCGAGGGCTGCTTCACGCGGGGCTCGGCGCCCGTATTTTCATCGACTAAATAGGGGGCCAAAACCCGAATCAGCGAGGCCGGCGCAATCGCCTCCATCTCGCATCCATCGGGCGTGTATTCCCGGCGCAGCACCTGCGCGGCAACATGAACCGCGTTCACCTGCTGCGCCGCCTCGTGGGGGAAATGAAAGCGGACCCGGCGTAGTGGGTCGTATGGCAGCATCTCGTCAAGTAGCGCTAGCAATTCCGGCAGGCCCGTTCCATTTGCGGCGGAAACGGCGATCGAGTGCGCTGCGCCCGGTTCCGCCGCAAAGCGCTGGACAAGAAGACTTCCGCCATCCGGGAGGAGATCCGTCTTGTTGAGCGCCAGGATTCGCGGAATGCTGCCCGCGCCAATCTCCTTCAGCACTTCGTTGACGTGGGCGACATGGGCCGCCGCATGCTCCGAGGATGCATCCACCACATGCACGAGGATGCTGGAGCCCGCGGCTTCCTCGAGCGTGGCTCGGAACGCCTTCACGAGGCTCACGGGCAGATTGCGAATGAAACCCACGGTGTCGCTCAGCAGGACCTTGCGGCGGGAGGGTAGCGTGAGTGCTCGCACGGTGGGGTCCAACGTGGCGAAGAGGCGATTATCGGCCAGCACGCCCGCGCGCGTGAGGGCATTGAACAGCGTCGATTTGCCGGCGTTCGTGTAACCCACCAGGGCGGCTGTGGCCAGCGGTACCGAAGCCCGCTTGGCACGCTGGACGCCACGCCCGCGCCGGACGGCTTCAAGGTCCGTTTCCACTTTCCGCATGCGCCGGGCGATCTTGCGGCGATCCGTTTCCAGTTGGGTTTCGCCGGGGCCTCGCGTGCCGATACCGCCGCCGAGGCGCGACATCTCCACGCCGCGGCCCGCAAGGCGGGGTAACAGATAATCGAGCTGCGCGAGTTCCACCTGCAGTTTGCCCTCGCGGGTTTGGGCGCGGCTGGCGAAGATATCGAGGATCAGTTGTGTGCGGTCAATCACCTTCGCGCCCAGGCGTCGCTCCAGGTTGCGCTGCTGCGTGGGCGAGAGGTCCACGTCAAAGAGAAACACGCCGATATCCTCGGCCTCGCGCAGAAGGGCAAGCTCCTCCACCTTGCCCGCGCCGATCAGAGTGGCGGCGTTCGGTGCATTCAGATGCTGGATGGCGCTGTGAACCACCTCCGCGCCGGCGCTTCGGGCGAGTTCCTTCAACTCCTCCAACGATTCGGAAGCGGAGTACGCCAAGGCCGGATCTTCAGGCGCAACGGGCCGGCGCGCGAATTCCAATCCGACCAGAACCGCGCGTTCCGCCGGGGTATTCTGCCGGGATCGATTGGATGGCATCCGTATTCTTCGGGCGGGGTTCCTGGGCTAGCCTTCGTTCGGCACGCCCGGCGCGCCCGCGGGTCCAGCCGGGGCGCCGGCCCCCTGGGAAGCCCCGGGTCCTTGAGGCGAACCATGCATGTGGCGGGAAACCACCACCGTCGAAATGGCGTGTTTGAAGATCAACTGTTCCTGGTTATTGGTTTCGAGGATAACGGAATACTTGTCGAAACTCTTGATGCGCCCGGAAAGCTTCACTCCGCTGGTGAGGTAGATCGTCAAGAAGATCTTCTCTTTGCGCGCGTTGTTCAAAAATGCTTCTTGTATGTTTTGCGCAGTCTTATCCATTGAACATTCCCCGGTCAACAAAAATCGGTATCGGGAGTACGGCGTGCCGTAGCTCGATTCTATAACAAGATGCAGCACGGGCGAAGCGTGAGGGGCGCCGCACGGGGTTCTTCCCCGGTGCGCGCTTGGAGGATGATAGGAGCAAGATGCTCGACAACGTTCGAATCGCGCGGATGCTCTCCGAAACGGCGGATCTGATGGAAATCGCCCAGGAGGATGGCTTCCGCATCCGCAGTTATCGGAATGCGGCCGCGTCCATCGAAAGCCAGCCGGAATCCGTTCTCGAGATGCTGAAGGACCCTTCAAAGAAGGTCACGGATATCAAGGGAATCGGCAAGGGGATCGCGCATGTGCTCGGGGAAATCGCAGAGCGGGGCTCCTTCGAGCGACGCGACGAAATCCTAACGCGCTACCCGCCAACCGCGCTTGAGCTGCTGAAGATCCAAGGCCTTGGCCCGAAATCGATCGCTCTGCTTTGGGAGCACTACCGGGTGAGCACAATCGACCAGCTCGAAGCGCTTTGCAAGGAAGGGAAGCTACGCGAACTGCCGCGGATGGGGCAGAAACTCGAAGAGAAGGTGCTGCGTTCCATTGAAACCTACCGGCGAGGCGCGGGACGCTTTCTGGTGAGTTACGCGGATGAAGTGGCAACCAATCTGCGCGAGTGGCTGAGTGCCATTGTCTCTCCCGAAAAGATCCACGTGGCGGGCAGCTACCGGCGTGGCAAGGAAACGATTGGGGACTTGGATCTGCTCGTGGAGAGTACGGATGCGCCGGCCGTATTGGACCGCTTCGTGAGCGCGCCAGGCGTGGGAGAAGTGCTGGGCAAGGGCACGAACAAGGCGAGCGCCCAAGTGGGGAGCCAGAGCCTGCAAGTGGATGTGCGCGCGCTGCCGGCGGAAAGCCTGGGCGCCGCTTTGCAGTATTTCACCGGGAGCAAAGAGCACAACATCGCGCTGCGTACCCGCGCGGTGAGCCGGAAATTCACCCTGAACGAGTACGGACTTTTTCGCGAAGGAAATACCGTCGCGGTGGCAGCCGGGAGGGAAGAGGATATCTACCACGAACTGGGCCTGGCGTGGATTCCTCCGGAACTGCGCGAAAACACAGGCGAGATTGAGCGCGCCGAAGCAAACACGCTGCCCGTGCTCGTGGACCTCGCCGATATCCGGGGCGATCTGCACATGCACACGATTGAGAGCGACGGCCGGGCCACGCTCGAAGAAATGGCGCTGGCGGCGAAAGAGTTGGGCTACGAGTACGCCGCCATTACAGACCATTCGAAGGCGCTGGCCATGGCGAACGGACTCGATGAAAAGCGGGTGCTCGCCTTTGCGCGCATGGTGGAGGCGATCAACAGGGAAGGCCACCTTGGTATTCACGTGCTGGCCGGAATTGAGTGCGATATCCTGCGCGATGGGCGCATGGACCTCGACGACGAAGCGCTGGCATCCCTCGATATCGTGATCGGCAGCGTCCACAGCTATATGAGCCAGGAAAGCGCGGAAATGACCGCGAGGCTGCTGCGGGCCGTGGAGAACCCTTACCTGCGGGTGATGGGGCACCCGACGGGGAGGGTGCTGCTCCACCGGGATCCGTTCCCCTTCGATTTCGACGCCGTGGCGGGGGCGTGCGCGAAACACCATGTCGCCATGGAAATCAATAGCAGCCCGGAGCGCCTGGACTTGCATGCCCCCCTGATCCGCGCGGCCAAGTCTCGCGGCGTTCGATTTGTGGTGGATACGGATGCGCATCTGCCGCGGCATCTCGGCAATATGAAGTTCGGCGTGAAGATGGCGCGAAGGGGTTGGCTTGAGAAAGCCGACGTGCTGAATACGCTGCCACTGAGTGGGCTGCTGAAAGCAATGCGCCGGCGGCCGTCCTGAGGCCTCCGGCGCATTGCACTTTGCCAATATCTCCGCTAAATCAGGCGTTCGAGCTTCCCGATGGCATCGTTCTGCACGGATCGAACGTACTCGAAAACCCCGCCCTGGGCGAGCAGCGTCTCCTGAAGTTTCTTGACATCAATCTCGTGCGGCGGCTTGTTTGCCTGATGCGCAAGGCTCGCCGCCACCCCGGCCGCGTGGCCGATGAGCATCCATTGCGGCTCCATGCGCAAAGAGGCGAACGCAATATGAGACGCCGAAAACGGCACGGGTGCGAGGAGGTTGATGCACTCTTCGCGCTTGGGCAGCATGATGCGGTAGGGGATCTGGTACGGCGTCACCGCCACCTGCACGTCTCCCTCATTCTCGACGAAGCCCTTCTCGTTGACGATGCGCTGGATGTTGTGGGAATCGCTTTGATAACTGCCCATCCCAATGGCGTCCGGCTTGCGCAAATCCGTTTGCAGGTCTTTCTGCGTGGCCACGAACTCGCCCACCATGCGGCGCGCTTCGCGTACGTAGAGCTGGTGCGGCCAGTGGTTCGTATCCTCGTACTCATCGCGGGCCGGGCCCCACGTGTTCACTTCCATCTGGAGCGTAGCCGGGACGCGTGGGTCATTCGCGAGGAAGTAGTAGAGCCCCTGTTGATAGAGGATGTGCTCATTCCAGATGCGGGCGCGCGTCGCGTAATTGCCGTCGGGATATTCCCAGTTCTTGCCGATGTAATCCGAAGAGAAGCCGCCGCGGTTGTTGATATCCGCCTTCCGGTTCGGAATCCGCCGCAGGAGCGAAACCTCATTGAAGACGGGCGGGCGGTTGAGGCGTTTCACCTCTCCGGCCAGATATAGAGCCAGCAACTCATAGTGGGCCGGATCATAGCCCGCCGGCTTGGGCCACGCGATGCGGTTCGTGGGATCGTTTGAGGCGATCACGCGGAAGTTATACGCCTGCACCTTGGAATCGCCGTCACCCGGCGTGCCGCGCGGGTAATCGCCGATCTCGGGATACAGCTTGCCGCTGGCGTCGCGCGCGGGAATCGGATAGAGGAACTGGTGGTGCGGCGTTTCCGCGCGGATGCCCGCGAGCGATTCGCCATATTGCTTCACGCCCTCGCGCCCCACCGTGTAGGAGACTTTGGCCTGCGCCATGAGGTCGCCTTCATAGGTGCAATCGGCGAAAAGCGGCGCGGAGAAGCGCGCACCGTTCTCCATTTCGATAGAGCGGATGCGGCCCCCCGACATGGTGACACCCGTTTTTTCCTTGAGGCGATGCCGGAGGAGCAGCGTTACATTCGCCTCCGAGATCATCTCGAGAAAGACGCTTTCGGCAACGTGCGGCTCGGGCATCCAGGCGAGAAAGTCCAGGTGCTGGCCCACATCGTAGCGGCGTCCGGCGCGCAAGTAAAACTCGAGCGCCATGCCGCCGATTACTTCGCGGCGGCCGACGTCCGTGCCCGAGAGCCCGCCGCTCACCATGCCGCCCACGTGATCTCGCGGTTCGAGCAGCGCGACTTTCATCCCCTGCCGGGCGGCCGCCACGGCGGTGGTGACGCCGGCGGCCGTGCCGCCGTAAGCCACGAAATCAAAGGCGCGTTCGGCAGGTGCGTTCCCCGCCGTCTGCGCCGCGGCGAACGGAGATGCCAGCATCCCCGCCCCCACGAGCGAATGGAAGTCTCGTCGGTTCATCAATACTCTCTCCCTACATTCCTATTAGAACGTGAGGCGCATGCCCACTTGCATCCGGCGCGCTTCAAGGGCGCCGAAGATCTTCCCGAAAGAGGCGTTCGTGTTGACGCCTTGCGCGTTCGGGCTGAATGTCGTATTCGGGTCGTTCAGATTCACGGTGTTCAACGCATTGAACATCTCCCAGCGCGTTTCGAGGCGGAAGCGCTCCAGGAAGCTGAAGGTTTTGAAGAGGCTGAAACTGACGTCGGTAAGGCCCGGCCCGCGCGTGCTGGGAAGCGTGTAGGGCGCGTTCCCGAGCACCCAGTTGGCCGGATTCTTGAAGGCGTTCGTATCGAACCAGCCATTGGCGCTGCGCTGATCGGAAGGGAGGGTGGGGTCGCTCACCAGATCCGGGAATCCGATGCCGGTGAAGTTGTTCGCGCCTCTCACCATCAGGGGCTTGCCCGTCTGGAAGGTGCCGATTCCGTTCACCTGCCAGCCACCGAGAATGAGATCCACCACGGTTGGAGCTTGGGCGAGGAATTGGCGTCCCTTGCCGACCGGTAGTTCATAGACGCTGGAGACCACCAGCCGCTGGGAAACGTCATCCTGGTCAACTCGCCGGTCGAGCCTCCGGTTGAAGCGGCCCATGCGGTACCCTTCCAGCGTCGCCCCGGTGCCGCTGCCCGCAGTGGAGAGGGCATCGGTGATGAGTTTGCCGCCCGTGTAGCTGATCAGGGTGGAGAGGCCGCCGGAGAAACGCTTCTCGAGGCTTGCCTGGAAGGAGTGGTAAATGCTGCTCGCGTTGGTGGCCGCGAAGGTCTGGACGGTCTGGTAATCCGAATAGGGCCGAAGCAATTGCTGCCTCTGTACCGTAGCGCCGGAAAGGGGGCCGGAGGCGATCTGGCCACGGAAGGGGTTCGCCACCGTGGATTGCAGGGCAAGGCCTTCGCTCCAGTATGCCGGGTCAAGCTGGTTCAAATCATAGTTGCCGCCGAAGAGGTGCACGCCACGGCTGCCGGCATAAATCGCGCTTCCAACCCAGCCGCCCCAAAGAGCCTGCTGCACCGTGAAGTTCCATTGCTGCAGATAGGGCGTGGGAGCATTGCGGTCCTGATACCGAACGGTCTGGCCGCGGAATGCCGACGGGCCGCCCGCAGCGCCAAGAGGATGCAGAAGAACACTGGGCCCCTGGCTGAACTGGAATGCCGGGGTGATGCCCGGTTGGGATGACGCGAAGTTGGTGTCCACGGAGAACCCAAACGCGTTGGTGTTGTCGCCCTGGATATGGCCGACCTCTGCGATGGTATAGATCAGGCCGTAACCCGCGCGGATAGCCGTCTTGCCCGTGCCGCCGGGGTTCCATGCGAATCCGACTCGTGGACCGATGTTATTCTTATCCAGATTGACGAAGGAACGTGGTTCGTTGTCCACTCCGTTATACAGCATCTGTCCTGGATAGCCATTCTCCGGGTTGGTCACGAACGCATCGAAGTTCGAATGGCGGTCATGGATCTCCGTGGGACCGAACGAGACGTCATAGCGGACTCCCAGATTGAGGGTGAGGTTGGGCGCGACTTTCCAATCGTCCTGGAAATAGACGCCGAGGGGCAGAGCGCGGAACTGAAAGAATGGCCGGTAGCCTTGGCCGCCGCCGGTCACTTGGCCGAGTAGGTAGCTGGCAAGCCCCACGCCCGTTCCAGCCGGAGCGACCGGATTGTTCGTGAGGCTCGACGAGAAATCGAACGCGCCCGACGGGCGGGAGCGGTTGATGAAGCTCAATCGGGTCCAGCGGAGATCAAACCCGGTCTTGAAGGTATGGCTACCCCGGACGAGGGTCAGGCTGTCTGCGATTTGGACGAAATGCTGGGCGCGAAGCCCGGCGGAGAAAGACGCACTCCCGATTCCAAGAAGACCCGTGATCGTCACGGGCGGGAACTGATCCTGAGGAATGATGCTTGGGTAACCCAGTTGCTGCGGCCAGTTCTTATCGAAGCTCGGATGCTCGAAAGGGAGCCACTGCCGGGCTACAGCCACGCGCAGATCGTTGAGAGTGGTCGGGGTGAGCACCTTGGTGTAGTTGACCACGGCGGAGTGATTATCGCGCTGGTCGTTGCGAGCGGCTGTATCGGAAGCACCCAGGCCCCAGCCCTGGTCTTTACGCGTGTTGCGCGTGACGGTGTAGCGGAAGAAGAAGGAATCGTTCTCCGAGAAGCGGTGGTCCAGGCGCATGTTGGTGGTGCCCTGGTCTGAACTCGAAGGGACAAGCGAAATGAAGTTGTTCGCGTTGGTGAATGCGTTCGTGGGAGTGGCGTTCGGCGCCGGCATGAACTCGAGGACCCGCTTGGAGAGCGGATCGAAGCGGTTCGAGGGCAGGATATTGTTCACGAACGGGGTGCGGGTGAAGCCGCCGCCGGGACGCGCCGTGGTGGTGGCGGGATCGAAAATGGTAATCAGCTTGCCTTGGCCATCGAGGGTGTTACTGAAGTCGCCCGCGCGTTCGCGTGCCGTGGCGACGGTGCCGAGGCGCGGGTTGCCCGTCGCCCTCCAGCGCCACTGCTCATATCCGAAAAAGAAGAAAGTGCGATTGCGGCCATCGTAATACTTCGGGATGAATACGGGTCCGCCGACGGTGCCACCGTACTGGTTGTAGCGCAGCACCTGCTTGATGCGGCCGGTGCGGGGGTCGGGTTGCGTGGCGAAGGCGTTGCGGGCGTCAAGGGCATCGTTGCGCAGAAACTCATAGAGCGACCCGCGCAATTCGTTGGTCCCACCCTTGGTGACGACGTTCACGACGCCGCCGCTGGTTTGGCCGTACTCGGCTTTCAACGAGCTGGTTTCCACCTTGAACTCTTCCACGGCGTCTGCCATCGGCACGACGGCGATCTCGTTATGGACGGGGGCGCTATTGACGCCGCCATCAAGGAAAAACTGATTGCCATAGGCCGGGCCGCCGTTGATGCGGAGTTGAGAGAAAACCTGATTGCTGATCTCTGCGAACCCGTCCGTGGAATTGCTGCGGGGTTGGACGCCGGGGACGATTTTCACCAGATTGAAGACATGGCGGCCGTTGAGGGGGAGTTCCGCGATGCGCTTGCTCTCGACAACCGTGCCCAGGTTCGAATCCTCGGTCTGCACGCGGGCGATCTCCGCCTTCACTTCCACGACTTCGGAAACCTGGCCCAGTTCGAGGGGAATATCCAGGCGTAGCCGTTGCGATACTTCCAGGCGGATTCCCGTTCGGACGAACGTCTTAAATCCCGTGAAGCTGGCAGTGACCTCGTAGTCGCCGATCGGCAGGATGGGCAGCGAGTAGGCCCCGGTTTGGCCGGTCGTTGTCCGGAACGAGAGATTGGTGCCGAGGTTCCGGGCGACAACTTCCGCGCCGGGCACGGCGCTTCCCTGGCCGTCCGTGACGGTGCCGGATATGGAGCCCTGTGGGGACTGAGCGGAAAGTGGGCAGAGAATTGCCAGAAGGGCCAGGCAGAGAACGGTGAGTATCCGTGAGGATCTTACTCGCATTGGTTTTAGACTCCCAAGTGTGGAATGGAACACGCTGAAGCAGGATTTGCGTTGCTTATCAAGATGAATACGATAGAATCGGGTTGAGCGGTAGTTAGGAGCGGTCTCTTAACGGTTAATTCCGCGTATTATCAATAGGTTTTGCTGCAATGGCGGATCAGGGCGAAGCGGTCGATGAGCATCGGATTTCGACGGATTCCGCAGCCGGAGCGGCCGAGGTACGGGCGCACGTGCAGCGCATTCTCGCAAGTCCACAGTTTCTGAATGCGCGCCAGTTGCAGCTCTTTCTGGATCATCTGGTGAACACCGTCCTCGATGGCCACGGGGACGAACTCAAGGAGTATTCGCTTGGGCGCGATGTCTTCCGCAGGGGAGAATCCTACGATCCGCGCACCGATGCAATCGTCCGGGTGCAGGCCTCCATCCTGCGTAAGCGGCTGGCTACATACTATGCGGACGGTGGGAGAGAGGAACCGTTCCGCATTGACCTCCCCAAGGGCAGCTACGTGCCTCAGTTCGTGCCGGCATCCGGCGGCGCGCCCGAAGCGCCAGTTGCGGAAGCCGTGCCGGAGAAGCCGGCGAACGCGGTCTCCCGCCGCGGTTGGCTGAGGCTGAGCGCGGCCTTCGCGGCGGGCGCGGGCGCGGTGGGCGGCGCATGGCTGCTGAGCGGGAGTCTCCCATCGAGGACCGCTGACCCGGGAGGAGAAGACTTCTCCTTCGCGGCGCGCGAGGCGAGCCCGCGGATCTGGGGCCAGCTTCTGAACGGAGAACACCCCATTCAACTGGCATTCGGCTGCCCGCAGTTTTTCCGCGGCGGCGGCCTCTACCTTCGCGACGTCGAGGTGAATGACACACAGGAGAACGGAGACAGCAGCCGGATTCAGGAACTTACGCGGCAACTGGGCAAGTACCTTGCGCCCGCTCCAAATACATACACGGGCGTTGGGGAGATCCTCGGAATTTACCGGATGACCCGGTTTGTCACCCATCAGGGCGTGGGAACGGAACTCGACAATATCCAGTTGCTCTCGCCGGAATCGATTCGAAATAAGAACCTGATTCTCGTCTCGTCCTATCGATTTCGAACTCTCCTCGATATCCTGTCGCTTCCCAAGGCGTTCGAGTCGAGAACCCTTGGAGGCGGGGGGTTCCGGCCCATTGACCGGCACGAGGATGACCCCGAATTCTATGGCCCGGTGAATTCGGGAGGAGTCAGCCGCTCCTACGGGCTGGTTTCTTATTGGACGAAACCGGAAACGGGCGGACGCGTGCTGCTGATGAGCGGCATCGAATCCTGGGCGACGCTGGGGGCGGTGATTTACATTACCTCGGAGGAACATCTGCGAGACCTGGAGCGCCGTTTGGCTGGCGAGTTCGCCGAGGAGTCGAAAGGCATCCAGGTATTGATCGAAATCCAGGGTCACGAAGAGCGCCCGATCCACGTCCGCTACGTGACGCACAGGGTGCTATAGCACGCAGGGCAAGCTCAAAGAGAAAGGGCTGCTTCCCGCTTGCCGCGGCGCCGCCCGAGCTTGCCAGTAGAGTTCCGTTTCCTCGCAAGCCCGGAGAGCACATGGTTGACACGCAATTCTCCCAACTGCTACCGTCAAAGTTTGAAAGACCGACCAGACGGTTGGTTCATCCTTTGGCATGAGCGCTGATAGTAAAACGGAAAAGCCAGGTCGATCCGGGTCTGCAAAACGGCAGCGTGAGGCGACAAGAGCGGCGATCCTCCAATCGGTGGGGCGTATCGTTTCGGAAGAAGGCGCCGATGCGCTAACGATCGATGAAGTGGCCAGATCGGCGGCCATGAGCAAGGGCGGAGTTCTGCACCACTTTCCCAGCAAAGAGGCGCTCCTGCTCGCCGCCATCCGGCACGACCTTGATCTGTTTGACGAAATGGTTGCTCACCTTGAGCAGTCAGATCCTGGGATGCCCGGCGCATACACGCGTGCCTACCTGCGTGTCTGCGTGAAGAGTTTTGAGCGAACTCACGACGAAGGGCTCGCCTTCCTGCATCAGTTTCGGTCAATCCCGTCTACCGTGGAACTCGTGAGGGAGTACAAGGCACGTTGGCAACAGCGGGTTGAGGAAGACGGGCTGGACGCAGCCGTTGCTCACTTGGTGCGGTACGCCGGCGACGGCGTCTGGCTTGCCGCGATCTCGGGAGAGCATAAGCCTGCAAGTTTCGAAACGATGGTTGTCCGCCTGCTCGATCTGGCGGGAGCCGGTGGCGGCCAGTGTTCCGTAATCCAGGAGCGGTAATCCAGGTTCCGGGCGTGGCAAGCCGCGCCGATGAGGTCAAGACGAATGATGCTAACAACTGAACCCACCGTCGGAAGCGGGTGGTTCCGATTCCGGAACCGGCTCAACCCGCCCGGCACAGCCACTCCAGGCGCAGCATGCGAATGGCGATTCCCGGCCCCCGGCGCAATCGCGGGCGGCGCCGTCCTCCTGGCGATTTCACTGACGGGCTGCGGCGCCGGCTCCGCTCCCGCCGGCCCGCAAGGCATGCCGCCTCCAGCGGTCGAGGTGGCAACGGTGGCCCGCGAGAGCGTGGAGCTGCACAGCGAATGGGTCGCCACGGTGGATGGCAGTGTGAACGCCCAGATTCAACCGCAGGTAACTGGATATCTCATCCGGCAGAACTACCGGGAAGGTTCGTTCGTCCGCCAGGGGCAGGTTCTCTTTGAGATCGATCCCAGGCCCATGCAGGCGGCTCTTGACCAGGCGCGCGCTGTGCTCTCCCAAACCGAAAGTGAGGTTGCGCAAGCGCAAAGCGGGGTGCTGCAGGCCGATAGCGAGATAGCGCAGATCGCCGCCCAGTTGCGGAAAGCGGAGCTTGATGTGAAACGCGACCAGCCCTTAGCCGCGGCGCGGGCAGTCTCGCAGAGCCAGCTTGATACCGAACTTCAGGTTCTGGCCGCTACACAGGCGGCTCTTGAGGCGGGCAAGGCGCGGGCTGCCACTGCGCGAGCCGCGGTAAAGACGGCGCAATCCGGCGTAATGGCGGCGCGTGCCAACGTGAAACAGGCCGAATTGAACCTTGGGTTTACTAAGGTAGAGTCGCTGATTGACGGTATCGCCGGGGTGGCTCAGACGCAGATTGGGAATCTGGTGAAGACCGATACCGTGCTGACCACCGTATCCAAAGTGGACCCGATCCGCGTTTACTTTCCGATCAGCGAAAACGAGTATCTCTCTCTGATGGGTCCGGCCGAAGGGAACGGCCATCGAAACCTGCTGCGCGGTTCCAAAGGCTCACTGGAGTTGATTCTCACGAATGGATCGGTCTATCCCCACCGAGGGAGCGTAGCGTTCGCGGATCGGGAAGTGGACGCGCAGACCGGAACCATCCGGATCGCCGCCGAATTCGCCAACCCCGGGAATGTGCTCAGGCCCGGCCAGTTTGGCCGCATTCGGACCGTATCGGCCGAGGTTCGCGATGCGCTGCTCATCCCCCAGCGCACGGTGACGGAAGTCCAGGGCCAGCCCCAGGTCGCCGTCGTGGGGGCGGATAACAAAGTGCAAACCCGCGTGGTGAAGCTGGGGCCGACGATCGGGACCCGCTATATCGTCGAGAGCGGACTGAAGCAGGGCGAGCAGGTGGTGGTGGAAGGTGTGGGCAAGGCGTTCAATGGATCTACTGTATCCGTCAAGCCCGCGGCGGCCGGAGATGAAGCCGGCAGGAAGGCGAACTAAGGCGTGTCCAGATTTTTTATTGACCGTCCGATCGTCGCGATGGTGATCTCCATCGTGATGGTGATTGTGGGCGTCGTGGTGCTGCAGCGGCTCCCTGTTGCCCTATTCCCCGACATCACTCCGCCACAGATCATGATTTCGGCGATGTTTCCTGGAGGAGACGCCAAGACCATCGAGGAATCCGTCACCGCGCCCATCGAACAGCAAGTCACCGGCGTCGACCACATGCAGTACATGACGTCGACGTCTGCCAACAACGGTCAGGCCAGCATCACGGTGACCTTCGACATCGAGACGGATCCGGACGTCAACCAGATCCTCACTCAGCTACGTACCTCTCAGGCCGCTCCGCAACTCCCCGCTGAAGTAAACATGACGGGGCTCGTCGTGCAGAAGTTCCTGAGCTCTCCGTTGATGTTCATCAACCTGTATTCGCCGGACGATTCGCGAGACCCCATCTTCCTGACCAACTACGCCAACATCAGCATGGTGGATGAACTCACGCGGGTGAGTGGGGTAGGCCGCGTGCAGGTGTTCGGGGCAGGCCAGTATGCGATGCGCGTCTGGGTGAAGCCGGATCAACTGGCGAAACTCGGCGTTACCGTCTCCGACATCACCAACGCGATTCAGGAACAGAACCGGGTAAACCCGGCCGGGAAGATCGGCGCCGAGCCCGGCCCTCCGGGAAAGCAGTTCACCTTGACGGTGATGGCTCAGGGGCGATTTACCACTCCCGAGGAATTTGAGCAGATCATCCTCCGCTCCCAGCGCGATGGTTCCACGCTTCGCCTCGGCGATGTGGCGCGCGTGGAGATGGGCTCCCAGAGTTACGACACAATCAGCCGCGCGAACGGTCGCGCCTCCACGGCGATGGCGATCTACCAGTTGCCCGGCTCGAATGCCGTCGATACCGCTCTCGGCGTGAAAGCAAAGCTGAAAGAACTCGAAGCGCGCTTCCCGAAAGGCGTCGAACTGACGTTAACTCTGGATACGACAAAGAACATCACCCAGGGTATCCGGGAGATCGTGGAAACACTCGGAATCGCCCTTTTGCTGGTGGTGCTGGTTGTATACCTGTTCCTGCAAAGCTGGCGGGCGACGCTGATTCCACTCCTCGCCGTTCCCGTATCCCTGGTGGGGACCTTTATCGTCTTCCCGCTGCTTGGTTTCTCCGTGAACACGCTCTCACTCTTCGGTTTGGTGCTGGCCATTGGCTTGGTGGTGGACGACGCCATCGTGGTGGTGGAGGCCGTGGAGCACCATATTGAAGAAGGGCTTTCTCCGCGCGAAGCGTCGCTGCAGGCAATGAGGGAAGTCTCCGGGCCGGTCGTGGCGATCGCGCTCATTTTGGCGGCCGTCTTTGTGCCCACGGCATTTATCCCGGGCATCACCGGTCGCCTCTATCAACAGTTCGCGATTACCATCGCGATATCCGTGGCGATTTCCGCGTTCAACGCACTCTCTCTCAGCCCGGCGATGTGTACGCTGCTGCTGAGCCGCACCAAGGCATCGCATGGCCGCTTCGAATGGTTTTTCAACTGGTTTAATCGCACCTTCAAGATCGGGACAGACCGCTACATCGCAATCAGCCGTGGATTGATCCGGAAAATGGCGCTTAGCCTCGGCCTGCTTGCTGCGGTGACGGTGGCGGGCGTCGGAGTCGGGGCGAGTCTGCCGAGATCGTTCCTACCTCAGGAGGATCAGGGCTACTTGCTGTTGGTCATGCAGATGCCGCACGCCTCGTCACTCGAGCGGACAAGTGAGGCGGCGCGCAAGATCGAAGAGCGCATCAAGGATATTCCCGGCATTGCCAACGTCATCAGCGTCTCCGGCTTCGACCTGCTTGGCGGAGTCATGAACACCTACAACGGCGTCTTCTGGATCACTCTCGACGACTGGAGCGAGCGCAAAGCGCCAAACCTTCAGTTCGATGCGATCCAGGGCGCGGTGATGGGCGCTGCCTCACAGGTTCCCGATGCCATCGCCTTTCCTTTGGCGCCTCCGCCGATCCCCGGCGTGGGAAGCACGGGCGGCTTCACATTCATTCTCGAAGATCGTTCCGGCGGCGATCCGGCGGAATTCACGGCAAACGTGAATACGTTCATGAACGCAATCCGCCAGCGCAAGGAACTGGCGGGGATCAGTTCATCCTATTTGCCCGACATTCCACAGCTTTATGTGAATGTAGACCGGGAGAAGGCAGCGCGGCAAGGCGTCGATATCGCCAGCATCTACAACACCCTTCAAACGTTCATGGGCGGCTCCCTCGTAAACTACTTCAACCGTTTCGGACGCCAGTGGCAGGTTTACGTAGCCGCGGAAGGCGACTATCGCATGCGGGCGGAGGATGTCTCTCAGTTCTATGTACGGAATTCCTCCGGCGGCATGGTCCCGCTGAGCGCATTCGCGGAGGTGAGCAGCCGCACCGGCCCGGAATACAACTTCCGTTACAACGAGTACCGGGCTACCCAGATTTACGGTTCAGCTGCGCCCGGCTATAGCTCCGGTCAGGCCATGGAAGCTCTTGAAGAGACGTTCGCGCAGACGATGCCCGCGCACATGGGCTTCGACTATAGCGGCATGTCGTACCAGGAAAAGCGAGCGGCGGAGGGGATTTCACCGGTCACCATCTACGGCCTATCCATCCTCTTTGTCTTTCTGATCCTGGCCGCGCAGTACGAAAGTTGGTCCTTGCCCTTTAGCGTGCTGCTTGTGACGCCGATCGCGATCCTGGGGGCGTTCCTTGCCCTATGGATACGCGGGTTCGAAAACGATGTCTACGCGCAGATCGGGCTTGTGATGCTGATTGGGCTTTCGGCGAAGAACGCCATTCTGATTGTCGAATATGCCAAGCGGGAGTACGAGTCCGGCGCCGGCTTGGTGGATGCAGCTCTCGGGGCGGCGCGCTTGAGGCTTCGCCCCATCCTGATGACGGCGTTTGCGTTCATTCTGGGATGCGTGCCCTTGGTGATCGCCAGCGGTTCGGGCGCAGTATCGCGGCGCGTTCTGGGTTCCGTTGTGATCGGCGGCATGCTTGC
>JADLCF010000153.1 GCA_020847315.1 Bryobacterales bacterium | reverse complement strand
TGGTGAAGATGCACCAGACGCTGAGCGAGCGCACCGTCTATCTGCGCTATCTGCAAACCTTGAAGCTGGATCAGCGCATCGCCCACGAGCGCTTGCAGCGCATCTGCTTCAACGACTACGACCGCGAACTGGCTCTTGTCGCCGAGCATCGTGTCGCGGAAGACGAAGCGGAGATTCTGGGCGTGGGAAGGCTCCGGAAAGACCGTGCGACCAACGGCGCCGAATTCGCCGTGCTTGTGACGGATTCGGCCCATGGGATGGGTCTCGGCACGGAACTGCTGAAACGGCTCATCGGCATCGCGAAGGACGAGAAACTCGAGTATGTGGCGGCGGAGATTCTGGCTGAGAACTTCGCCATGCAGCGCATCTGCGAGAAGCTCGGCTTCAAGCTGAAGCGCCAGTTGGACGAGGATACGGTGACGGCGCTCTTGCGTTTCTGACACGCGGCGCGCCCGCCCGCCGGTCTTGGCCGCGGCCGCGGCGCAACGGTTCCGGAAGTGCTTGCTATCCTGAGTAGGAAATCGTTTCGAAACTCTGCAATCACTTCTCATCATGGCCCTTCGACTCTTTAACACCGCCAGCCAGCAACTGGAGGACTTCACTCCTCTGAACGCGCCCGTGGTCCGCATGTATACCTGCGGACCCACCGTCTACAACTACGTGCACATCGGCAACTTCCGCACGTTCGCCTTCCAGGACATTCTCCGGCGCTGGCTCGCCTACCGCGGCTATCAACTGGACCACGTGATGAACATCACGGATGTGGAAGACAAGATCATCCGCGGCGCCATGGCGGAGAACAAGAGCCTGCGCGAATACACGCAGCAGTATGAGGATGCGTTCCTCGAAGATTCGGCCACGCTGCGCCTGCAGAAGCCGGAACGGATCGCGCGCGCCACCGAGCATATCGACGATATGGTTGAGGCGATCCAAGCGCTGACGGAGGGGGGGCACACGTACGTGAGCGAGGGCTCCGTCTATTTCCGGATCGCCACCTTCCCGCGCTATGGCCGCCTTTCGCGCCTGCACGTCGAGGGAATGCAGGCGGGCGCCCGCGTGGATATGGACGAATACGAGAAAGACGATGCCCGGGATTTCGTGCTGTGGAAGGCCCAGCGCGATGGCGAGCCCGGCTGGGATACGCCGCTTGGGCAGGGCCGCCCTGGATGGCACATCGAATGCTCCACGATGGCGAACAAGTATCTCGGCGACACCCTCGATATCCACACGGGCGGGATTGACCTCACCTTTCCCCACCATGAGAACGAAATCGCGCAGGCGGAGTGCATCTCCCACAAACAGTTCGTGCGCTACTGGCTGCACGCCGAACATCTCATCGTCGAGGGGCAGAAGATGTCGAAGTCGCTCGGCAATTTCTATACCCTGCGGGACGTGCTGCAGCGGGGCTATTCGCCGGAAGCGATCCGCTACCGACTCACCGCGGTGCCGTATCGCAACAAGCTGAACTTCACCTTCGCCGACCTGGACGCGGCGGAGACCGCGATTGACCGCCTGCGGAATTTCGCCTTGCGTCTTGCAACCGGCAAGTTCAAGGAAGGCAAGTGCCCGGAAGTGGAAGCGCGCATCGCGCGGGCGCGCGCCGAGTTCGAAACGGATATGGACGACGATTTGAACACCGCCGGGGCGCTGGGCGCGATCTTCGAATATGTCCGCGAAACCAACGCCGCGATGGATAGCGGCGAGTTTTGCGCTGGCAACGTGGAAGACGCGAAAGCGTTGCTGAGCGCGTTCGACCGGATTTTCGACGTGCTGACGCCCACGCCCCGCGAGGGGTCTCTGAGCGATGCCGAAGTCGATGCGCTCATTGCGGAACGGCAGCGAGCCCGCATGGAACGCAACTTCAAGCGCTCCGATGAAATCCGCGACGAACTGGCCGCACAGGGAATTATCCTCGAAGACACCCGCGACGGCATCCGCTGGAAGCGGAAATAACTCACAACGGAACAGGCGGCGAGGCCAGCCCCAGCCCTTGGATCGATAAGCGCCATGTCTGGAAGCATCTCGGACAGATCGTCGCCCTACTCAACCATCCAGTGAACAAGCACGGACCGATCTGCACGCGAAGCAATTGCGGCTTACCGTTGAGGCTGTCATCTGGATGCCTCTTCTCCCGTACCCCGTTGCAGACAATTTCCGAATTCCAATAGCCGCCGTCCGCCGCCATTGCAGCGGACTTCCCCGTATTGCTACTTCCACCCCCACCCTCGGCAGCGGCTTCCGGTGATGCCCAAAACCGCGGGGAACCATTCGCGCGAGACGGAGTCTATGCCTATTGGAGCCTCTCATGCACTTCCACAATGCGTGGCTGACGAGCTTGCTGTCTTTATTGTTTACGGCGCCGCTCTGGAGCCAAAGCGCCGCGCCATGGGATGCGGCGCGAAGGGCGAATCCCCCAGGGGTTTCTTCTTCTTTGCGCTTGCTGGACGCGGGCCCGTACCCTGCCGGAAGTGTGCTCCGCGCGGAGTTTCTCTTCGATCCCGGCGGCACCGCCACGCCCGGCGAGCCAAGTCCCGTTTCCTGGAGCCGCCACGGATTCCTGCTGGATCCCGCCGGCGCATTCCCGATAAACCTGAACCGCCCCTGCGGCACGATCGAGGAGCCGTGCGGCAACCGGTACGCGAGGTCCCTCCACGCTCCGAGGGAGGGTCCCATTGTGTATTTGGCCGACCAACTGCCCCCGCTTACTCCGGGACGTTATCGCGTGGCCATGCTGATGCTCCAAGCCGTGCGGAGTCAGAGCGCGGGGGGCGTCCCTGTTTTCGGATACGCGAATCCCCGTGTCTATGCCGTCTCCAACACGGTAGAGGTGGAGATTGTGCCCGCGACGAAGGAGTGGATTCGAGAGACTGTGGATGCCGCCCTTCGCATTCTGGACGATACCGAACTCTCGCGCAATCCGGAGGGGCGGGAAGCCCGTGAGCGGGCGGCGAAGCAGATCGCGCACATCGACGACCCCTACGCGTGGAATGCGGCAATCTCGCGGATTGCGCCGTATAGCTCAGATCAGAGCGAGGAGAGCCTCTTGCGATCCACGCGCCACGCGGATCTGTGCAGTTTGCTTCAACAGCGTCTTCGCGATCCCTCGCAGATGGTGAACTATTCCTTTTTGAATGCCCTCGAAACAAATTGCACTCTCATGCAAGTGGAGTCCTCACCCAACTTTGTTTCGAATCCTCACGGACAACCCCCGAGTTCCGGGGAACTAGCCGCCCGGGAATATTGGCGGCGCCGGAACGAAATCGGCGCGGGGATCCGTGGGCGCGCGCTGGAGGCGATCTCCGGGACGCTGGCAGCCCGCAGCGGGCAATCATGGCTCACAGCGCTTCGTCTCCTGATCGAACACGTTCGAGGGTTGCGGAGCGCCTCCCCCACCCTGCCGCCACCCTCGTGGTTTGCGTCCGTAGAGAAAGAGTTCGCCCGCGGATACCCTTCTGTGGATTTGGACGAACGCTGGCGGTTGCTGATTGAGTTCGTGAATGTGTCGCCCACCGGCGCATGGACACAGGTGGTGCTTGAAGGCGAGATGGCTTCCTGGAAGCCTGGCGGCTTCGGTGCGTTGCCGAATGATGCCTTTCGCTTCCTCGCTTCGCTGGATCCAGTACGCGCCAGGGAGATCATCGCCTCGGAGTTACAGAAACCCAAGACATGGATGGAGGCTCGGGCGCTGGAATACCTCCCCCCGGCCGAAGCCTCATTCAGCGATGAACCATTGCTGGACGCGTTGCAATTGGCGCGGGAGAATGGCGGATCGGCGGAAGCCTTGCGCGCCGCCGCCATCGCGCGGTATGCGTCGCCCGCGGTGGCCGGCCGTGTCCGGGGGCTTTATATCGAAGGTGGCTCGCGCTGTCAGCCCGAACTCCTGGCCTACCTCATCCATGCCGATCCTAAGTTCGCAGCCCTCGTCCTTCGAGATCATGAGTTGGACATGCAAAAGGAGCCGCCCTCTTGCTGGAAAGCAATCGTGCAAGAGACCCCGAAGCTCGCCAACTCGCCCGTACTGGAAGAATACATGAGCGCGTACCTGATGCATCGCGATGTTTGGGTGAAGCGAACCGCCGCCGAGGCCCTTAGCGCGCACGGCACTTCAAAAGCACGCGAGTCTCTCTTGGCTGCGCTTCGCCAATTCCACGAGGATTGGAAGGGACGGCGCCAGGAGTTGGAGAAGACCCCCTTGGTCATGGAATTCGAGAGCCACCTGGCGTCGGCGATCTTGAATGGCCAGCAGTGGTTCTCCGACGAAGCGGAGATCCGCGCCGTACAGCAACTATGCATCTCCGCGTACTGCAAGCAGATAGTCGCCATTCTGCTGGCCAGCGCCGCGAAAGCACCGCTTCCGATTGTGCTCCAGTACTCGGTGGACGGCTTCTCCGGGTGGTTCGCGCAGTACGGCTACAGGGCACAGGCAACACCGGATCGCATCCTGGAAAAATTAAGCCAGTTTCCCCGAGGAACCGCCGTGCATTTGAAGCTGGAGGGCCTGCAAGGAAGTGAATGGGAACGCAAAGTTCGAGATGCAGTGACGAAGATGGGATTCACTTTGTTGCCGCAATAGGCCGCGTCGAGCGGGGGACGGGGGATGCCAGGTACTCAGGAAAGCTGCAAACGCTTGAAACGAACAAGCAACGGATCAACCGGCTCTCTTCTCAAGCGTCCTATGGACGGCTTCCGCCATGCGCTTCTGCCGCCCGGCGACTTCCCGCATGATGGCGGCGGCGCGCTGCCTGGCCCGGTAAGGCTG
>JADLCF010000152.1 GCA_020847315.1 Bryobacterales bacterium | reverse complement strand
ATCTTCCTGGGAACTCCGATTGACGATCAGGTGGCGAATCTGATCATCGCCCAGTTGTTATTCCTGGCGGCCGAGGATCCCCAGCGAGATATTTCGCTCTACATCAACTCCCCTGGGGGCAGCATCACCGCCGGGCTGGCGATTCTGGACACGATGCGGTTTGTCGAGCCCGATATCGTGACAATTTGCGTGGGACAGGCGGCATCCATGGGGGCGGTCCTCCTGGCTGCGGGCACGAAGGGGAAGCGTTACAGCTTGCCGCACTCCCGCATTCTCATCCACCAACCCTCCATGAGCGGCCTTGCCGGCCAAGCCGCCGATATCGATATCTACGCGAAGGAGATCCTGCGGATGCGGGAAATCCTCAATCTTGAGCTGGCTCAGGCAACCGGGCAACCGGTGGAGAAGATCGCGCAAGACGTTGACCGCGACTACATCATGGAAGCTGAGCAGGCCCAGGCATACGGAATGATCGACAGAGTGATTACTTCGCGCGAAGGCGTCGCCCTGCCCAGATAGGCAAACTTCCACGCTCCTGACCGGCAATAAGGGGACGCACGCGCGATCCATCTGCGCAGGCGTCCTCTTTTTCTATTCGCCAAACGTTCCTTGTCATCCAACCGTCCGTTCCCGGAAACGGGCATAGGCGGATTCCCAACCTGCCGAACTACGCGGCTCGAAACGCCTCACCTCAAACGAGTTTTTCACTACTTCCCGGGCAGAATCGAGGTTTGCGATGTCTCCGCTGCCCATCGCTTGCACGAGCACATTCCCAACGGCGGTTGCCTCGGCGGGGCCGGCCACGACCAACCGGCCGGTTGCATCCGCGACGAACTGGTTCAACAACCGGTTTCGAGAGCCGCCGCCGACAATGTGCACCACGTCCATCCTACGGCCCAGAGTCTCTTCGAGATCCTCCAAGACCTTCCGGTAACAGACCGCCAGGCTTTCGAGGATGACCCGGCTGATCTGCCCAGGGCCTTGAGGCGTCCTCTGTCCGGAGCCGGAACAATACTCGCGGATCTTATCCGGCATTCTTCCCGGCGCGAGGAAGGCATCCGGATCGACGATGGCAAGAAACGGCTCGGCCTCCGTGGCCGCATTCATCAACTCCTCATAGCTGTACTCGGCGCCATTCTGCGCCCAGGCGCGGCGGCATTCCTGCAACAGCCACAAGCCCATGATGTTCTTGAGAAAGCGGATCTTTTCATCGGCTCCCACCTCGTTGGTGAAGCCGTGAGCGAGGGCCTTCGCGCTCACCACGGGCGCGTCCAGTTCCGCACCCAGCAAGGACCATGTGCCCGAACTGATGTAGCACCAGGTTTCGCTCGCAGCCGCGGGCACCGCCACGACAGCGCAGGCCGTATCGTGGCCCGCCGCGGCATAAACCGGCGTCTCTTCGCTCACTCGGGTCGCCTCCGCAAGATGTGGTAACAGCGTTCCCAGCCGCGTGCCCGGCGCAACCGGATCAAGCAGAATAGCTGAGGATACCCCGAACGATTCGAGCAGTTCACGATCCCACGCTGCTCGCTTTGGGTCGAAAATCTGCGACGTACTGGCGATGGTGATCTCCGCGGCAGCCTTGCCGCAAAGCCAATAGTTCAGCAGGTCCGGCATCATCAATAAGGAATGCGCGGCCGGTAACGAGGATGCTCCGCTGCGCTGCATGGCGAATAGCTGAAAGAGCGTGTTGAATTGCAGGAACTGGATTCCGGTGCGCGCATAGATCTCCTCTTTCGGCATCCGGGCAAAGGCAGCCTCCAGGATTCCGTTGGTTCTGCCATCCCGGTAGCAGCGAGGATTCTCGATCAGTGTGCCATCCCGGCCCACGAGGCCAAAATCGACTCCCCAGGTATCCACACCGATTCCATCGAGCGGAATCCGCTCGTTGC
This sequence comes from Bryobacterales bacterium, assembly GCA_020847315.1. GTDB lineage: Bacteria > Acidobacteriota > Terriglobia > Bryobacterales > Bryobacteraceae > JACTMJ01. The sequence continues at coordinate 8,053 of JADLCF010000152.1, read as the reverse complement.
CTACCTGCCGGATGCCCTGCACCAACTCGTGAAAGAGCCGGAATGTATCCCAGAACAGACCTTGCGGCAAGGGAACCGGCGTGTTTGCGAAGCGGTGGACTTCCTGGAGCGACAGGTTTCCGCCGGAGAGAATCCCAACAATCCCTCGTCCACTCTCCGCGCCGAGATCGAATGCCAGAAATCGTTTCATCGGAGACAATTATATGGAATCCGATCCGATCGTTGATTGCGGCCTCCGGAAGGGCTTCGTCCGACGCGCTGCGTCCAGTTGGAACTGCGGTGAAGTTCGAGCCGAGGGACCGCAAATGGTATCCTGTAGACGCGCGGGCGGTTAGCTCAGTTGGTTAGAGCGCCTGCCTTACAAGCAGGATGTCGGGGGTTCAAGTCCCTCACCGCCCACCACCTTCTCTTCCGGCCCAGCGACCGATCCACGGGAAGGCCGCCCCCGCCCTTGCGGTGAGTTCACATCTACATTCAGCGGATTTCTATTTGCGGGCCCATCCACAAATGTGCGGGGAAATCGGCCCCAAAGGCAGTTCAAATTCCTCCACGCAGACTTCACGAAACCCACCGGACTCAACGGTCGCGCGTGTATTCCGATTCGGCCGACACCCGTCGCCGAGGAATCGAAAAACCGGAGCAAGGCAGTGCTGGCATGCGCACAGCGTGGAGCCCGAGTGCGCGCCCACATGTTCGAGTAAGAGGAGACGGCCACCCGGCCGCAGCACTCTCTGCACGAGCGCGACGAGAGCCTTCGGATCGTTCACGGAGCAAAGCACCAGCGTGCTGATCACGGTATCGACGGAGCCTTCGGGAAGGCGGGCGAGCGCCACTTCGGCAGCATCCGGAATGAGGGAACTCTGCACTCGTCTTGCGGCCAACTCCCTCAGGAGGTGTGGATGCATATAGGGATTCGGTTCGATCGCGCGGTAGCTACGGAGCGTCTTCAGAAAACGGAGGTTCGGGCCAGTCCCGGCGCCGATCTCCACCACATCCCCGAGCTCGCCGTCGAAGAGGACTTGTTTTCGCGGAGCCACCATCCGCTCATACCGGGCAGTCCCCTTGGCCATCAGCCAAGCCAAGCCGCGCTTTCGAAGGCAGTGCATATATGCGAGCGTATGCCCTAATCCGTTGGACGGCGGCGAAGCCCAGAGGATTCTCCCATGTGAGCGAGGCAAGGTTTCGAGAACGGAGGCTCTCCACAATCCTTGATCCTGGACTGTTCATGACGTGGCGAGATCTTCGGCCTTCCGTGGCCAGACCTCAATGGCAACCGCCGCATGGCCGGCCGCTCGCGTTCGCAGCCCGGGCATCAAGTCTTTCTCAAGGAGCCCAAGAACAGAAAGCTCCAGGCCGTGACCATCCCGGCGTCCGCGCTGAAGAAGCTTCAGGCGCATCGTAAGCAGCGGCCGTGCCGGGAGCACTTCGGCGACAGCTACCAGGGCGATTACAACTTCGGCAACCCGGACGGCTCGCCGCTGAAATCGGATACGGCCTCGGCTTTCGTCTCGCCGCTGCTTCGCAGTCTCAAGCTCCCGAAGGGTGCGAGCCTTCATACGCTCCGTCACACGCATGATTCGCACTTGCTGGCGGCGGATGCATGGGAGAAGTTCCAGCAGGATGCCAAGCCGGTGAAGGGGCGGCGTGTGCGGAAGACAATGTAGGTTCTGGCAACTTCTGTTCGGGCTCTCGGCCAGGCATTCTCCGCATGTCTTGCGGAAAATAGAGCCTCTAATCTCCGCAAACCGTATCTTAGGGTTTATCGGACTCCTTGCATGTAAACCCTTGGTTTACAATAGACCGTATCTTTAAACTTACGGCTGGTTTGAAACTAGTGTATTTTGTAAACCATGGATAGTCAAAATCAGGGAAAGCTAAACTGGCTGCAACGGAACCTCCCGGAAGGGCTGGTGGCCGATGCGGGCTGGTTTGAACGTCACGGCGTCTCGCGCCAGCTTCGGCGCAAGTACGTCATGAACGGCTGGCTGCTCTCTCTCGCAAGGGGCGTCTATGCGCGGCCCGTCCTGTCCGCCGCTGACAAAGAGCTTCCCTGGCAGCAGCTTGTGGTTTCGCTTGGCAGTTTACTGGAACTTCCCGTCGCCGTCGGCGCGCGGACTGCCCTTGAATTGCATGGCTTCAGCCATTACCTCGCGGCCAGCGGCCCGCGCGAAGTCCATCTCTATGCCAACAAGACCCTGCCGAGATGGGTCTCACAGGTTCCGGTCAGCACGCCGCTTGTGGTTCACAATGCGAAGCGGCTATTCAAGACCGTCGGCGACATCCCGCCCTCTGCACATGCGGACAGCGTAGAAGATGTTATGACGCGTGCCGGTTTGATGCAACAGCCGTGGGGAAGCACGAACTCGACGCTGACCCTGTCCACGCCGGAGCGCGCCGTCCTCGAATTGCTGGACGAAGTGCCCAACCGCGAAACCTTCCATCAGGCCGACATGCTAATGGAGGGACTCCGCAACCTCAGCCCGAAGCGGCTTCAGGCGCTGCTGGCCGACTGCAAGAGCGTCAAGGTCAAGCGCCTCTTCTTCTGGTTCGCCGAACGCCACAATCACGCCTGGCTTGAGAAGCTCGACCGCGCCGGCTTAGACCTTGGCAAAGGCAAGCGCATGCTGGTGCGCGGCGGCAAGCTCGACCCGAAATACAACATCACCGTGCCGGAGAAACTCGATGGCGCTCTCTGAACAATACCGCCGCCAGGCCGCGCTACTCATCCGCATCGTGCCCTACGTGGCCGAAGAGGCCTGCTTCGCCCTGAAGGGCGGCACGGCCATCAATCTTTTCGTGCGCGACATGCCGCGCCTCTCGGTGGATATCGACCTGACTTACCTGCCGGTGAAGGACCGGCACGCGTCGCTTGCCGCGATCGACGCGGCCATGCAGCGGATCGGGGAGCGCATCGGCAAGAACCTTCGCGGTGCACAAGTGACTTCGGCCAAACTGAGAGCCGAGAACATCGTCACCAAGCATTTTGTGGAACAGGACGGCGTGCAGGTCAAGATCGAGGTGACGCCCGTCTTGCGCGGTTGTGTCTACGAACCGGCGAAACGGGCGACTTCGGCAAAGGTGGAAGACCAGTTTGGCTTCGCTGAAATCCAGGTGGTCAGCTTCGCGGACCTCTACGCCGGGAAGCTCGTCGCGGCGCTCGACCGCCAGCATCCGCGCGACCTCTTCGACGTGCGCGACCTTCTCGCGAACGAAGGGATCGACACGACCCTGCGAAAGGCTTTCGTCGTTTACATCCTCAGCCACAACAGGCCCATGTCCGAAGTGCTCGCGCCCGCGCGCCTGGATGTAAGTCAGGAATTTGCGCGCGGCTTTGACGGTATGGCGGAGAAAGCGGTCACGCTCGATGAGCTGTACAAGACGCGCGAAGCCTTCATCGCGGAACTTGTCGGGAAGATGCCCGACGAGCACCGCCGGTTCCTCGTGTCCTTCGAGGAGGACAGGCCGGACTGGGGTCTGCTTGGTCTTCCCGGCGTGGAGAAACTGCCTGCCGTGCAGTGGCGGCTTCATAATCTTGCAATGATCGGGGCGCAGAAGCGCGAGAAGCTTGTCGAGGACCTGCGCAGGGCGCTGGGAATTGGCGCATCCGGCTAGTGCCGGACCGGGCTCTCAGGCTTTGCACCGCGCCCCTGAAAGGGTCGCGGCCTTGCGGTGACGATCCCTTGCGCGGGCAAACGATTAAAGTACTCTCGGGAAAATAAACGCAGACTAATCACTCATTGAAATCTTCTTCCCACTCCGGCTCAGCCGCACTGGCGCATGCCTCGTCGAGGTCCTGTTCCGTATAGAGCCCAAAGAATTCGGCCGGTGACAGGGTAGTTGTTGAAACGAACGCATCGCCAAGGCCGCAGGCAGCAAGCTTTGAAAGACCAGAGATCTTAAGCCCACACGCGACACACTCAAACGCGGCGGGCAGCATAGTTTGCTTTTGCACCACGACGTCTTGTCCGATGTCGGTGCTGACACTCCCTTGTGGCGATCCTCGGAGCAAAGCTGGACTACCACAGGCAGGGCACACGGCTCGATGCCCTGCGTGCCGCGAAGCCCAGGTCGCTGCCTGTCCGGACAAGACTGTCTGTTGCTTCTGTTCCGTTTTCCCCCATTTTTCTTTGTGAACGTGGATTTCCTTTTCGACACTTTTTGCCGCCGTGTCCTTTAACGAAGCGATCATCTGCTCTGCTAGTTTTGGGTCGCGAAACAGATCCTGAAGGGCTTTTCCCAGCGAAGCAAGAAATGCTTGGCAGCTTGCGTAGTATTGGGGCAACCAGGTTGAGGTACCGGTTCCAGAGATCGCATCCTCGCCACTGTGCAGTTCGGCATTCCTGTAGGCGCACTCTTCAATGCACGAGTCCAATAGCTCCTTCGTGAATTCAGGACGAAGCTCGTGCAGAATATTCAGAACTTCGGTGACCCTGATCGAGACCGGGCCAAAACGCTTTGCCGTAGGAGGATGCCCCAGCGCATGGTAGACGTTCCGCCAATTGCCGCGATCGGCAAGCAGAGTCGGAGAAATTGCGGCGAGAGCGGCCCGCGCGAGCAATTCCAGGCTCAGGCTCGCCCACAGGCGGTGTTGCCAATCGTCTGGAGAATAGTCCTCCATCTCGCCCACATAGAGGAGCGCCTTATTGAACAGCGCTTCTGAGGACCAGCCGTGCAGTGTGGTCTTACCTGTCACAGCGTAACCTCCGAGAGATAGACGCGTTCAACGCGACGGCCCGTGCAACTCACGGGTATTGCGCTTCGCCCATGAAGTACCTGCCAGTTGTCGATCAGGATGGTATCCCCGGGGCGGAAGAGCGGTATTTGCGTTGACACCTTTGCCCAGTTGGGAGCGGACATCAGAGCTGCGAGTTCCTTCGCAGGCGTATTTAACGGTCTCAGAAAAAGGGGGTCCCACCGAAGGACGCAGCCTGCTTGGTGACGCGACATGCCGCGCACAAGGCCGCATGAGCCAAACCGCCTTTTCCGGCAGGCAAACACGGCGCGTTGCAGCGCACTCATGCCGAAGGACGGCAGTATTAGGCTCCATGGAAGGATGCTCGTGAAAACATCACGCACGCCTTCGATACACTTCAAGAGGAGATAGCGAGGAGGTAGGGGCCAGTGAGCAAGGTCGCTGTGTAAGGGAAATTCTCCGAGACCGTAATTCCCGCTATATCGATTTCGGCCAACCGTCTCTCTTTCGCGGGGCTTTAGAGCCTGTACAGTCGGAATGCCACGACCTGGCAGCAACCTTTCGATTTCGACTACCTTTCCGATGGCGGCAGAAACGTCCAACGTAGAGGCGCCTGGTTTGAATTCGCGCCAGACGACAAAACCGCTCTGTGTCAACTCCGTACTAGCTTCAGAAATCACAATCGCGAATCCTTTGCAAGCAGAGTTACACGTTACCACGCCGCACTGCAACGAAGGAAGCGCTAAGCGGCGTTCTAGCCAGGGCCCGGCCGACGGAGGATAGGAGTAGATATCTCATCACGGCTCCACACATCAAAAATGTGCGAGCAAGTGTGAGCAGAAACGCTCTAAGTTGTTGATTTTATGGTAGCGCTAACGGGATTCGAACCCGTATTTGAGCCTTGAGAGGGCTCCGTCCTAACCCTTAGACGATAGCGCCTTGTGGTGACTCGATTTTAGCATGAGCGGGAGGGGGATCCGGCGCACATCTCGCACCGGACGGGAAGAACACCCGCCTTCGCGGAGCGATTCCGTGGGCATTCTGAACCGGGCGCGCACGGCGAGTACCCGGTTTTTCTGGCGGGCCATCTATGAAGCGATGGGAGCCCCGGCCTCTTCCCACCGTGAACGCCCGGGTGGATCCCGCCTGTCAGTTCATCATCGGGATCTGGATGATCTTCTTCTGGATGGCGTATTGCACCAACTGCGCTTTGTTATGGATGTCGAGCTTGCGCATCAGGTTGAATTTGTGCGCTTCAATGGTCTTGACGCTCAGGTTCAAGCTGGCCGCGATCTCTTTCACGGAATTCCCCTCGGCGAGCAGCTTCAGCACTTCCTTCTCGCGCGGAGTCAGCGTCGATAGCCTGGGTTGTGGAACGTTGGATCGCATGCGCGAACGAAAATCATCCACCAGTTGGGAGAGCATCTTCGGACTCAGGTAGCTGCCGCCGTTCTGAACGTCCCGGATTCCCGAAAGGAGTTGCTCCGTGGGGCTGTCCTTGAGGATGTACCCGCTCGCTCCCGCCTGCATGCTTTCGAGCAGGTAGTCTTCGTCATCGTACATGGTGAGAAAGAGCACCTTGATCTCGGGATGAACCCGCTTGAGCTGCCGTGTTGCTTCAAAGCTGCTTAGGCCGGGCATGCTGACATCCATCAGGATGAGATCCGGACGCACGGATTCCGCCATCGCAATCGCCTCATTGCCATTGCTGGCCTCGCCCACCACTTCGATATCGGACTCATGGCCGAGGAGATTCTTCATCCCCTGGCGGAAGAGGGTATGGTCATCGGCAATCACAACTCTGGTCTTTCGTGTCATTGTTTCGTCATCCTCTGGCTGAGTGCGTCCCTTAGCTTGGGGTTTTGGAAGTCTCATCGTGCTTCGGGTTTGTTCTCCGGCCGGAATCGGGCACTTCGGCCGCGGGTGGCGCAGACAGCCCTCCGTGAACAAGATCCCAACCCGAGAGAGTAGGAATTGCGTAACCCGAGCCTCTCGCGACACCTCCTGGAGAGCCGGCAGACGCCTCTGCTCTCTCAGCGCGCCTTGTGACGGTGGCAAGAGCGGCCAATCCGGGCATGGCTGGATCTTCCGTGAGCGGCATTCGCGCCATCACACTCGTTCCTTCTCCCGGTCTGGAGGCAATCTCCGCCGTGCCGCCCATCAGGAGCACCCGCTCGCTGATGCCCCGCAATCCGAAAGACCGGTCTTGCCGTTGGACATCCCGCACCCGGAAACCGACGCCGTCGTCCGATACTTGGCACACAAGCTGTCCATCGTCCAGGGAAGCGGAAATCTTTACAGTCTCCGCCTTGGAATGGCTCAATATGTTGTGCAGTGCTTCCTGTACGAAGCGATAGGCAACCATGCTCGTCCCGCTTGAAATCTCCAAGCTCTCAGGCAGATTAATCGTGAGTTCCACTTGCGCCTGGGAAACCCGCAAGAATTCCTTGAGGAGATGGCGGATCGAAGCAACAAGACCAAATTGCTCCAGTACGGTGGGGCTCAGCGCGGAGATGAGCCGGCGGATCTCCACAATAATCGTTTCCACCTGTTCCCGGCAGTGCCGTAACTCATCTTTCAGCCCCTTCTGGCGGGAAGAAAGGCCGTTCTCGAGCATTTCGAGTTGCAGGCGCAAGCACAATAGAGATTGCCCGGCCTCGTCATGCAACTCCCGGCTGATCCGCTTGCGCTCCCGTTCCTCCACCTGCTGCAGGTGGCTGGCCAATTGCCTCACTTGCGCTTCCCGGGAAGAGAGTCCGGCCACCAGTTCACACCGCGTAAGGGCCAAGCCCACACGCTCGGCTACCTGTAGCAGCAAAGCTTCTTCACTGGGAAGCCAATCATAGCCACGCAGAAACGCGAGTTGCAGTACGCCCAATTGCCGCATCCCCGCATGGATTGGAAAACTCCATACGGAGCGGTACCGTCCCACCCAGCGCCGCGCGAGCACCCGTGGGTCCCCCTCCATCGCGCGAAAACTGATGGCGCCGGCCAAATCGGAGGGCCATGCCGTGTTCAGAACCGTATCCGATGCTTCCGCATCCGCGTCCGCGGTGTCCATCGGCCGGAGAGAGGTGTTCGTATTCGCGGCGAACGTGGCGGCGCCCGCCGCCGACGGCAGCATACGCCCCGGGCTTGGGTGAATGGCTACGGCGTCGGCGCCGCTCCAAAGCTTCACGAGCAACACGATTCTCGCGCAAAGATCCTTCTCGGAGAGTTCGGAAAGCTCGACGGCGGACATATCCTCAAGCAGTTTGCTATCGGCGCGCCAGAGCTGGTAGAGGGTGACGTTGATGACGTTCGTTACAAACAGGTGATAGTGGTTGACGATCGATTTCGCGACAAATAGACGATCCGGGT
>JADLCF010000151.1 GCA_020847315.1 Bryobacterales bacterium | reverse complement strand
GTGTGAATGCCACTGGTGAGTTGAAAATGCCCGATGCGAAGCGCGCCGGTCTCGCGGAGGATGGTGACCACCTCGTGCGGCGTGGGAATCAGGTCCGTCATTCGCTAGTGTGCTCCTTTGCCCGTCAAAACGAGAGGAATCGTAAGCAGTATGATCCGAAGGTCGAGGGCAAGCGACCAGGAATCGATGTATTGCAGGTCCTTCCGCATCATGGTATCGAAGTCGAGCCGGTCCCGTCCTTCGAGCGCCCAAAGGCAGGTGAGGCCGGGCCGCATGCGCAGCCGGCGGCGCTGCCAGCGGGCATAGTTTTCCACCTCCGAAGCAATGGGCGGACGCGGGCCGACGATCGACATATCGCCGCGCAGCACGTTCCAAAGCTGCGGAAGCTCGTCGATCGAGAACTTGCGCAGGAAGCGTCCCGCGGGCGTCAAGCGAGGGTCGTTCCGGATCTTGAAGACCGTGCTCTTTTCGTTGAGATGCTCAAGGCCGGGGCGCAGCTCTTCCGCGTTCTCCACCATCGAGCGGAACTTGTAGAGCGTGAAGCGGCGTCCGTTCAGGCCGCAGCGCTCCTGCCGGAAGATCAACGGGCCCGCGGAGGTGAGGCGCACAAGAAGTACGGCGATCAGTAACACCGGCGCGGCAACCACAAGCCCGGTGGCGGCCAGCAAGACATCGAGCGCCCGCTTCGCAAGAAGGTGCAGTTCATTGCTGGGAGTGGCGGAAAACGTGAGCAGTGGGATGTTGCCCAGGGTCTCCAGGTACATTTCACTGTTGACGTGCGGGAACTGGTTGACCGCGATCCGCGTGCGAATCCCCTCTTCGTCGCACTCCATGAAGATATCCTGCAAGGGTTGCAGGTCGCCCGAATCCACCGCGAAGATGATCTCGTCGAGCACCTGATGCTCCAGGAAATCCCGCAGGCGATGGATCGAATGCACCGGGTACTGCCCGGAGAGGGTTGCCGGGGCGACAGCCGGAGGTTCGCCGTTTAAGGAGAAGAAACCCTGCAGACGGATGCCGTATGGCGCGGCGTCTTCGAGCGCTTTCGCGACTTCAACCGCGGTGCTCCCCGTGCCGGCCACCATCACGTGCATGGGCAGATTGAAGCGACGCCGCCAGCTCCCCGCATAGCGCCGCGAGAGAAGGCGGCCCGCGGCCAGAAGCAGCCACTGGTTCAGCCCGAACAGGAAGAAGAACGGGCGGCTCAGGTCCAGGCGCAGCCCGAAATCGAGAACGATCAGCCCCAACATCGTGAGCGCGACATGGCGAAACGTGCGCGTGACAATGCGAAGCGGCGAAAGCAGTTCCACCTGCTGATAAATCTGGAGTGCATTGCTCAGCAGGATATTGGCGGCCGCCGCGAAGGCGAGCAAGAGCACCCGTACCGGCGGAGTGATGCCAAAGACGTTCTCAAGCGGAAGCCGCGAACGCGCTTCATATGCCAGCAGAAACGAAACGAAGATCAGAACGAGGTCGCTAACCGCGTACAAAACCTGAAACTTCCGTTGGTGCCTGCTAAACACGTCCGGTTGCCAGCATAGCACTCGAATGTCCTCAGATCGTTAGGGGCCCGCGGCGGGATGCCGCTCGGGCGCGGCAAATCGGCGCGCGGCGCAGATTCAAGAGGGCAATCGCGAAATAGCGATTGCTAAGTTAGTGGACGCTAGGTTAAACTGGGGGCAGCTTGGTTTCCTCTCTCCGGATCGTTCTTAGATCGAAACCCCACGCAGTTCCGCCCCACCCATGAGCACCCGCCCGAACCCAAAGATGAGCAGTGAGGACCGCCGCAAGAGCATCTTGCAGGTGGCGAAGGAGTTGTTCGCTCAGAAAGGGTTTCTGGGCGTTACGACGCGGGAACTGGCCGGCGCGCTCGGCGTGACCGAACCGGTTCTCTATGAGCACTTCCCTTCGAAACGCACGCTCTACGACGAGATCCTTCGCGCGGAATCGAAGCTGCAACTGGCGGAGTTCAAGAAAGCTCTGAAGCCTCACGAAGAGGCGTGCGACGACGAGCGGTTCTTCCTTGAAGCGGGAACCTTTCTGATGAGCCGCATGGAGCGGGACCCGGCGAAACTTCGCTTCCTGCTTCAGGTGCTGCTGGAAGGGGGAGATGCGGCGGAGCATTTCTACCGGAATCAGACCCTTCCGACCCATGAACTACTGTGCCAGTACATTGAGAAGCGCATCGCGGAGGGGGCCTTCGCCGCTCTCGACGCGCGGGTGGCCGCCCGGCAGTTTCTGGGTTTCGTGATCTATCACAATTCGATGCAACAACTCCTGGACGATTCGTTTCTGGATGCTCCGACTGACGCCGTGATCCGGGAATTCGTCCGTACCTTCCTGCGGGGCCTGGGCGCCCGCTAATTCCACGAGGATCAGTTCAAATATATGCCAATGCAACACTGGACATGGATTGGGGCGGTGATCGGCGCCCTGCTGCTGGGCGGTTGCGGGAAAAAGGCGGAGGAAAAGTCCGCCGAGGCCCCAAGAAGCGTTACCGTGGACGCCGTGCGCGCGCAGTCGCGGACGGTGAGCCGGAGCACCTTCGCCACCGGGTCTCTAATGGCCGACGAGAGCGTGACGGTTACCTCCGAGGTCGCCGGACGGGTGGCGAAAGTTTACGTGGATTTCGGACAGAGCGTCCGCAAGGGACAGCCGTTGATTGAGCTCGATACCCGGGAATTGCAGTTGCGCCTCGATCGCACGCGGGGAACGCTTGCGCAGAGCCTTGCGCGCCTCGGACTGCCTGCCGGAGCCAGGAATTTCAATGTGAAATCCACCCCCGCGCTCGACCAGGCAAGGGCCCAACTGGCTGAGGCGAAGTTCAAGTTCGAGAACGGCCAGCGGCTCGTGAAGAGCGGCGATATCTCGCAGGAGCGGTTCCAGGAACTCGATCGCGCGTTCAAGCAGCAGGAAGCGGCGGTGGAAGCCGCCGAGTTTGAACTGCACACCCAGATCGCCAACGCGCAGGCGCTGATGGCGGAGGTGAAACTCTCCGAAAAGAGCATGGCGGACGCAAGGCAGTATGCGCCTTTCGATGGTTCCGTCACAGAACGGATGGTGTCTCCCGGGCAGTATCTCAAGGAGAACACGCCCATGATGACCATCGTGAAATCCTGGCCGCTTCGATTGCGGTTGGAGGTGCCGGAAACCACGTCGGCCTATGTGAAGGCAGGGCGCGCGGTCTCATTCCGCACGGATGCCGTGCCCGGAGAAACGTTTGAGGCGACCGTCCGGGAGTTGAGCGCGCAGCTCGATCCACACTCCCGCACGCTCACCGCGGAGGCGCGGGTGACGAAGCCCGATAGCCGTCTGCGCCCTGGCATGTTCGTGAGCGTGGAACTCGTTACCGAACCGGCGGCTGAGATCGTCGTGGTCCCGAAGGAGGCGATCTATACGATCGCCGGGCTTACCAAGGCATTCGTGGTGAACAACGGCAAGGCTTCGGAACGCAAAGTGCCCCCGCCCACCTACACGGAGAACGGCTACGTTGGCGTGCCGGTTGATCAGGTGAAGCCGGGCGATCTGGTGGCGGTCAGCGAGTTGCCGGTCCTCTACGATGGCGTAGCCGTGACGGTGAAGGCGCAGACGGCTTCCGCCCGGGCCGACGCGAAGCCCGCGGAGAACGGAGAGGCGAAGTAGCCATGCAGAAACTCGCGGAAGTCTGTATCCGGCGGCCCGTCTTCGCGACGATGCTGATCATGATGCTGGTGGTGCTGGGGCTCGACTCCTACCGCAAGCTCGGCGTCGACTTTTTCCCGAAGATTGATTTTCCCTTTGTTTCCGTAACCACCGTGCTGCCCGGCGCTTCGCCCGAAGAGGTCGAAAGCCAGGTCTCGAAGAAGATCGAAGAAGCCGTCAACACCGTCTCCGGAATCGACGAACTGAGCTCGATTTCCTCCGAGGGCGTCTCGGTGGTGATGATCTCCTTCATGCTCGATAAGGATGCCGACATCGCGGCGCAGGAAGTGCGCGATAAGGTCTCGGCCATCCTCGGCGAGTTGCCCGACGACGCGGACCCCCCAATTGTAGACAAGATATCCACCGACGCCTCGCCCGTGTTGAGTATCGTCGTCTCCTCCCCTCGCGATCCGCGTGAGATCACGAAGATCGTGGACGACCGGATTAAGCAGAACATCGAAAGCGTCACCGGCGTCGGCCAGGTGCGCTGGGTGGGAGATCGCACCCGCCAGATCCAGGTGTGGCTTGATATCGAAAAGGCGAATGCCTATAACCTGACTGTCGACCAGATCCGCGCCGCATTGGCCTCGCAGAACGTCGAAGTACCCGGCGGGCGCGTCGATCAGCAGAACCGCGAACTCACCGTGCGGACCCTCGGCCGAATGGAACGGCCTGAGGATTTCGCGCGCATCATCGTCGCGAACCGCAACGGCGCGCCCGTGCGCGTGAGCGATATCGCCACGGTCGAAGACGGGGCGGAAGAGCCGCGTTCGATTGCGCTGCTCAACGGGAAACCGGCCGTGGTGCTCGAGGTCCGGAAGCAATCCGGAACGAACAGCCTGGTGGTGATCGAAGGCGTCAAGCAGCGCGTGGAAGAACTGACGGCGTCGCTTCCGGCGGACTTCACGATCACTTACGCGAATGACACGAGCGACTTCATCAAGGCAAGCTTTCATGCCGTGCAGGAGCACCTGATTCTGGGCGCGATCCTGGCCGCGCTGGTGGTGTTCCTGTTCATCCGGAACGTCCGCGCCACGCTGATCGCGGCGGTGGCCATTCCAACGTCGATCATCGCCACCTACACGCTGATCTACGCCATGGGCTTCACGCTCAACCAGATCACGATGCTCGCGCTCACGCTCGTGGTGGGCGTCGTGATCGACGACGCCATCGTCGTGCTCGAGAACATCTTCCGCTACATGGAAGAGAAGAATCTCTCGCCATGGGACGCCGCCGTACAGGGCACGCGGGATATCGGCCTCGCGGTGATGGCCACCACGTTCAGCCTGGTGATTATTTTTCTCCCCGTAGCGCTGATGGAAGGCATCGTCGGCCGCTTTATGTCGAGCTTCGGCTATACGGCGGCGTTCGCGATCATGGTTTCGCTGCTCGTGAGCTTCACGCTCACGCCGATGCTGTGCTCCCGCTATCTGCGGCCTTCCGCTAAAGAGAAGGAGAGCGGAAGCACCAAGGAAGGCATCATCTTCAGGATCTTCGACGTCCCCTATCTCGCGATGCTCAAGTTCTCCATGCGGTACCGCTGGGTGATCGTGGCGGTCAGCATCCTCGTGTTTGCATCGGTCGTTCCGCTGTTCATGATGGTGGGCAAGGACTTCCTTCCGGTAGACGATCAGAGCGAGTTCGAAGTCGTGGTCCGAATGCCGCTCGGCTCATCGCTGATCGGCACGGAAACGGTGATGCACTCGATCGAAAAGGAGTTGCACACGCTGCCGGGGGTCGAGTTCCTTCTCACCAAGATCGGCTCGGACCAGCAGAAGCGCGTGGACCGTGGTTCGATCCTCGTGGACCTCGTTCCGATGGACAAGCGCGAGCACAGCCAGCAAGACCTGATGACGATGGCTCGCGAACGGTTGACCAAGTATCACAACCTGACGATCGCCGTTCAGCCCCCCTCCATGATCTCGAACACGGGGCCGAACTCCGATTTGATGTTCTTCCTGCAAGGGCCGGAACTCAACCGGTTGGATGGCTACGCTCAGAAACTGATCGCAAAGCTCAAGGGGATGCCCGGAGTGCGCGACGTTTACACGACGTACGAAGCGGGCAAGCCCGAAGTACAGATCGACATCAATCGCGACAAGGCCGCCGATCTGAACGTGAGCGTCGGTTCGATCGCGAATGCCATCCGGGTGCTCGTCGGCGGCGACGACCAGGTGAGTACCTACCGCGAAGGCGACGACCGCTACGACGTGCAGCTTCGCGCGCAACCGCAATACCGGAATTCGCCCGCGGCGCTCGACCGGCTGTTCGTGCCCTCAACGACACTCGGCAGCGTGAAGCTCTCGAACGTCGCCACGTATGAGGAATCCACCGGCCCTTCGCAGATCGAGCGCTACAACCGGCAGCGCCAGGTGATGATCCTCGCGAACGTCGCGCCCGGCTATGCCTTGAGCGATGTGATCAACGCGCTGAACCAGGAAGTGGCCGCGCTCAAGATGCCGGCGGGCTATGCTTCCGGCCTCACCGGGCGCTCGCGCGAATTCGAGCGCGCGGGCCTCAGCTATGCCATCGCTCTGCTGCTCTCGATCCTGTTCATGTATATGATTCTCGCGGCCCAGTTTGAGAGTTTCGTGGACCCGATCACGATTCTTC
>JADLCF010000150.1 GCA_020847315.1 Bryobacterales bacterium | reverse complement strand
TTTGCGTCTTCAGACGATGGTTTCAGTGAGGCCCGTCGTTCACGGGCACTTCGACGAAAAAGAGATCCTGGCCGGTGGCGGGGTCCTTGATGCCGGTGATGTAGAGGATGGCGTTTTCGCGGTAGAGTGCCTGAAAGTAGAGAAAGCCGGTGGCAATCTCACCGGGCGGGAGCATGCGGGCGGCGAAGGCGCGGTCCTGGATTTCCTGCGCATCGAGGGGGTTCTTCTTGCGCCGGACGCTCACCCGGCCGGGAATCGGCCCGGTGGAATCGAGCCGCGGGCGCTGCGCGGGCCGCACGAAAGGCACCTCCCGGGGAGGAATGGCGGCGGCGCGGGCGCGGTCCGCCTGATATTCCACGCGCATGCCTTCGAGCGTCACCGCGCGCTTCGAATCATTGCGGATGAGGAGCATGACGGGAAGCACGCCTTGCTCGTAGGGCTTTGCCTTGCTTCCGAAAGCGGCCTTGGCCCGCTCCGGGTCATGATAAGCGTCGGCGGCGAAGATGAGGCCGCCCGCCTTCTGGGCGTTCGCATAGCTTTCGAGGGCTTCCGGCTTAAACTGGTTCTTGTCCGCGGCTATCGCTCCGGCCGTCGCGGCGAACAAAACGATGAATTGGCGGCGATTCTGCATCTTTTTCCTTTACAGGCTGCTGGGCTGGGTGCTGCTGCCTTTCCTTTTACCGTATTTTTTACGACGTGTGTGGCGGCAGCGGGATTACAGCCGGAATCTGCGGGAGCGTTTCGGATTGCTCCCGAATGAGTAGTTCCAAACGACGCACGGCAGCAGTTGGGTGCACGCGGTGAGCGTGGGGGAGATTGTGGCCGCGGGGGCGCTGATCGCGGCGCTGCGGGAACGATACCCCCTCGCCCCGGTTTACGTGAGCGTAACCACGGTTACCGGCCGGCGCGTGGCCGAGCAGCGCCTGGCCGGGCTCTGCGACGGCATTTTCTACGCGCCCCTCGATTTTTGCTTCGCGGTACGGAATACGCTGCGCCGGATCCGCCCGCTGGTGCTGGTGATTCTTGAAACGGAGATTTGGCCGAACCTCTATCACGAAGTGAAGAAAACCTTCGCTGGATTGATGATCGTGAACGGCCGCATCTCCGCGCGGGCGGAGCCACGGTATTTGCGGGCGCGCTGGTTCTTCGCCGAAGTGCTCTCGCTTCCCGATGCCATCCTCGCGCAGGACGAGGTGAGCCGCGGCCGCTTTGCCGCGCTGATGCGGCTGGAAGATACCACGCGGCTCTCCGTGGGGGGGAATCTGAAATACGATCTTCAGCCCTCCGCGGCGGATTTACCCGATCCGCTTCGCGCCTTCCTTGACGGCTTGGGCGATGCGCGGGTGTGGATCGCTGCGAGCACCATGCCACCTGTAGCCGAGGGCGATGTGGACGAAGACGAGGTTGTCCTCGCGGCGTTCGAATGTCTCCGGGCGGAAATACCGGACCTTCTGCTGGTCCTCGTGCCGCGACACCCGGAGCGCTTCGAACTCGCGGCGGCGCGCCTTGCGGCCGGCGGCGTGAACTGGGTGCGGCGGAGCACGCTCACCGGGGAATCCCGTTTGCCCTTGCCCGGCGTGCTGTTACTCGATTCGATGGGTGAATTAGGGTCGCTCTTCCCGCGGGCGGACGTCGTTTTCATGGGAGGCACCCTGGCGCGGCGCGGAGGACACAACATTCTCGAACCGGCGGCGTGCGGCAAAGCAGTCGCGATTGGGCCGCACATGGAAAACTTCCCCGGAATCGCCGCCGATTTTCGCAACGCGAAGGCCGTGCTGGAGATCGGCGGGCCGGATGCGCTGACGGCGGCTGTGCGTTCGTTGCTGCTCGATCGGGATCTTCGCCGCGAGTTAGGCGAGCGGGCGCGCGCGCAGTTCCTGGCCGGGAAAGGAGCTACTGCCCGCGCCGTGGAAAGGGCTTCCACTCTCTATGAATTCGCCGTGCCCAGGCCCCCGCGCTCCTGGTGGCACTATGTCTTCCTATGGCCGTTCTCGAAGCTTTGGAAATTGGGCGCGCGGCGCAGGAAGGCGCGGCAGACGGCGGCGCAGCGGCGCTTGCCCGTGCCTGTGGTCTGTGTCGGCAACATTACAACGGGCGGGGCGGGGAAGACGCCGGCGGTGCTCTGGCTCACCGGGCAACTACAAGCACACGGACGCTCCCCCGCCATCCTCACTCGCGGGTACCGTCGCGTGAGCCGGGAACCGGTGGTGATCGCCGGGCCCGGCGAGCACCTGCCGCGCCACGCGACGGGGGATGAGCCGCAGATCTTTTTGCGCCGCGCCGGCGCACCGCTCGGGATTGGCGCGTGCCGCTACGAGGTGGGGATGCAGTTACTGGAGCGATTCCCCGCCGATGTCATCCTGCTCGACGACGGCTTTCAGCACTGGCGCCTCGCCCGGGATTTCGACCTCGTTCTGCTCGATGCGCTGATGCCCTTCGGAGAGCGCGATCCGGTGCCGTTGGGCCGCCTCCGCGAGCCCATGGAAGCGCTGGCTCGCGCCGATGCGTTCCTTCTTACACGCACATCGGCGAAGGGCCGCTTGCGGGGGATCGAGGCGAAGCTGCGCGCCATCAATCCCACTGCCCCCATCTTTCGCTCCAAGGTCACGCCCATCGCCTGGGTGGATGCGGCCAACGGGGCGGAGCAAGCGGTCGCGGATTGGCAGCCGGAATCTCCCATGGCGTTTTGCGGCTTGGCAAACCCGAATTCGTTCCGCCAAACGCTGCGTGGGCTTGGCATCAAGACCAGGGCCTTCTGGCCCTTCCCCGATCATCACGTCTATGCGCCGGCGGACCTGCGCCGCCTCGAAGAGTTCGCCCGCAGCGTGGATGCCCGCGCCTTGCTCACCACGGAGAAGGATTTCTGCAATCTCGAGCCGGATTGGTATCTGTGTGTTCGCCAGACCCCGCTCTATTGGCTAAAGATCGGCACGGAAATCGAGAACGGCGATGAGCTTGTGCAGCGGATTCTCGAACGAATCAAGGGTTGATCCGCGCCCGCGCCGCGCGAATCGCCGCCTCGGCGCGCTTGCGGTAGGCATCAATCGGCGTGAGGCCATACTCGGCCATCAGTTGCTCGACCGTGAGATCAGGGTCGCGCGACGCCAGCGTGAACCAGTCGTCGTCGTGGAACCATTCGAGTTCGACCCGGTCCCCGTACTTGCGTTGTAGCTCGCGCGCCTTGCGGGTATTGAAATCGATTTCGAAGAGCCGCTTTCCGAGCGGCAGTGCGGCCCCGGCCCAGGGCTGAAATCTCCCGGAAGCTGTGAGAACATCGCCCGTGATGTTGTAGATCCGCGAGGTCCGATCCTGAATGGGTGAGACCACGTAGAACTGATTCATCACCGCGATCGCCGAAACCTGCCGGTGCGCGGGATAAGCGGCTGGGAAGAAGATAATCTGCGCTCCCTTCGCCTTGAGCGCCTTCCAGTCTTCGGGCCAGTTGGCGTCGAAGCAGATTTGCACGCCGATCGTGCCGAAATCGGTCTTGAACACGCCCCCGCCCGGCTTGCCGGGGGAGACGCCCTCCTGCATCTCCTCTTCCGTGGGATGCGTCTTGTCATAGAGACCAACCACGCCACCCTGGCGGTCAAGCAGCACGGCGGAGTTGTAAATGCGCCCGTCATGGCGCGTCCGGATGCCGAACAGAACATAGCTCCCGTTTCGCTTCGCCCATTCCGCCAGGCGGCGCGTCACCGGACCGGGAACGGTTTCCGGCTCGCCGGGGACGAACACCTCGGGCAGCGCGGCGATATCGGGGCGGAAGGCGGAGGCGCGCTCCAAGCGCTCGATGGTGTCATCGAGGATCGTAGGGTTTGCGCGATTGAGCCCGTCCTGGCTAACCGCTACCACCCGTACAATCCGATTGGGCGCCGGTTCCGCCCCGAAGAGCGCGGACAACAAAAGCAACGGGAACAAGCATTTCCACATCGGAGTTTAGAACCTCATTTACAACGCGAACCGCCACTGCCGGCCCAGCCACTGGAGGCCGCGGATTCGTCCGAACTGCGCGCTCGAAGGCATGGAGCGGACAAGCCGGAACTCGCCCGTTTCCCAATACGGCTTCCACCCCGGCTGCCGGAATGAATCCTGGAGGGCAGATTATGCCCGTGGCGTTCCACTGTCAAGGCGCAATCCTTCATTCCGCGGCGGAAGATTCATTCACGCTGGCGGCCAGAGGCCTCAGTTGGATAACCTGAATCGCAGGGCCGGAGCCGTGGATCGCGCTTCATGGCTCTCGTAGGAATTGGCCCGGCGCTTGCCGGATCACTGCCGCAAGCATGAGTTTTCGAGAGAGTATTTCGTGCCCGCATTTGAGTTGACGTTCATTGTTCTTGGGATCGCGGTTCTTGCCGGTCTGGTGGGGGCGCTGACGGGACTGGGTGGGGGTGTGATCGTGACGCCGGCGCTCTCGCTGTTTCTGGGCGTCGATATCCGGTATGCCATCGGCGCCAGTCTGGTCTCCTTGATTGCGACCTCCTCCGGCGCGGCGGCGACTTATGTGCGGGATGGGTTGACGAACATCCGCATCGGCATGTTCCTGGAACTGGCGACCACCGTGGGCGCGATCTGCGGCGCGATGTTGGCGGGCATCCTCCCAACTTCCACGCTGGCGATCGTCTTCGGCGGCGTGCTTCTCTATTCCGCGTGGCAGGCGAGCGGCACGCAGCGAGAGAGGATCAAATCTCCGGAGCCGGCGCCCTTCGCGCGCAAGCTGAAGCTGAGCGGTGTCTACCATTCCGAAGCGGGCGATACCCCGTATGCCGCATCGCATCCGGGCTGGGGTTTCGGGATGATGTATGGGGCGGGCGTGCTCTCCGGTCTGTTGGGAATCGGCTCCGGCGCGTTCAAGGTGATCGCGCTTGACCGCGTGATGGGAGTTCCCTTCAAGGTCTCCACGGCCACCAGCAATTTCATGATCGGCGTCACCGGCGTGGCGAGCGCGGCCATCTACTTCGGGCGAGGATACATTCACCCTGCCCTTGCCTTTCCTGTGATGCTGGGCGTGCTGGGCGGCTCCACGCTGGGGGCGTTCCTGCTTCCCCGGCTGCCGGTAAAGCAACTCCGGCGGGGCTTCGCCATCGTCGTGGCGGTGGTGGCGGTGGAGATGATTGTGCAGGGTCTTCGAGGCCGGCTATGACAGCGGACGATCATCAACTCGAAAAACTGATCAGCCTGACGTTGCGCAGCGGGGTCGCGGTCGCGGTGGTGCTTGGCGTCGTGGGCGGTGCGATGTTCCTGAGCCATCACGGCAGCGATCACATGGACTTCAGCACGTTCCTCGGCGAGGAGATTCCCTATTCCACGCTGGGCGGAATCGCGGAGCGGATCGCCGGAGCGAACGAAGGCCTGGCGATCGCCCAGATCGGCGTCCTGTGCCTGCTGATGACGCCGATTTCCCGCGTGGCATTGTCGATTGCCGGATTCCTCCGGGAGCGGGATTGGATCTTCACGGCGATCAGCGCCACGGTGCTGGCGATTCTGCTTTTCAGCTTGTCGATGGGATAGTTCGAAAGCCCGCGTGACCACAGAAGACACGGGGCCACATTCGACAGACCGCCGCGGAATGCTTCAGTCACAATAGGCGTATGGCAACACTTCGACACGCAACCACCGGAATCAAGCTGCTCTTCCTCCTTGCAGCGGCCTTGCTGGCTGGAAGGGAGGCCGCGTTCCCGCAGACGCCGCGAACGGCGCCGGACCCCGGCGAGCGAAGCGCCGAGCTTCGGGTGATGACGTATAACATTCATCACGGCGCGGGTAACGAGGAATGCGCGCCGCGCGCGGCGGGCAGCGCCCCAGCGGCCGATTGCGGATTGAACCTCGAACGAATCGCGGATGTCATCCGCTCCGCGAGAGCCGACATCGTGGGCTTGCAGGAGGTGGATCGATTCTGGGTGCGCAGCGGCGGCGTGGATCAGCCGCGCGCGCTGGCGCAACTGCTTGCGATGTCCGTCTGTTTCGGGCCAAACTTGCAGCTCCCCAACGAAGAGGGCGCCGGCGGGCCGCGCGAGTACGGAACGGCCATACTGAGCCGCTTCCCGCTGCGGGATTGCCGGAATGAGCACCTCCCCCGCGTCGCGGATGCGAATGAACAGCGTGGCTTGCTCTCCGCCGATGTGGAAACGCCACGGGGGACCGTGCGCGTGATGGTGACGCACCTCTCCGTCGTGGCGGCGGATCGCGTGCCGCAGACCGAAGAACTAGCCAAAGCGGCGGCGGCCTCGCGGATTCCCACGGTACTGATGGGAGACTTGAACACCCGGCCGGATGCGGCATCCCTCCGTCCGCTGCTTGCCCGCGCGAAGGATCTCTGGACGCTCGCCGGGCACGGGGACGGCCTTACGTCGGCAGCGCATCCGCAACGGCCGCCGCGCAGCCGCATCGATTACATTCTGGCTACATCCGGCATCACGGCGAATGGCATCGAGGTGGTGGTGAATGGCGTCACCCGCATGGCGTCGGACCATTACCCGATCCTCGCGCGAATCCAATTGACCGGGGCGCGTTAGCAGCGTTTTCGCCATGCGCCGGGCCAAGTAACCTGGCGGGCTAAGTAACCTGGCGGGCTAAGTGACGATCCGGCTCAGGCGACGTGCAAAACGTCGGCGATCTGCTTTTCGGTGATCACGCCTTCCTTGATCACGCGCCAGTACGGCTCCGTGATATCGACGGTTGTGCTGCCGGCCCCCATGCAGCCGCCACCATCGAGCACCAGCTTCAGGCGGCCGTCCATGGTGCCGAAGACTTCGATGCCGCTCTTGCAGGTGGGCTGGCCGGAGATATTCGCGCTCGTCGCGATGATCGGCTGCTGCAGGATCTCAACGAGCTTCCGCGCGACCGGCGTCCGCACCTGCCGCAAAGCCAGGCGCCCGGTGTTGCCGGTCACTTTGAGGGGAACCTTCTCCCCGGCGGGAACAATAATGGTGAGCGGGCCGGGCCAGAAGTGGCGGGAGAGCTGGTAGAAGCGGTGGCTCAATTCCTTGGCCAGATCCTCCGCCATGAAGGTGTCCGTGATCAGAAGGGGAAGGGACCGGTGAATCTCCCGGCCTTTGGCGAGAAACACCTTGCCGATGGCGTGGAGGTTGTAAGGGTCCGCCACCAGCGTGTAAAGGGCGTCGGTGGGGATGGCCACCACCTCCCCGCGGCGGATGGCCGCGGCGGCGGTAAGCAGCGCATCCTCATCGGGATGTTCCTGGTCAATGGAGATGAGGTCCGTATTCACAATGGGTCCAACCTGCAAATTGTACTTGCTAAAGACTTTGCGCGGCAATAGCGGGGGCCGCGGGGGAGCGCGCCGGATTTGTTCGGCAGTGGCCGCAAGAGGGCGGCATGCCTTTTTCTCAAAGACTTCGCCCGCAATCGCGTATTTTGAGAAGGGCGGCGCGAAATGATCACTGCTATCGAATCCTCTCCCGTCCGGAACATGACGGAAGCCAATGCGGAGATCTCCGCCGTCTTCCGTGAATATCACCTGCGGCTCTTCCATTATGCGCTGCAACTGGTGGGCGACCGGGAAGATGCGATGGATATTACCCAGGAAACGTTTCTGCGCCTTCAGCGGCACTGGGCCCGGCGCGATGAAACAAAACCGATCGCGGCATGGCTCTACGCGATCGCGAGAAACCTTGCGATTGACCAACTGCGGAAGCGGGGCACGCGGAATGAGACGGAGGAGAATCCGAACCTCGAAGACCGCCACACCCAAAACCCGGAACATCTGGCCTCCAACTCAGAGCTTCGCGAGAGGCTTTGGGTCGCAATTGGGCAACTCCCGGATTCGCTTCGGGAAGTGATTCTGCTACGCGATTGGCATGGCATGCGCTATGCCGAAATCGCGGAAGTCACCGGCACGAATGCCACGACGGTGACGTCGCGGCTCTACGAGGCCCGCCAACGGCTTCGCAACGAATTGAGGGGGTATCTCTGATGCCGAAGCAAACCCCGGAAGATGTGGAACGCATGATTTCGGCGTATCTGGATGGGGAACTCACCCAAGGGGAGAGCCAGCGGGTGCGTCTTCTGATCGAGGATCAACCGGATTACCGCCTGGCCTACGACGAAATGCGGCAATTGCAGCAGCTCACGGGCGCGATTCCGATGTCCCAACCTCCCGATGAGCGCATCCGGGAAATCGAGCGGCAGCTTGCGGTGACGGCGCCCCGGCGCGTGGGCTTCTATGCCTTGTGGGGCGGATTGCTGCTGTGGCTTGCCTATCTCGGGCTGCTCTTCGTCCGGAATCTGAGATGGCCCACCGCCATGGAAGCCATCGCCGGCATCATCGTATTTGGCCTGATTTCGCTATTCGTCTCGGTGGCCGTCGAGCGTTGGCGGGAGCTGCCGCATGACCGTTACCGGAGGATCCGCAAATGATCGTCGTCACAGTCTCTGAAATCGCCGGTAAACGCGTGAAGCGGACGCTTGGCCTGGTGAGGGGAAACACGGTGCGCGCCAGCCATGCGGGCAAGGACCTACTCGCCGCGTTCCGCAACCTGGTGGGCGGCGAAGTTCACGAGTATACAAAGCTCATGGCGGAGAGCCGCGAGCATGCGCTCGACCGCATGGTGGAAGAGGCTCAAAGCCTGGGGGCGAACGGCGTAATCGGCCTGCGCGTCACAACGGCGGAGATCGGCAGCGGCCTCGCGGAGATCATGGTCTACGGCACGGCCGTGGTGCTTGAGGACGATCCCCCGGAGCAAGAAGGAACCTAGCGGAGCCAGCCGGAGAATAGCGAAGCGAACCGGCGCCGTCCGGGATTACGAGTTTGGATTAGGGCCAGGGGGCGCCGCTTCCGTGGGGAGCGGCGCCCCCTTTTTTCGTTTGCACGCGAAGAACTTGACAAATTTGCGTTCACGGCAAGTTTGATGATATGTTTTTCTGTGAAAGCAAATCGCATGCCGAGCCACGCCGTCCAATCGATGCCCTCTTCCGTGGATCCCGCGCCGGATGGCCCCATGTTCGATTTCAGCGTGGTGCGGGAGTTGCGAAAGCGGGAAGGGCTCACCCTGGGCGATGTTTCGATGCGTTCGGGGGTTTCTGTTCCGGTGCTTTCGCGGCTGGAGCGCAACCAGAGCGTGGCGGAGATTGAGACCCTCTTCAAGTTGAGCCGCGTGTTCGGGATGAACGCGGCAGATTTGCTTGCATTGGCCGAGAGCCGGGGTGCGCACCATGCGGCCGAGACCCGCCACAAGTCCGGCGGATTCGAGTTTCGGGAAGTACGTTACGGGAACGCATTGTGCCTGTACGGCCGCGCGAAGAAGGGCAGCACCCTCTCGCGCCCGGAGATTCACGGCGACGATTACGAAATTTGCTGGGTGCTGCGGGGCCGCTTGCGCATCCGCCTTCCGCACGAAGTGCATGACCTCGCGGCCGGCCGCGCCATCCAGTTTGACGCCATTTTGGAACACACCTACGAAGCCCTCGCCGATTGCGAGATCGTCATTTTTCACATGAGGAAAGGAAAGCGGTTTTAGCGATGATGCGAATAGACGATAGCCTCACTCCCGCGGCGCTGCTGCCGGGGATTCAGCGCAT
>JADLCF010000149.1 GCA_020847315.1 Bryobacterales bacterium | reverse complement strand
CGAAAATGGCGGGGTCGGCTACTCACGGGAAATCACTGCCGTCAACCGGGAGTTCATGATCGGCCACTACCGTGCCTACGGCGGCGCCGAACCTCCTCCCATCCACCATCAGGGCATCGACGACGCTTTCCTAGAGAAGGCCTCCATTACCTGGTATTTCCATGCGGGCAAGTGGCGCCAACTCCAAGGGGCGGACTAAGCCCTACGCGAGAGCAACTCCTACTTCCCCGCGGACGATTGACGTCGGCCATGCCGCAACGGAAACTCTTACGCTTTCCGCAACCCGCGCAGAGGGCATGCGGCAGGTAGGAACAGTAAGCCGATAGATACCTCTCCGAAAGCACGCGACCCCCGGTCACCGCACTTTCGAGAAAATTCCCCATCCGGGCAAGCCATGGATTCCACGATACTTCCTCGGCATCCCCGTGGCCCGCGCACGCTTCGTAGCGTTCGATTCCCCGCATCCCATCCCTATAATCGGGCGGGTAGAGACTCACGAAACACACGGTCACCCTGAAAGGAACCAAATCGATGAAATCCAGCCGCAAACGCAACGTCGCCCGCAAGGCCAAGAGCAACAGGATCCGTACCGGAAGCGTCAGCGCCCCGCTACATGCGGATCCGCAATCCGGGTTCGTTTCGCAAAACGCACACCCGCCCACTTCCGGCCTTCATCACTCACCCCCGGAAGCCGGGAGCCGGGAGCCGGAGGCCGGAATCCAGTTCGTTTCGCAAAACGCACACCCGCCCACTTCCGACCTTCATCATTCACCCCCGGAAGCCGGAAGCCGGGAGCCGGAAGCCGGAATCCGGTTCGTTTCGCAAAACGCACACCCGCCCACTTCCGACCTTCATCACTCACCCCCGGAAGCCGGAAGCCGGGAGCCGGAAGCCGGAATCCGGTTCGTTTCGCAAAACGCACACCCGCCCACTTCCGACCTTCATCATTCACCCCCGGAAGCCGAAATCCGGGAGCCGGAAGCCGGAATCCGGTTCGTTTCGCAAAACTGCCGCAACGCGCAGCGCAGCACCGGACCCCGCACCCCCGAGGGCAAAGCCGCCTCGTCCCAGAACGCCCGCAAGCACGGCCTTTCCATCCAGCGCCATGCTGTCCTCGGCGGCGAAGAACCCGCCCTCTACGAGCAACTCCTTGCCGAACTGCGCGAGATCTACGAACCCCGCTCCCGCCGCGAAGATCTCGCCGTTGAAGACCTCGCCCAGTGCCGTTGGGCGCTCGCCCGCTTTGACCAAGCCGAAGCCGCCGCTCTGCGGGATCTCACCGGTTGGATGAACGATCCCGATGCCTTCGAAGTCGACGAACCGATCGGCGTGGGCGAAAGTCTCGCCCGCGCCGCCGCCGTCTGCGCCGAATACACCCGGCAGGGCCGCTGTGTCCTGAAACCGAACATCCATACCCCGCCTTCGAGCACATCCACCGCTACCGCACTTGGTGGGAGCGCAAGCACACCCGCGCCCTCGCCGAATTCGATCGCGCCCAACGCGCCCGCCACGCCGAAGCCAATCAACTCCGCGCCGAAGCGAAAGCTCAGCGCGTGGCCGAAGCCCACGCCCTCAAACTGGAACTCGCTCTCGCCTGCGAAGCCCGCCGGCAGGAACTCCACGCCCAACGCCTCGCGAACGCCAAGCGCACCGCCGCCCCGCCGGAGTCCGCGCCACCGGAACCCAATCCCACCGCCGGCACTCCCAAGAGCGCCCCCGAAGAAGCAGCACTGGCTATGCTCGAGTCCCTCCTGAACGCCCCGACTCCCTTCACGAAACAGGACTTCCTCCGAATGCGAACCATTCAGTCCGCAAACGGCTTCGTTTCGCAAAACCGGCCCATGAGCCAACCGCACGAGCCAAATACGGCGTCCCGAAACTTGGATGCACGGGAGGGGGAACCATGCTAGGATGCGTGGCATGTGCAGAGCAAACTTCGCACTATCTTTCGCATTGGCCGCGTGTCTGATCTACGCCGCGCCCGGCCATGCGCAGCCGTCTCCGCAACTGCAATCGGATTTGCTCCGCCAGGGCCAGCAGCAATTGAGGCAGGGCAAGGTAAGCGAGGCCCTCACCCTCTACCGGCAGGAGTTGGCGAATCATCCCTCCTCGGTGGCGGCCAACAACGCAATGGGCGTCGCGCTCGATCTCGAAGGCCGCACTTCGGATGCCCGAAAGCACTTCGCCAAGGCCATCGAGGCCGCGCCAAACGCCCAGGCCAAGGCCGCCGCCGAGCGCGCCATGGCGATGTCCTACGCTTTCGATAACGATTGTGCGAACACCGTCAAGTATGAACGGATGGTGATCGCCTACTGGGTGGCGGAAAAGAACTTTTATCAGCAAGGCGAGATGATGACCGAAGCCGCCCGCGTCTGCCTGGAAGCGGGGGACCTCGCCGCCGCGGCCAAGTATTACGAGATGGGTCGTGATACCGGCCTGAAAGAGCCCGGAATTCAACCGGATCGCGTCTCGCTCTGGAACTACCGCTGGGAGCATGCGCAGGCCCGGATCGCCGCGCGGCGCGGGAACAAGGCTCTGGCGGAGAAGCACGTGGCCGCCGCGCGTGCCCTGCTCGATAAAGATCCGGAGATGGCGAAGGCGCAAGCCATCTTCTTCCCGTATTTAACCGGCTATGTCGCGCTGTACACGGGGGATGCGCGAGCCGCTCTCGCGGATCTCGCAAAAGCCAATCAGAACGATCCGTTCATTCAGTGTCTCATCGGCCAGGCCCATGAGAAGCTCGGCGAACGCGATCAGGCGGTTCAGGCGTACACGAAGGCTTATGCCACCACAGCCCACAATCCCCCCGCCGCCTTCGCGAAGCCTTTCGCGAGGAAGAAACTGGCGGAGCTGAAGTAGCGCGCCGGTTCCCCCAGCCCTTGGCTTCGAGGGCCAGTGTGTCGAATCCTCGCATCGGTCAGCCTCCCGCGCACGTCCATACTGGGTATAGGGCGGCGTCACGGGGGCTGGCATGAAACGGATCACGTATCGCAAGTACACGGGGGAAGACTTTGGCGTCGATGCCGAAGACCTGATGCGTGCGCTTTCGGATTTCTTCCTGCAAAGCGGCTATCGGGATCCCTACTCCTCATGGGAGGAGTTCGACCCCAACGCGATGGACGAACTGCTGCGCCGGATCCGCGACGCTCTTGAAAGCGGCGAGATGTTTCCCGGCGATCAGCGGCAGGAAATGATGGAGCGCTTCCTGGACATGTCGCCGGAGGAGCTCGACCAGCTCTTGCGCGAACTGGCCCGGAAGCTGGCAGAGGAAGGCTTCATCCGCTTCGATGGAGACGAAGATGCCCCGGAATCCGCCTCTCCGCCCGGCAGCGCGGCGGGTCCATCCGGTAAAGGCGCGCCGCGCTTCGAGGTCACCGATAAATCCCTCGATTTCCTGGGCTTCCGCGCGCTCAAAGAGCTGATGGGGGCGATCGGAAAGTCGAGCCTGGGCAGTCACGACACTCGCGAGCAGGCCACGGGCGTGGAATCGAGCGGTTCCTCGAAGCTCTATGAGTTCGGCGATACCCTCAACCTCGATATCAGCGCCACGCTTTTTAGCGCGATGCGGCGGGAGGGCGCGAAGGTTCCGCTGGATCTCGAGTACCGCGATCTCCATGTCCACCAGAGCGAGTACCAAAGCTCCTGCGCCACCGTGATCATGCTCGATTGCAGTCACTCGATGATCCTTTACGGGGAAGACCGTTTCACCCCGGCGAAGAAAGTGGCCATGGCGCTCGGCCACTTGGTGCGCACGCAATATCCCGGGGATAGCATCCGCTGTGTCCTCTTCCATGACAGCGCGGAAGAGTTGCGCATGGAGGAACTGGCGCGGGTGCAGGTGGGCCCTTATCACACCAACACGCGCGACGGTCTCCTCCTGGCTCAGAAAATTCTGCGCCAGGAAAAGAAGGATATGAAGCAGATCATCATGATCACGGACGGGAAGCCTTCCGCCCTCACCCTCGAAAACGGGCAGATCTACAAGAACCCTTTTGGCCTTGACCCCCTGGTGATCTCAAAGACCCTCGAAGAGGTGGGCCGCTGCCGCAAGCAGGGGATCCTCATCAACACGTTCATGCTGGCGCAGGATTACGCTCTCGTGCAGTTCGTCCGCAATGTCACGGAAATCTGCCGGGGCAAGGCCTACTTCGCCACCACCCACAATCTGGGAGAGTACCTCCTGATGGACTATATGAACCGCAAATCGCGCGTGATTCATTAGTCTCCGGTCCCCCTTCTCCGGTGTCGGGAAGAGCCCGGAGAATCGCCCTGGGTGGAACTGTCACGGGCACTGGATCGCACGCTCGCGCTCTGATATTGTGGAAGCTCTACGTCTCGCGTTTTTCATGCTGCCCCCAGGCAGTTGGTTGTTTGTCTTCACCCGCACATCGAGAAAGGATATTGCCCATGAGTTCGCCCAAGGAGCAAGGCAAGCGGAAAGGGAGCGAGAGCGCGGTTTCCCGCCGTGGTTTTCTGGAAGTCACCGGCGCGGGGGGCGCCGCCGTCGCGAGCGTCACCCTCGATCCCGTCGCCCACGCACAAGGAACAACCTCGGCCGGGGCGCGGATGGTCGGTCCCGGTCCGGTGGCAATCACGCTCAATGTGAACGGAAAGAATCTGAAAGTGAGTGTAGAGCCGCGCGAAACCCTGCTCGATACGTTGCGCGGCCCGCTCGATCACACAGGCGCCAAGCGCGTCTGCGACCGCGGCACGTGCGGCGCATGCACGGTGATGCTGGATGGCAAGAGCGTCTACTCCTGCACCGTCCTGGCAATCGATGCCCAGGGCCGCAAGATCGAAACGGTGGAAGGCCTCACGGCAGACCTCAAGAACGACGTGCTCGTGAACGCATTCGTAGAGCACGACGCGCAGCAGTGCGGCTATTGCACCCCGGGCTTCATGGTGGCAGCCAAGATGCTGCTCAAGGAAACGCCGAAACCCACCTACGCCGAAGTGAAGGCGGGTCTTTCGGGCAACCTGTGCCGGTGCGGAACCTATG
>JADLCF010000148.1 GCA_020847315.1 Bryobacterales bacterium | reverse complement strand
GCTCGCTCGCGGGGGAGGATATGCCGCCGAAGCGTCACCCTTCCAGCACCCGCAGGAGTCTTCCTCTGCCGGGATCGTGGGGAGACAATGAAACTTCCACGAGATCGCCCGGGCGCAGACGGACAAAGTTCTTCTGCCGGGCGCCCGACGCGTGAACGAGGACAATATCCTTTCTATTATCCAACATTACGCGCACAATTGCATGTGGCATCAATTCGACCACCGTGGCTCGAAATAAATCCCGGGCTGGCGTGACGTCTTCACCCGGCTTTCGATCCCGCCGTTCCTCTTCCGTGCCGATCGGCCGGTCTCTCTCCATCCACACCCTTCCAAACCGATCCTGGGCCTTCCAAACTGGTCCTGGGCCTTCCAAACCGGTCTTGCGCCTTCGCCGATGCGCCCAGCTAGGGGCGTGTCAGCACCCATGGCCCGTTCTCCGTAATTGCCACGGTGTGCTCAAAATGCGCCGAGTACGAACCATCTTTCGTGACGGCCGTCCAGCGGTCGGACAGAACTTTCGATTCCGCGCGCCCCAGATTCACCATCGGTTCGATCGCCAGCACCATTCCCGCCTTAAGGCGAGGGTTTTCGTTCCGCCGGTCCACATAGTTGGGAACCTGAGGATCTTCGTGCAGCCTTGTCCCGATGCCGTGGCCGACATACTCGCGCACGATGGCAAAACCGTTGCCGTGAATGTGCCGCTCGATGGCGGCGGAGATGTCGAACAACCGGTTTCCCGCCACGGCCTGCGCAATGCCAAATTCGAGAGCCTCGCTCGTCACGCGAAGTAACTTCGCCACTTCCGGCGTCACCTCGCCGACGGCGACGGTCAGTGCGGAATCCGCGAAATAGCCTTCGAGTTGCACACCCGTATCCACCGTCACCACATCGCCGCTCTTCAGGATGCGTTTGCGGCTTGGAATTCCGTGGACGATCTCTTCGTTCACCGAGGTGCAAAGCACTGCCGGGTACTTGCTGCCCGCCGTGGGGACGTAATACCCTTTGAACGCCGAGATGGCCCCGGCATCCTTCATCATCTTCTCCGCCACAACCTCAAGATCCCACGTGGAAACGCCTTCTTTCACCAAGCCCGCGCAGGCGCTGAGGATGTCGTGAACCAGAAGTCCGCTCTGGCGCATTTTGAGAAGCTCAAGATCGGTCTTTCGAATAATCATGATCGGTCCTCATGGACAAGATCCGCCGCCGCTTCATGCGGGATCTCGAGAAGAGTGGCTTGCTCCATCACCCTCGCGCCCATCCCCTCGCCCACCCTCTCGCCGGCGGGAAACCGCGCCGTCCGCGCGCTGCCTCGCTGCATTTCAAAGAAATCCGCCAGCACGCGTTCCTGAATCTGTTCCGGGCTCCCAGATCCCGCATCGATCGAAACCAACCGAGCAACGCGATCCCGGAGAAAGTTCGTTACGGGAGCGGTCAGCGCCTCAAAGTCGGCCAGACGCCCGGCGACAAATTCGGGCCGGTCGTCCAACCTCCGCTCGAGCACGCCGGAGCAATCGGGCCGGTCACAGCGCTCCCCTGCGAGCGAAGGCTGGTAACGCAGATGAAACAGCGCGCCGCAAGCCGAACATTGTCTCCGGCCGGCGAACCGCTCTGCTAACATTTCCGGAGCCGCATGTAAGCGCACCACAAACACTCTCTTCGACGGATGCCCGTTCCCGCCCGGCATCCGCTCCAGGAACCGTTGGGCCTGGGCGAGCGTCCGTGGGTATCCGTCGAGGATCACGCCATGCCGGCAATCCGGCAAGGACACCCGCTCTTCCAAGAGCCGCTCAATCCATTCGTCCGGGACAAAATGGCCGACATCGATTCTGCCGGCGATGGCCTTGCCGAAATCATCGCCGATGAGAATGCGATCTCGCAGCATGTCTCCCGTCGAAACATGCGGAAACCCAAGCTTCTCGCTCAGGAGCGCGGCCTGCGTTCCCTTGCCCGCCCCCGGTGGACCCAGAACGACAATCACATGGCCGTCGGCGGATCCGCCAAGCCCGCGTTCTTCCCGTCCCGAGCCGGTCGCCGCATCCTCCTGAACCGCGCCTGTGTCTGTCGCCGCCCCCTGGATGGGATTTTCGCGGAAATACACCCCTTCCGCGGTCACCGCCCTAAAATACGCTCCGGCGGCCGCGCACGCGGCCCGCCTTCGGGGTAAACCCTTCGTAATGGCGCATGATGAGCTGCGCCTCCACCTGGTTCACGAAATCCATCGCCACGCCGACGACAATCAGCAGCGAGGTTCCACCGAAGTAGAACTGCACGCCCAGGCCATCCAGAAGGAACCGCGGAAAATTGGTATCGATCCAGCTTCCGATCAGGGGCAGGTGCTGCAGCTTGATTCCCGCGATCATGATGTCGGGAATCAGGCAGAGAATCGCCAGATAGATGCCGCCCACCACTGTAATGCGGGTGAGGATGCGGTTCAGGTAATCGGCGGTGCTCTTTCCAGGCCGGATTCCGGGAATGAAGCCGCCGTACTTCCGCATGTTATCCGCGGCTTCGTTCGGGTTGAAAATGATCGAGACGTAGAAGAAACAGAAGAAGATGATCGACGCGACAAACACCACCGCGTAGAGCGGCTCCGCATGCGCGATGGACGCCAGAATGGCGCTCAACCATTCATTGGACTTCACCCAGGGCAGCGTGGTGAGCGTCTGCGGCAATGCAAGCATTGAACTCGCGAAGATCACCGGGATAACGCCTCCCGCGTTCACTTTCAAGGGCATGTGCGTCTGCTGGCCGCCCATCACCTTGCGGCCCACAATGCGCTTTGCATATTGCACGGGCACCCGGCGTTCCGCCCGCTCCACCAGAACGATGAAGCCCACGACCGCAATCATCCCGATCAGGATGAGAATCGCCTGCAAGGGCGGCCAGTTCCGGGTTACGAAAACATTTTCCCAGACGCTATAAGTGGCGTGCGGAAGCCCCACGACGATGCCCGCGAAAATAATCAGCGACATCCCGTTGCCGAGGCCGCGCTCGGAAATCTGTTCCCCGAGCCACATGATGAACGCGGTCCCCGTGGTGAGCGTGACAATCGTCATCAGAATGAAGCCCACGCCGGGGTTCAGTACGAAGTTTCCGTCACTCGATTGCAGCGCGATGGCGATACCGAAAGACTGCAAAACCGAAAGAATGATGGTCAGGTAGCGGGTCCATTGGGTGATCTTGCGGCGCCCGAGCTCGCCCTCTTTCGAAAGCTTTTCCAGCGTCGGCACCACCACGGTAAGCAACTGAAGGATAATCGACGCCGTGATATACGGCATGATCCCAAGTGCAAAAATCGTGAGTCGCTCCAGCATTCCGCCGGAGAAAAGGCTGAGCATGCCGAAGACACTCCCCCGATTCTGATCGAAGAAATCCTGCAGCGCCGCGGTGTTCACGCCCGGCGTGGGCACGAACGCGCCCAACCGGTATACCGCGAGCAGCGCCAGCGTGAACAGGATGCGATTCCGCAGATCCGGCACCCGGAACACGTTCGCGATGGCTTCGAGGAACTTATTCATTCCGCACTTCCTGATCCCCACTTCCCACCGGCTCTTTGCCGGCCAGGGACAAACTTACCCTTGCATCCTCCGCCACTCGGGCGCTAGGCCTTGGCTGCGGGTTTCGGCTTGTTCTTGGCGACGAGTTTGCCCTTCGGCGCGGGCTTCGGCGCGATCGTCGTCACCGTTCCACCGGCTGCGACGATCTTCTCCGCAGCCTGCTTCGTGAATGCGTGCGCCGTGACCTTCACCGCGCGGCTCAGTTCGCCGGACCCCAGAATCTTGAGGCCGTCGCGCAGATTCTTAATAATGCCCGATGCCACCAGGCTCTCAGGGCTGAATTCCGTGCCTTCGAGATCGTTCAACCGGTGGACGTTGAGTTCGGCATACTCCGTGCGGAAGATGTTGGTGAACCCACGCTTGGGAACGCGGCGGTGCAACGGCATTTGGCCGCCTTCGAAACCGCGCTTCTGGCTGAAGCCACTGATCGAGTGCTGCCCCTTCATCCCGCGTCCGGACGTCTTACCGTGTCCGGAACCCATGCCGCGGCCGATCCGCTTCCGCGGGCGAGTCTGTCCGGCTGGTGGTTTGAGATTGCTTAAATCCATCGTCTTCTCCTATGGGCTCTTCCGCTCCGGTGGGTCTTCCGGTTGGGGCCGCAGTTCCCGCTTACTGGTTCTCCACAACCTTCACAAGATGAGGAATCTTCTTAATGATGCCCCGCGTGGAAGGATTATCCGGACGCTCGACAATCTGTTGAAGGCGAATCAATCCCAACCCGCGCACCATGCGGCGCTGCGTTTCGGGCTGCCCTACCGGGCTTCTCACCAACTGCACTCTCACGGTCGCTTCCGCCATCGCTCGCTCTCCTCAATTCCTCGCCGCTCACCCTGTGTGGCGCGCATCCCTTGGCTCCCGCCGCTACATGCCGGCCGGCCTTGCCCTTTCCCGGTCCGCCGCGCTAACCCTTGCCGAAATTCGATTCGGCTCGGGTGTAAGCGGGAGGATTCCTAGGCTTCGGCCGCCGGTTGCGCAGGCATCTCCACCGTATGCAGACCACGCATGGCCTTCACGGCTTCCCGGTCCCGCAACTGAACCAGCGCATCGACGGTAGCCTTGACAACATTGTGCGGATTGCGGCTTCCCAAACACTTCGTAAGCACGTTATGCACACCCGCCGCCTCGATCACGTAGCGCACGGGGCCGCCCGCGATCACGCCCGTTCCTTCCGGCGCGGGCTTCAGCAGCACTTTGCCGCTGCCGAAGACGCCCACCGTTTGATGCGGAATGGTGCGCTGCGCCAGATTCACCTTGTGCAGGTTCTTCTTGGCGGCCTCAATGCCCTTCTTGATCGCCGATGGAACTTCCTTGGCCTTGCCTGTGCCGAACCCGACCACGGCCGCATCCGGATCGCCCACCACCACCAGGGCGGAAAAGCTGAGATTCTTGCCGCCCTTAACTACTTTGGTCACGCGGTTGATGCTGACGACGCTTTCCTTCAGGTTATATCCCGAAGCATCGATAGGCTTTTTCTTGGTCATCATGGCGATTCTAGAACTCCAATCCTGCTTCGCGGGCGGCATCGGCCAGAGCCTTC
>JADLCF010000147.1 GCA_020847315.1 Bryobacterales bacterium | reverse complement strand
TCTCCGAAGAAGGTCGTCAACATCAAGGGTATCCAGGAACTCAAGGGCATGGAGCGCACCGGCGACGGAGGCTTCCGGATCGGGGCGACGGTAACCATTGACGAGATGCTCAAGAACCGGATCCTCGGCGAGGAGTTTCCCGCCCTTCAGATGGCGGCGAAAGGCATCACGAGTCCGCAGATGCGCCACATGGGCACGGTCGGCGGCGATCTTTGCCAACGGCCGCGCTGTTGGTATTTCCGCAACGGCTTCGGCCTTCTTGCTCTCAAGGACGGCAAGAGCTTGGTCGCGGAGGGGGAGAACCAGTATCACGCCATCCTCGGCCACAACGGGAAAGCCTATTTCGTCAGCGCATCGAGCTTCGGCCCGGCGCTGGTGGCGTGCGGCGCGAAGCTGAAAATCGCGTCTGCGTCCGGCCAGCGCGAGGTGAGCGCGGAGGACTTCTTCCGTATTCCGGCGAGTGAAGCCGAGCGCGAAGTGGATCTGAAACCGAACGAAATCCTCACGGAGATTCTACTGCCGGTCTCGCGCGGAACGGTGAGTTCGACCTACGAAGTACGCCAGCGCGAAGTGTTCGATTGGCCGCTCGCGACCGCCTCCGTCATGCTCCGGATGAACGGGAGCAAAGTGGCGGAAGCGCGCATTGCGCTGGGCCATGTCGCACCCAAGCCGTGGCGGGCGACGGCGGCGGAGCAGGCGCTCAAGGGCCAGGCGATCAATGAGGAAACAGCCGGCAAGGCGGGCAAAGCAGCCGTGGCAGGCGCGCAACCCCTCAGCCAGAATGCCTATAAGGTGCAACTTGCCAAGACTGCGGTGAAGCGCGCGCTGCTGGCGGCGAAGGGCTAGGGAGAAGGGAACGCAGATGGAGCAACCCGGTCTCACCAACATGGATGAGGACCGCTGCCGCTTCCTCCGCTGGAAGGGGATGTGGGTCCTCTCCGAACCCACGCCGGATGTGCAGCGGTCAAACGACCGGGCCTTCTGGTGCCTCAAGACGCAGACCTGCATCGGCCCGGATAGCCAGGTGGCCGACGAGTACGAGTGCAGCGCGCATCGCAGTTGCTACAAGCCGTTGTAGGGTTGGCCGCCGAGACTGCGCGCGCAAGGGTTGCCGCCTTGGCGATGGCGGATTCGCCGATCTTCGGATAAGCCGTCTCCCGAGGGCGCCCCACCTCACGGAAGCGAGTCCGCATTCCGTAAAACCCTCCGAAACTTGAATATTTCACCCTAATATGAACAATCGCGGATATAATCGAGCCTACCTATAGGGAATTTGCTGGGTGCTGGAGCAACGCTCTTGGTGGAGGCGACGACATGAATCGTCCGCTTGATCCATTGACTAACCCGGAAATTACGGCGCTTCTCCGGCGTTCCGCCGCGGGAGACAAATCCGCGGAAGGCCAGCTTTGGGATGCGATTTACAAGACGCTCAAGCGCATGGCGAATCATTCCGCGGCAAGGGAATTTCGCTCCGAACGCTTACGGCCCACCGAACTGGTAAATGAGTTCTACCTTCGAATCTCGTCGGGCGACGCGATCGAGTGGAAGGATCGGCGCCACTTCTTCCTGGTGGCGGCGCGAGTGATTGAACACATCCTCGTGGACACCGCCCGCCATGCGATTCGCGTCAAACGCGGCGAGAACCCGCGGACGGCGGAATTCGAAGACTGGATGGCCTTCGTCGAAGGCAAGACCGAACAGATTCTGTTGATCAACGACGCTCTGAGCGCACTGGAATCGGAACCCAATGGCTCCCGGATCGTGGAAGTGGTTCGTCTGCGGTTCTATGGAGGATTCACGGAAGTGGAGATTGGCGCGATTCTCGGCGTGACGGAGCGAACCGTGAAACGCGACTGGGTTGTCGCTAAAGACTTCCTGCGGGCTTTCTTGACGCGATGAGTAAAGACGAAGAACGGTGGATTAAGTATCAACTGCGAAAATTGAGGAGCCTGCCGGCTGGGGACCGAGTGGGCTACATGACCGAACTGCGCGAATGCACGGATGCGGCGCTGATGGCTGAATTGGCGCGAACCTTCGCGAACTACGACGCCGAGACATCCGCTCTTCTCGAAAACCAGATTCTAAAGGACGACATTTCGGACATCCTCGAAAACCCATTGGGCGAAGTTCGGGAG
This sequence comes from Bryobacterales bacterium, assembly GCA_020847315.1. Lineage (GTDB taxonomy): Bacteria > Acidobacteriota > Terriglobia > Bryobacterales > Bryobacteraceae > JACTMJ01. Next base: position 2,378 of record JADLCF010000147.1, on the reverse strand, counting down.
TTCTTTCCCGAACTCGCGATCGGCCCGTTTGAAGAGGGCGAACTCGTCAACGACCGCTTCCGGATTCAGCGCATCCTGGGGCTTGGAGGGATGGGAACGGTGTACCTGGCCCTCGACGAGCGCTTCAAGGAGGCCGTCGCGCTCAAGGTGCTGCGCGACGACCTCCGCGAAAACGGGCAGATGCGGCGGCGTTTCGAAAAGGAAGTACACCTCGCTCGCAAAATCGCGCACCCCAACGTCTGCCGGATCCACGAGATGCACGACGCGCCCGCGACCGAAGCGCGCCGGGCCGTTTCGTTTTTCACGATGGAGTATCTCGAGGGCGAAACTTTGTCTTCGCGGCTGGTGCAGGGACCGGTTCGCATCCCGGAAGAGTTGCCGATCTTGCAGCAGATCGCCGACGGTCTCGCGGCGGCCCACAGGATGGGGATGCTGCACCGCGATATCAAGCCGGCAAACGTGCTGGTCACCATGGAGCGGAACGGTCCGCGCGCGGTGATTACGGACTTCGGACTGGTGCGGCCCGCGCCCGGCGCGACTCTCGCGGTTGCAGCGGAGTTAGTGACGCAAGCCGAACAGGTGGCCGGCACCACAATGTACCTGGCGCCGGAGGTTTTCGAGAATCAGACGCCAAGCGCGGCATCGGATGTTTACGCCCTGGGCCTTCTGTTCCACTTCGCGCTCACCGGGCGCCTGCCTTTCGACAATCTCACTCGGGAGGGGATGTACCAGATGCGATCGAAGGGGGCGCCTCCTTCCCTCCGGTCCCTCCGCGGGGAAATACCTAAAGATTGGGATCGGATCGTTCGAAAGGCGCTGGAGCCGGACCCGGCGATCCGCTACGAGAATGCCGTCCAATTCGCGGAGGCGTTGCGCAAGTCGGATGCAACGCCGGCTACCGGCGAAGTGGAGGCCACGTCTCAACCCGCTTTCCGGAAAGGGACAGCGTGGCTTTCCAGGCCGGTTATGGCGGCGCTGGTTATCATCCCGCTATTCGTAATTGTGCTGGCCATGTCCCCTTTAGGCGAGAAAACGCGCCTATGGTTTGGGGCCACGTTTGGGCCGGGGACCGTTCCGCAAGCGCAGACAAGGCTAGCCATCCTGCCATTCCGCGTGGCGGGAAGCGGAGAAGATCTGGAAAGCCGGGCCGATGGGTTGATCGAGATCATTACCCACAGCATGTCTCAATTCGACGACAACGAACATCAGGTGATGGTAGTTCCCGTGTCCGAGACCAGAGCGCTCAAAGAGCGGACGCCGAATGCCGCGAAGCAACAACTGCGGGTGCAGCGCGTCGTTGAAGGCACGCTCTACGGAGAAGGCTCTCGACTTCGGCTAAGCCTAAGCGCAGTCGATACGGAGCGAATGATTCAGCTAAGTTCCGAAACCATCGAGGGGAATCGCGAAGAGTTGTTCGAGTTTCAAGACCGGGCGGTGCGGGCGCTCGCCCGCATGATGAATCTGGCCTACAACCCCAACAATTTGCGGCGATTCGCTTCTTCCAGGCCGGCTTCGCCGGAAGCGTACGATTTTTACGTACAGGCGCGGGGATATCTTCAACGGAACGACCAATTGTCGAGTATCGATAGCGCGATTCGGCTGCTGGAGCGGTCTCTGCGAGAGGATGCGAACTACGGACCGGCGCTCGCGGCGCTTTCAAGCGCTTACTGGTTCAAATATGAACGTACAAAGGACCAGAAATGGATCGCCAAGACACGGGAGTTCGCTGACATCGCCCTCCGGAGAGACCCACACGCGTTCGAGGTTCATCTCACTCTCGGGCGGCTTGCCAACGGGACCGGGAAATACGATACGGCAATCAAGGAGTTTGAAACAGCACTCGAGGCCGATCCGCGCAATCTTACTGCGTACGTGGGTTTAGGGAAGGCGTTTCTCGAGCTAGGGAATGCGCCGAAGGCCGAAAGCAGCTACCTCAAGGCCGTGACGCTCAATAGCGGGGACTGGAACGCATACAAGCAGCTTGGCCTGTTTTACTATCGCCAAGGGGATTACGCCAGGGCGATCGATAACTTTGATAAGGTTCTCGATCTTTCGCCGGATAATGCGCAAGCACACAACAATCTCGGCGTCTTCCACTATCGCCTTGGGCACGTTGACGAAGCCAGGAATCACTGGGCGGAGTCTCTCGCGATTGAGCCGCGCGCCAGCACGTATTCGAACCTTGGAAAGCTGGAGTATGACGCCGAGAATTACGCCGCCGCCTTGGAAAACTACTCAAAGGCGGCGGTATTTGAACCGAGCCATCGGATCTATGAAAGCATGGGATCGATTGCGCGAAGGCAAGGCAATGCCGGCTTGGCGGGAAACTACTATGGCAAAGCCATCGAACTGGTACACCGGGAGCTTCTTGCCCGCCC
>JADLCF010000146.1 GCA_020847315.1 Bryobacterales bacterium | reverse complement strand
GCGCACGAAGGAATCTATCAGATCGAGCGCCAATCCCGGCTGGATGTGTGGCACCCCAAAGCCGGTCTGGTGATCGGCGGGGGGCACAATATGATTGGTGCGGAGATCCCGTTGGCCAATTTCGTTCTGGCGCCCGCCGACGGTTCGCTCAAGGTAGATTTCGGGCGGGTCTCCGGTGATCGAATCAAGCGCAGAATCGCTTACTACCCCGGCTACGCGAAAGCCAGGCTCACTCTCGACCAACAGGATTTGACCGCTGTCTTCAGCCGTGGCACAGCGTCTCTCACGGTGCATCCGGAAACGGAGAATCGTCTACAGATCGAGTACCGTTACGACGTCTTCGGAGTCAAGGATGTCTACGTACAATTGCCGCTAATTGTCTTTCGCGACGCTCGCCTGGAGATCGACGGCAAACCCTTTGAAGGCGGCGAACTCACACCCGTCGCAAGACAGATTCGGGTAATCGATTCGCGAATGGGTTCGGAAACGACGCTCACCCTGCCGCCGGGGGCCACGGCGCGGGTGCATCCTTCGCTGATGCCCCTTCGGTGGTATACCGATGAGGACCTTCCGCAACGCTACGAGCCGTATTACCGGATCGCGCTGGTTTCTGTGAAGCTGGATGGCGGCAAAGGGCAGGGTTCCGGCCATTTTCTGCTCGAAGTGCATTGAGCCATGCCGCATTGAGCCATGCCGCATTGTGCCATGGTGCATTGAGCCATGCCGCATTGAGCCATGCCGCATTGAACCATAGTGCATTGAGCCATGGTGCGACGCGCGCGGCGGCGTGAGGAGATTTTCAGCGAATGGCTCAACCGCTGATCGGCGACAACCGGATGTGATCCCACCAGAGATACGTCCGGTAGGTGCGCAAGCCAAGCAAGCCTGAGCCAAGCGGGTGCGGATCCGTTGCCGTCAGCAGCGTTTCGCCATCCAGGGAGAACGCGATCTCGCCGCCGTGCTTGCGCACGCCAAGCCGGTAGGTAATGCCCTGCCGGCATTCCTTATCGAACTTCTCGGTCAGCAATTGGAAACCCGGATTGCGCCGGATTCGAATTCGCGCCTTCGAGGAGCCGTCCGGGTTGCGCGAATCGTTGCCGCCGTTCAGAAAGGTAATGATGTGTCCACTCAGCTTGTGGTAATGGGCGTAATCCGCATCTTGTCGAGTCTGCCGCGTATTGTATAGAGGCGCGCCGGAGGGGTCCGTGTAGCAAAAAAACAGATTGATGTTATTGGCCTGCGGGGTAGATGAGATCACGTGCGCATCCAGGCTGAGTTCAAAATTCCCCGGATGCACCGTATTGCGCCAGGCGGTTGCCACTCCGCCCCCGGGGATTGCTGGGTTATCCGCTCGCATGTGCAATCGTCCGTCCTCCACCCACACCCGCTCTCCGCCTTCAGTCCACCAGTTTGCCAGGCCGTGAGAGAAATCTTCATCGATGCCGCCCGCGGCTGCGCGGGCAAGGCCGGCGGTTACCACCGGCGCGGGTGCAAGCAGGGAGATCGCTTCTCGACGAGTCATGCGTTCAGCGTTGCACAACCGGTGGGCTTAGCGGACGGAGGCTTCGGTGGCGGGGCCGGGGTCCACGGCGTCGGCGTCAATCCGGAGGGCGCCTTGCCAATCCAGAGTTTCGAACTGGGCCTGGGTCGCGGAGACGACGATGGCCAGATCGCGCTCCGGAGGGGCGGGCATGGGCGCGGGGCGGTGGAGGGGGCTGACGAGCGCGAGGTAGCGCAGGACATCGTAGATCGTTCCCTGTTGCGGCACGGAGATGCTGATCTCCTGCGAGTGGAAACGCAGCCGGACTTCTTCCTGGCGGATCTGCCAGGCAAGATAGGCGGCGCACTCCACGGCTTTCTCAAACCAGGCCAAGCCGCGCCCGGCGGGGAAAAGATCCAGAAAGATCTCCACTTCCAGGCTTTCCTCTCGGGCGAACTCGCGAACGGTGAGGCGGCCCGTGTGGGCGGTGACGCGCCAATCGACGTTCTTGGCGCTCTCCGTGCTCTCGTAATCCCGGAGGCGATAGAAATCGTGGCCTCGGCCCTGCTGCAGTGCGGTGATCTCGCGATGGATGACGGAATAAATCACCCGCCAATCCTGCGAACCTTCAAGACAGGGAAAGACGATGAGGCTATCCTGCATCTCCACTCGGCTGCGCCGTTCGAGGAAACCGAAGGGAAACGAGGTGGAGAGAACAAGGCTGTTGCCGCGATGCAATCCGCGCCGCAGGAAGGTGATTTCGGTGGATTCGTTCACGGTCTGTCCCCCGCCAACCACGGGCACATAGAGGGGGCGGATGCGGATCTCTTCACGATTCCCTTGGAGGTGGATGGAAAAGGAAGGCGTCAGCCGCTTCCAATTCCGTAGAATGAGTCGGCCGCGCATGGGCTGGCGGGCGCAGACTTCATCGGGAATCTGATACTCGACGGACAACCCGGCGAGACAGAGGCGGCTGACGAAGCCCGAGATGAGCCAGGTGGAGACCATGGCGGCAAAGATCAGCAGGAGGAGATTCGCCCCGCTGAGGAAGGCGAGCGCGCCCACCACCACCAGCATCACGGCGAAAAGGAATCCGGCCAGGGTGAGGCGGTAGCTCCGCATTCCCGGCAAACGTTTCCAGAGATGGCGGAAGCGCGCGCCTAAAGAGGAAGAAACGCCAAGTGGGGGTGCTTGGGCATTCGGGGCGGAATGGGAGGACGCGGACATGGCGCTAGCTGGAACGGGAAACGGAGGCAGCCGAATGAGGCCGCCTCCGTTTCCATTCTCCCCTGTTCCGGCGGGGCGTGGCTTAGGAGATACCCAGAATCCGGCGGTTGCGCCCGGCGTCGGTGGCGGCGCCGGCGAAATCGTCAAAGGCCTTGGTGGGCACGTCGATCAACATGCTTTCAATGAAGGGCGCGCCCTCGGCGGCTCCCTGGGCGGAATCCTTGAAGCAGCATTCCCATTCGAGCACGGCCCAGCCGGAGTAGCCGATGGCGGTCATCCGGCTGAACACCTGGCTGAAATCGACCTCGCCATCGCCGAGGCTGCGGAATCGCCCGGGCCGGTTCACCCAGCTCTGGTAGCCGCCGTAGACGCCGGAACGGCCATCGGGCCGGTATTCGGCATCCTTCACGTGGAAGGCCTTGATGCGATCGGCGTAGTGGTCAATGAAGGCGACGTAATCCAACTGCTGCAGCACGAAATGGGAGGGGTCGTAGTTGATGGCCACTCGCGGATGGTTGCCGGTGGCGGCGAGGAACATCTCGAACGAAGCGCCGTCGTGCAGATCCTCTCCGGGGTGCAGTTCGTACGCGATATCCACGCCGAACTGGTCCGCATAATCGAGGATGGGCCTCCAGCGGCGGGCCAGTTCCTTAAAGCCTTCCTCGACGAGCCCGGCGGGACGCTGCGGCCAGGGATAGACGTAGGGCCAAAGGAAGGCGCCGGAGAAGGAGGGGGTGACGGTGAGCCCGAGATTGGCGGAGGCGCGGATGACGTACATCATCTGCTGGGTGGCCCACTCGCTGCGCGCCTTGGGGTTCCCCCGCACTTCGGGCGCGGCGAAGATATCGAAGAGATCGTCGAAGGCCGGGTGCGAGGCGACGAGCTGACCCTGGAGATGAGATGCCAGTTCGGTAATCGCGAGGCCGTTCATCTGGCCCTTGAGCGCATCGCAATAATCCTTCGATTCCGCGGCTTTCTTTAGATCCATGATGCGGCTGTCTCCGCTCGGCAACTGCGCCCCGAGATAGCCGAGATTCTTCATATAAGCGGTGATGGCGGGCAGGGAATTAAATGGCGCCTCGTCCCCCATGAACTGGGCGAGGAAGATTGCGGGTCCTTGAATTTGTGACATTGAGGATGCTCCGTACGATTAGGATTCAAGAGACATCCTATGCCAATCGCCGGCGAAAGGCCAAGAGCGGGCATGCGGGCGGGAATGCCCGGAATGAGGAGGTGCGTTCAGCAGGCCCCGGCCCGGCGCTCCTGTGCGAGAATTAGAAGTTGGGCCGCAACGACACTGGGTAACCTGCTGGATTCTGGAGATTCGGTTTCGCACGATGCGCGCGGGCCGATTTGCGTGCGGACGCCGGGCATGCCCCGCCCTGCCGGGAAGCCTAACGCTGCGGGTGGCCGGCGACCGGCAACGGGAGCCGAGCTTGACAGCGCGCGGCCGGCGTAAAGTCCTCGATGGGAATGCGCGTGCCGCCCCGGAAAGAGTGGATTCCCGCGAATTCCGGATTGGGAAGCTGAGCGGCGAAGCTGAGCGGGATTGGGAGCGCGGATCCCCGCGCCCGAAGATTGGCGCCCTAACCAAGGTAAGTGAATCAATATGTTGAAATCCAAACTTGAATCGCGTGAGGACCTGAATCCACAGGAAACCGCTGAGTGGATTGAAGCCCTCGACCAGATTGTGGATGAAGCCGGGCCGGACCGGGCCGCGTACCTGTTGCGGAAGCTGCGCGACCGGGCGGTTTCCTTCGGCGCGAGCGGCATTGACCGTTTCACGACTCCTTATTTCAATACGATTCCCGCGGAGATGGAAGTGCCGTACCCAGGGGATCGGGCGATTGAACGCCGGATCAAGAGCTTCATTCGCTGGAACGCGATGGCGATGGTGACGCGCGCCAACAAATACGACGACGGCATCGGCGGGCACATTTCCACCTACGCCTCCCAAGCCACGCTCACCGAGGTGGGCTTCAACCATTTCTTCCGTGGCAGCCATGGCGACCAGCCAGGCGATTTTATCTATTTCCAGGGCCACGCTTCGCCGGGCGTTTACGCCCGAGCCTTTCTTGAAGGCCGCCTGAGCGAGCAGCAGCTCAACAACTTCCGGCATGAGTTGCGGGATACGCCCGGGCTTTCCTCTTACCCGCACCCGTGGCTGATGCCGAATTTCTGGAACTTCCCCACGGTGAGCATGGGCCTGGGGCCGATCAACTCGATCTATCACGCACGGTTCATGCGCTACCTGGAAGATCGTGGACTGATTCCGAAAACGCCGCGCAAGATCTGGGTCTTCTGCGGAGACGGCGAGATGGACGAGCCCGAAAGCCTGGGCGCGATTTCGCTCGCCAGCCGGGAACGCCTGGACAACCTGATTTTCATTATCAACTGCAACCTGCAGCGGCTGGACGGCCCGGTGCGCGGCAACGGCAACATCATCCAGGAACTCGAAGGCGTCTTCCGGGGCGCGGGGTGGAACACGCTGAAAGTAGTGTGGGGATCGGATTGGGATTCCATTCTCGCCCGCGATGAATCCGGCAAGATGCACGCGCGTCTCGAAGAGATGGTGGACGGCGAATTCCAGGCGCTGACGGCCAAGGATGGCGCCGCGATCCGGCAGGAGCTTTTCGGCAAGCACCCGGAAACGCTGCAACTGGTGGAACACTTGAGCGATGAGCAGTTGACGCGGTTGCGAAGGGGCGGCCACGACCCACAAAAGGTCTTCAACGCATACAAGGTGGCCACGGAAACAACCGGCAAGCCGACGGTGATTCTCGCGAAAACAGTGAAGGGCTACGGCTTGGGCGAAGCGGGAGAAGGACGCAACGTCACCCACCAGCAGAAGAAGCTGAATGAAGACGAGATGATGCTCTTCAAGCGGCGCTTCGAGGTGCCGATCTCCGACGAGGCCGTGCATACCGTCTCCTTCTACCGGCCCGCGGAAGACAGCCCGGAGACGAAGTATATGAAGGGGCGCCGGGAAGCGCTCGGCGGATATCTGCCCAAGCGCAAGGTGAATTTCACCCCCCTGCCGATTCCGGATCTCAGCTATTTCCAGGAGCAGATGGATGGCTCGGGCGGGCGCGAAGTTTCGACGACGATGGCGTTTGTGCGTGTCCTTTCGATGCTGCTCAAAGACGAGGCGATCAGCAAATACATCGTGCCGATCGTTCCCGACGAAGCGCGCACATTCGGTATGGAGGCGCTGTTCCGCCAGTATGGGATTTATGCCTCGACCGGCCAGTTGTATAAGCCGATCGATAGCGCGATGTTCCTCTATTATCGGGAAGCCAAGGACGGCCAGGTGTTGCAGGAGGGCATCACGGAAGCGGGAGCCATGGGGAGCTTCACCGCGGCGGGGACGGCCTACGCCAACTACGGCATCCCGATGATTCCGTTCTTCTCCTACTATTCGATGTTCGGTTTCCAGCGCGTGGGAGACCAGGTCTGGGCCTTCGCAGACGCGCGGGGACGCGGCTTCATGATGGGGGGCACGGCTGGGCGCACGACGCTTTCCGGCGAGGGCTTGCAGCACCAGGACGGCCACAGCAACGTCACCGCCAGCACCGTGCCGAGTTGCCACACCTACGATCCGGCCTATGCCTTCGAGATGGCTGTGATCATCCAGGACGGCCTGAAGCGGATGTATGAACTGAACCAGGACCGGTTCTACTACATCACGATGTACAACGAGAACTACGCGCAGCCGCCCATTCCGGAAGGCGATGGCATCGTGGAGGGGATTCTGCGGGGCATCTACAAGTTCCGCCCGGCCGCGAAGGGGAAGGCGAAGATCAACCTGTTCGGGAGCGGCCCGATCCTGAACGAAGCGCTTCGGGCGCAGGAGATGCTGGCCGAGCGCTACAAGGTGGAAGCCGACGTGTGGAGCGTGACGAGCTACAACGAGTTGCGGCGGGATTGCCTGGCGGTGGAGCGCTGGAACCGGCTGCATCCGGAAGCGGAGGCGCGCACGCCGTACTTGCTCAAGGCGCTCGACGGCGTGAAGACGCCGATCGTGGCCGCTTCCGACTACATGAAGGTGACGGTAGACCAACTGGCGCCGTGGCTGCCGGGGCGGCTCGAGACCCTGGGAACCGACGGGTTTGGCCGGAGCGAGAACCGGCAATACCTGCGGCGTCACTTTGAGAACAACGCGGAGCACATTGTGTACGCGGCGCTGGCGCGTTTGGCGCGGGACGGCAAGATCGACAAGTCGATTCCGGCGAAGGCTCTCGACGAACTCGGCATCGAGCCCGAGAAACCGGATCCACAATACGCGTAGGCGGGGTGGGCGGATTCGCGAGGGGGGAAGGGCAACCCGCTAAGATTTGTGCCACTTACCGGCGGCGAGTGGCATCCATATCCTTGTTGGCGTCGATTGGCGGAGCGCGTTCGTCCCCCGCGGGCGCTCCGGCCCGCAACGCGCGGCCCCGGCGCACGCGGCGCGCGGTGCCTTCACGCCTGGACCATTCTTAAGGAGATCTGAATACATGATTGGAGTAGGAAGTTCCTTTCCCGGATATTCCCTGGAGGCCTGTGTAAGCCTCGAACGAGGGAAAGAGTTCAAGACCATCAGCAACACCGACTTTGC
>JADLCF010000145.1 GCA_020847315.1 Bryobacterales bacterium | reverse complement strand
GCGCCATGGGAACGTGCAGGTCGCAAGGAGTATCGATGAAGACGACGTCGAGATCGGGCTGGATCAGCAGTTCGCGCCAATCAGTGTAGGTTTTCGGCTTGGACGCGGCGGCGACGGTGGCGGCGGCATCCAGGCGGTCCGGTTTGATGTCGCACAGGGCGGTGATCTGAATTCCGGGAAGATCCTTGATGGACTTCATCACGTATCCGCCGCGGTTCCCGAGACCGATGAAGCCGGTGTTCAGCCTGCTGTTCGGCGATTGCGCCGTCACCTTGGGGCTTAGGGCCAGCGTACTCGCGGCGAGCCCGCTCATCAGGAAATGCCTTCGATTCATTCCGTTGTTCTCCTCCGGGAACATCGTATCGAAGTTCGGGGAGGAAGATGCGGTGAATGCGCGCGGGGAAAGCGCCGCGCTTGTGGCTCGGGCTTTCCTGTTGGGCGCGCCGGGCGCTAACCGCCCCAGTATTCTTCGTGATCCCGTTTCTTATCCGGTTTGGGAGTGAACACCCAGACGATGAAAATCAGAACCAGAACCCAGACGGCCGTGCCGGCGACGATGCCATAGGCATTGGGAAGATCCGCGCCATCGGAGATCACCCAGCCGAAGGGCTTCATCAGGGGATACAGGGGGCGGAACATGTAGCGGAGCGGCAGGGTGAAATACTCGGCGAACATATCGATGAGCGCGGGCATATTGCGGGAGCGCATGTCATACAGCCACACGGCGGCAATCACGTAGAAGGCCACGACGGTGGTTATGTTGGAGTTTGTCTGTTTTGGCAGCCTCATGCGTTCCACTCCTGCCGGCCAAGGTAGCGCCAGGGCCATTGGATAGAAGATAACGAAGCCCGCGCCCCCTTGCAAGAGAATTTATTGGCGCCAGGGAATTCACCGGCGCGAGGGAGTTCGCGCCACCGCCGCACGTTACGCCAAATTGTTCTGGAGCCGGAAGATGGGCCGCAGCGCGGGGTAGAGAGCCCGGTACACCTCGAACAGCCCCCGATAAATCTGGGACTCACGGGGCCGGGGGACAACGGCGGCATCCACGGTGATCGCTTCACGGCAAACGGATTCGACGGATTCGAACTCGCCCGTCCCGACCAGGCTAAGCAGCGCCGCTCCGTAGGCGGAACCTTCCTGCGTGGCGAGCGCGTTGATCTTCTTCTCAAACGCGTCGGCCAGCATCTGCCGCCAGAACGCGCTTCTCGCGCCGCCGCCGGAGGCGGTAACCGCGTGGACGTCAATGCCGAGCGATTCGACGATTTCGAGGCAATCCTGGAGGCTGAAGGTGACGCCTTCAAGCACGGAGCGGACGAGATCGGCGCGGGTGTGCCGGGCGGTGAGGCCGATCCAGCCACCGCGCGCCCCAGCGTCGAGATGCGGCGTGCGCTCGCCCATAAGATACGGGAGCCAGATCAAGCCCTGCGAACCGGCGGCGGCGAGGCTGGCTTCAGCGGTGAGGCTATCGTAATCCGCGCCGGGCGCAAGTTGGTTGCGGAACCATTGCAGGCTTAGCCCCGCGCCTTGGGTGACGCCCATCACGTGCCACTTGCCGGGCACGGCGTGGCAAAAGGTGTGTACGCGGCCTTTGGGGTCGTAGGCCACGCGGTCCATGTGCGCGAAGACCACGCCCGAAGTGCCGATGGTGCAGGAGACGGCGCCGGGAACTACCGTGCCATTGCCGACGGCGCTGGCCGCCTGATCTCCCGCGCCCGCAACCACAGGCGTGCCTTCCTTGAGCCCGGTAAGCGCGGCGGCGGATTTGGAGACCTTGCCGGCAAGCTCAATGCATTCCATGGATGGCGGCAGAAGGCCGGTATCGATATCGAGCTCTTCACAAAGCTCCTTCGACCATCGGCGATGCACGACGTCAAAGAGGGCGGTGCCCGAGGCGTCGGCGACATCCATGGCGAACTCGCCCGTGAGCATGAAGCGCACGTAGTCTTTGGGCAGAAGCAGCTTGCGGGCTTTCTCGTAGTTGGCGGGCTCGTGCTCCCGCACCCACATCAATTTGGGGAGCGTGAAGCCCGTGAGGACCGGGTTGGCGATCCACTCCAGGATGCGCTTTTCGCCGACTTTGCGGTTGATCCGATCGACTTGCGGCTGGCTGCGCTGGTCGCACCAGATGAGCGAGGGCCGAATGACCCGGTTGGCCTTGTCGAGCAGCACGAGGCCGTGCATCTGGCCGCTGAAGCCGACGCCCTTGACCTCCGAGGCGTCGAAGTTCGATTCGGCGAGCGCGCCCCGGATGGCCTTCTGGGCGGCGCTCCACCAATCTTCCGGACGCTGTTCGGCCCAGAAGGGCTTCTCCATCCGGATCTCCTCGTGCGGCGCGGTGAAGCTCGCGAGAAGCTTTCCCTTAGCGTCGACCAGCAGGGCGCGCGTGCCGCCCGTACCAACGTCAATACCCATCCAGGCCATGATGAGGATCCGCCTTTGCTCAAAAGAAAAGAAATCTCTTCCAGGCTATCGCTTAAACGGGTTTCGCGCCTGAAATCGCCAGGTAGGCGGCTCCGATCAATCCGGCATGACCGCCCAATTCCGCGGGGGCGATGCGGTTGGCGTCGCCGCAATAGCGGAAATTGAAGGAGCGCCGCCGTGCTTCCTGGATCATGCGGGGCGCGAAGTGCGGCCAGGCGGGCAGAACGCCCCCGGCCAGCAGGTAACGCGGCACGTTGAAAATCTGGGAGAGGGCCGCGATGGCGATCCCCAGGGCATCGCCCATGCGGTCAAACACCATCAATGCCTTCTCGTCCCCGCGGTCGGCGAGGGTGTTGAGGTCCTTGGCAGTGAGATGCTGATCGGGGAAAAGCATGGCGGCCATGGCTTCGAGGGCGGTGGCGGAGGCGTGCTTCTCAAGGCACCCCACGTTGCCGCAGCCGCATGGGTTGCCGGCCGCGTTCACGGTGATGTGGCCGATCTCGGCGCCCATGCCCTTCATGCCGTGCCAGATCTTCCCGTTGAGGATGATGCCGCCGCCCACGCCGGTGCCGAGGGTGAGCAGCACGAGATCGTTTACGTCGCGGCCCGCCCCTTTCCACTTCTCGCCCAGGGCGGCGGCGTTGGCGTCGTTTTCGAGGATCACCGGGGCATCCACCAGATCGCTGAGCAGGTCCCGCATGGGGAAGTTCTTCATGCTGGGCAGGTTCGGGGAATCCGTGATGAGCCCCTGATCCATTAGGATGAAGCCGGGCACACCGACGCCGATGCCGAGGAGCCGGGCGCGGCCGTGCTTGTCGCGCAGTTGCTTGATCGCCGCAGCCATGGCTTCGAGCACGGCATCGTTGCCGCGCTGGCCGTTCGTCGGGGCGTCGAGAAGCTCTATGACTTCGCCTTCTTCGCTCACCGCGGCCGCGCGCAGGTTCGTTCCGCCGAGATCCACACCGATTGCGTAATGCTGCATCCCGCCGCAATGATAGCAAATCCGGGTCTCCGCCCCGGAAAGACCGGCCACGGCGGGAGGGGCGGGCGTCAGGACGGTCTATTCACCGGCACAGCCCCGGAAGCGGCTGAGAAATGGCGGCGAAACGGCGCATGATATCCTGAAGAGAATTCAGTAACTTAAGCCCGCCCCGGAATATGCTCTCGTGAAAATCGGTTTTGTCAGCTTAGGGTGTCCCAAGAATCTGGTGGATACGGAAGTGATGATGGGCGACCTGCTCGCCCATGGCCACGAACTCACAGCCGCGCCCGAAGACGCGGATGTGATCGTGGTGAACACATGCAGCTTCATTGACCCGGCAAAAGAAGAATCGGTGAACACGATTCTCGAAATGGCGGAGTTCAAGAAGACCGGCAAGGCGCAGAGGCTGGTGGTGGCAGGCTGCCTGGTGGAGCGCTACCGCGACGACATCCGCGCGATGCTGCCCGAAGTGGATGCGGTGCTCGGGACCAATGAACTCGAGAAGATCGCGCCGCTTTGCGAGGGGATCGAGCCGAAGGAAGCGGCGGCCGCGCCTTATCTCTATCACGATTTGACGCCGCGCGTGTTCACGACGCCTCGGCATTCCGCCTACGTGAAGGTGATCGAGGGCTGCGACCATCCGTGCACGTTTTGCGTAATTCCGCAGTATCGCGGCAGCTTCCGCAGCCGGCGCTTTGAGAGCGTGGTGAGCGAAGTGACGCGGATGTTCGCGCAGGGCGTGCGCGAAGTGAATCTGATCGGGCAGGATACCACGAGCTACGGCGGCGATCTCGGAATGAAGAACGGCCTGGCGCAATTGCTCGCGAGGCTGGCCGCGATCCCCACGCCGCAGGAATCCTGGGTGCGATTCCTCTATGCGTACCCGAACCGGGTGACGGCTGAATTACTTGAAACCATCGCGGCGCACGAGAAGCTTTGTAAGTACATCGATATTCCCTTGCAGCACGCGAGCGCCGCCGTGCTGAAGCGAATGAAGCGCGGGTCGAACGGCGATCTCTTTCTGAAGCTGCTGGAGCGCATGCGCAAGACGATCCCGGGGGTGACCATCCGGACGAGCATGATCGTTGGTTTCCCCGGCGAGACCGAAGCCGATTTCGAGGAGCTGTGCCAGTTCGTGGAAGCGGCGGAGGTGGACAATCTGGGCGTCTTCCGCTATTCCGACGAGGACACCGCGAAGAGCTATCACCTCGATGGCAAGGTGGATAGCCGGACGATTTACAACCGGCAGCGGCGGCTGATGGCATTGCAACGGAAGATCTCCGCCAAGCGGAACAAGCGCATGATCGGCGAGGAACTGCGGGTGCTGGTGGAAGGGCCTTCGGCAGAGACGGAGCTGCTCTGGGAAGGCCGCTCGATGGGACAGGCCCCGGAGATCGACGGCGTCGTTTACCTGAACGACTTCAATGACACCGAAGTGCGGCCGGGGCAAATTCGCCTGGTGAAGATTACCGAGGCTCACGATTACGATCTGGTAGGCGAGGTGATTGACCAGCCGGGCAAGCAGGACGTTCCGGAGCGGCAGGTGATGTTCAATATTCTGCCCTCGAACGGAGCAAGCGCGAAGAGCAGCATGAGCCAGCGGTTGAAATCGGGCCTCCAGACGCCCGCGAAGGCGGGTGCGCGATGAGCGAGCGAAGAAGCATCCCCTGCCCGATCTGCAAGAAGCCCGTGTACGAGGGCGGCGAGGATTTTCCCTTTTGCAGCGCCCGCTGCCGGTTGATCGATTTGGGCAAATGGTCCAGCGAGGAATACCGCATTTCCGAAGCGGTCGATATTTCCGGGGAACTGG
>JADLCF010000144.1 GCA_020847315.1 Bryobacterales bacterium | reverse complement strand
CCGCCTTCGCGCCCGTGTTCGTGCCATTTCCATTGGGCAGTTCGCCATTCATCATATCGTCTGCATGCACCATCTCATGGAACAGGCCGACGTCCGGCGGGCGGTTGGGTGGGTTGGCCCAGGCGGCATTGTATGGGTCGCCGGGGGTGCCACTTCCCAGGCCTTCCCGGTCCGGGTTGTACCAGATCTGCGTGTCGGATCCAGAGCCGTTCGAACCGTCGGGCTGCAACCGGTGGTTGGTGTTCGTGGGTGGCCCGGGGTCCGTCCACGCGGCATTCCCAGGGCTCGCGGGGTCTTCCGGATGAATCCGGCATTTCTTGCCGCTATCTTCCATGGATTGGAGCAGCGCCTGCCCGCTCGGGGTACCCGAGATCTTGTTCAAGTCCCGGACCACCTTGGCCTGGAACTCAGCGTCGCCCTCAATCGTGATGAACTCGTTGTATTGGGTGACGATCTTTCCATCCGGCCCCATCACCGCCTTGGGATAGCCGGAAATAAAGTTCATCAGCCCGGCCATAAGTCCGCCCAGAATCAGAGCAAACCCGCCGAAACCCATGCTCTGGCCAATCAACACCGTCGGAACGCCCAGCAGCAGGGAATCCGGTGGCCCCACGCAGATGGCGGGGTTGCCCAGGTAGGATTGTGGCACGCTGCACGTAAGCACCGTGAACGAGCCGAGCACGATCGGGCCGCCGACGTGCGGCTTGGGCCCGTCGAACATCGGGCATGTGTGCATGTCGCCAATGCGCGAGGCTGGTTTGCCGCCGATCAGGACGGTAGGTGCGCCTTGTACGACGACGCCACCGTGGACCGTCATAGTAGTGATATTCGCCGCGGGTTGGCCCATGGTTCCACCCACTATAGCGTAATCAAATTAAGGATCGGCTAATGCGGGCGGCGGCATTGCTATCTGCTACGCTGCCGGTTGCGGCAGCGTAGAAATCAGAGGTTGCGTCCGCGGTGGCCCAAACGCGAAGGGCCTGCCACCTCTTGGCGGCAGGCCCTTCGCATCAAATGAAATTGCTCTCGGCTAGCGCCGGATCTGGGCAATGTTGCTTTGGTCCACCAGCAGGGTTCCCGTGTCCACGAAGTACGGGTAGGGAGAATGCGGGTTAATTGCGTAGTCTTCGTCGATCGCGGCCGGTTTCTGCAGCACGATCTCCCCGAGCGCCTTCAGGCCGTAGTAGCCCATGGTGTATGGCTTCTGCATCACGGTTGCCGCCACCTTGCCTTTCTGCACCCAATCCAGCGTGTTCGCCGCGGTATCCATCGCGATCACGACCTTGCCCTCGATCTTGTTCCGGTCGAGTACCTCCGCCACTTCACTGCCAGAAAGCGATTCCAGAGCCACGTAAGCGTCGGTCAAGGTCTTTTTCGAGGAATGATCCATCATGGTATCGAAAGTCACCCGAGGATCGCCCTTCATGTCCACTACGTCCGCGATCTTGATATTGGGGTACCCTTCAAGCACCGATTCGTAGCCATTCAGGCGCTCTTTGAGATTTTCTTGCCCCTTGATGGTGAAGAACGTCACCGTGCCCTTTCCTTTAAGAAGCTCGGCAAGCCTTTTTCCACCCAGTTGCCCAGCCTGGAAGTTGTTGGTTCCAATAAAGAAAAGCCGCTTGCTCTCGGGCGCGTCGGAATCGATCGTAATCACCGGAATCCCCGCGCCAATCGCGGCATCGATTTCCGGTTTCAGGATTTCGGCATTCCCGGGTGAGATCAGAATGCCCGCGGGTTTCAGCCCAACCACTCGCCGGAACTCGTCGCGTTCCGCGTTGGCGTCGTAGCTCTCGGGGCCCACCATCTCCGCCTGTACGCGCAATTCCCGGGCCGCGGCGAAGAACCCGCTTCCGGCTTCCTGCCAGTACGGAATCTTTGTGTTCGTACAAACGAGAAAATATTTCTCGGTCGAGACGTGGCTCGGGCTGCTGCTGCAACCGCTGAGGAGGAGAACGATGCTGAGGATGAGTGCTGCGATCAGTTTCATTTTCATAGACATTTCCTGAGTCAGATTCGGCGTGCAGCCCGCGCGTCCTCGACGCACGGGGCGATTCTGCCGCCTGTGGATTCGCCGGAAAACTTCCGTGCTTGCAGTCTACGCCCAGAGCCCATCGCTTGCAAGTGCAGGGAGAGACACAAGCGCGGATGCAACGAGCGATCCTTCGTGCCGTGCCTTTCCGCCAACCCGGCCTGGCCACGATTTCACGCTGCTCCCGCCTCGCTGGAGGCCGCTGCCTGGCCAAGCCGCCCTACCCCACGCAACCGGATTCTCCATGGCGCATCATAGATAGCATGTGGATGCTGTTGGCTTCGTTCCTATTCGCATTCAATTTGGGCGATCTCAAGCTGACGAACGGCCAGGTGCTGCAGGATTGCCGGGTGACCTATCGCACCTATGGGGAGTTGAACCGCGATAAATCGAACGTCATCCTGGTGCCTACGTGGTATAACGGCCGCTCGGAGGATATGGAGCGGTACATCGGGGCGGGTCGGTTGCTCGACGATACGAAGTATTACATCGTGGTCGTGGACGCTCTCGGCAACGGAAGTTCCAGTTCCCCCTCGAACCAGCGCGTCCAGCGCGGGAACAGCTTTCCCGGAATCAGCATCCGGGACATGGTGGAGACGCAGTATCGCCTGCTCACCGAACACCTGGGCATCCGCCATGTGAAGGCTGTGCTCGGCATCTCGATGGGTGGAATGCAGACCTATGAATGGCTGGCCGCCTACCCCGATTTCATGGATAAGGGAGTCCCCATCGTGGGCACACCGCAAATGTCGGAGAAGGATGTTCGCCTCTGGACTTCGCACTTCAAGATCTTCGCCCGCCCCGGTGGCGGCGTGGACATCAGTTCCGGGGAAGAGGGAGACTCCGCCGAAGACCGGGGCGCGCCGAAGAAAACCATGATGGAGCAAATTCTTGGAATGGCACAGGCTGGCGCCGGCCAGTACAAGCGATTCATGGATCCATTCAACCCGCTCAAGCAGTTTGAGGCGATCCGCACCCACAGCATCACCACCAAGGGCAACTCGCTGCTCGAAGCCGGAAAGAAATTCAAAGCGCCGTTCTTCGCGGTGATCTCCTCCACCGATACCGCGGTTTCCCCGGACACCCCCATCGAGTTCTCGAAAGAATTGAACCTCCCCTATCTTGTCCTCGATAGCAAGTGCGGGCACTCCGCGTTCAAGTGCGATGCCTACACCATTGCAGCCGCCGTGAATAAGTTTCTGGCGAACTAAGAGTGGTGAAATGTGCCGCTTGTTGCATACGATAGTTGAGGCTGAGCGGTGCGCCCACCGGGCGGACGCCGCGTTTCATTGGAGAGAACGGGCAAATTCATGAGCATGAATGCGGCGCGTGCGCGCACGGGGATCCTCATTGCGGGCGAGATCAATGCGGATCTGATCTGTCAGGGCTACCGGGAATTTCCCCGCCCGGGCAGGGAAGTTCTGGTCGATCAGTTTGAGATGACTTTGGGTAGCGCCTCTGCAATCTGCGCGGTGGGCCTGGCGAGGTTGGGCAGTCCAACCGCGTTTGCTGGCAAAGTGGGCGCCGACCTCTGGGGCGACTACTGCACGGAATTCTTGGCCCGCTTCGGCGTGGATACCTCCCTGGTGGTGAAGGATCCCGCCCTCCAAACCGGCATTACCATCTCGGTCTCCTCGGAGGCGGACCGCGCGCTGATCACCTATCTCGGCGCGATCCGCGAGTTGCGCGAGAGCGACGTGTCGGACGCCATGCTCGCGCGTTTTGGGCACCTGCACGTTTCGTCGTTCTTCCTGCAGGAGGGGTTGCGGCCAGGGCTGGAGAAGCTGTTCAGCCGGGCGACCGCTCTCGGGCTCACAACCTCGCTCGATACCGGTTTCGACCCCGCCGAGGAGTGGGGGCCGGGCCTCGCGGAAGTGCTCTCGGTAACGGATGTGTTCCTGCCCAATGAGGTGGAGTTGGCTGCCATCAGCGGATCCGACGACGTCCTCGAGGCCTTGCGGTCTCTCGACAACGGACGCACCGTCACGGCTGCGAAACTCGGCGCAAAGGGCGCGGCCGCGCTCGTGGATGGCAGGTTGGTGGAATGCCCGCCGTTGCCCGTGAAGCCGGTGGACACCACGGGTGCTGGAGATAGCTTCAATGCTGGATTCCTGCACTCCTGGGTTCGAGGCGAAACCGTTCGGACGTGCCTGCGCGCCGGTGTGTTCGCTGGCGGGAAGTCCACGGAGGCAATGGGCGGTACGGGCAGCCAGCCTGACGGGGATACGCTGGAAGCCTATCTCAAGGGCGTTCGGGCCGCGAATTAGCGCGGCCCGCTTACTTCATGGCCTCGACAATGGCGCTCGTGAACTCGCTCGTGGTGGCGGTTCCGCCGACGTCTCCGGTCAGATACTTCCCCTCTTTGTACGTGGCGGCAATCGCCCGCTGCAGGCGCCGGGACGCTTCGCGCTCCCCGATATAGCTGAGCAGCAGCACACAGCATTGCAGGATCGCCGTGGGGTTCGCGATCCCCTTCCCCGCGATATCCGGCGCGGAGCCATGCACGGATTCGAAGATTGCGAAATTCTCGCCGAAATTCGCCCCGGGAACGATTCCCAGGCCGCCCACCAGGCCCGCGCAAATGTCGGAGACGATGTCGCCGTAAAGATTGGGCAGAATCATCACATCGAACTGCCCTGGATTCATCACCAACTGCATGCTGGCGTTATCGACGATCAGTTCTCCGTATTGAATGGCCGGGAATTCCTTCGCCACCTCCCGGCAGCAGGTAAGGAAGAGGCCGTCGGCCTGTTTCATGATATTCGCCTTGTGGATGGCCGTCACCTTCTTACGGCCTTCGCGCTGGGCGAACTCAAATGCCTTGCGGGCAATGCGCTCCGAAGCGACGCGCGTGATCACCTTGATCCCGGTAACGACTCCTGGAACAATCTCCTGCTCCAAGCCGGCGTAAAGGTCCTCCGTATTTTCCCGGAAGATGGCGATATTCAGGTTCAGATCTTCGTAGCGGGAGTGGATGCCTGGGATGGTGACGACCGGGCGGAAATTTGCGAACAGATTGAAGCGCTTGCGCAGCGCCACGTTGACGCTCTGGTAGCCGCCCGCCACCGGTGTGCTCACCGGCCCCTTCAACCCCAGGCGCGTGCGCAACAGCGAATCCACCACCGCATCCGGCAGAGACTTCTTCTCGCGTTCGATGACGTTGGCGTTGAGTTCCACCGGGTCCCAAACGATGGGCACGCCGGTTGCTTCGATGACGCGTGTAGCGGCTTCGGTCACTTCGGGGCCAATTCCATCCCCGGCGATCAGCGTTACATGATATTGCACCATCCAATTGTAACTGGATCGGGCGCTGGGCGCGTGTGGGAGAATATCGGGTTATGGCCAAAATCCGCAGAGCAATCCTGAGCGTCACCGACAAGGCCGGCGTCGTCGCGTTTTCGCGGACGCTTCACGAACTGGGCGTGGAACTGGTTTCGACCGGAGGGACGGCAAAATTGCTGCGCGAGGGCGGCTTACCCGTGACGGAAGTTGCCGAATTGACCGGCTTTCCCGAGATGCTGGACGGCAGAGTGAAGACGCTGCACCCGAAAGTGGCCGGGGGTATTCTCGCCGTTCGTGCGAATCCCGCGCACAGAGAAGCGCTCGAAGCCCATGGCATTCCAGAGATCGACATGGTCGTTGTGAACCTCTATGCCTTCGAAAAGGCGGCGGCGAAAGCGGGAATTTCTCACGAGGAACTCATCGAGAATATCGATATCGGCGGGCCCACGATGATCCGCGCCGCCGCGAAGAACTTTCAGGACGTGGCGGTGGTGACCTCTTCCGGAGATTATGAGGCGATCGCCGCGGAACTCCGGGACCACGGCGGTGAACTCTCTCTCTCGACGCACTGGGATCTGGCCAAGAAGGCGTTCGCGCGCACGGCCGCTTATGATGCGGCGATCAGCGCGCGAATCAGCTCGATCACCGTGGATGGCGTCGGCTTCATTGATGAGCCGCAAGCGGTTCCGGGGATGTTCAACGTGATCCTCCCGCGCAAACAGGAGCTTCGCTATGGCGAGAATCCGCATCAGGCGGCCGCGCTCTACGCGCTTCCCGATGCCGCGGGGATCGCGGGTGCGAAACAGCTCCAGGGCAAGGAACTCTCGTTCAACAACCTGGTGGATCTGGACGCTGCCTGGCAGCTTGTGCAGGAGTTCCGCGAGCGCCCCGCCAGCGTCATCATCAAGCACACCAACCCCTGCGGCTCCGGCCAGGCGGATTCTCTCGCGGAGAGTTACCGCATGGCCTTTGCCTGTGACCCGATATCCGCTTTCGGCGGCGTGTTGGCATTTAACCGGGAGGTGGACGAAGAGACCGCCCTCGAGATCGGTAAGACGTTTGTCGAAGCCGTCGCCGCGCCGGGCTATTCGGTGAAGGCTCGGACCGTATTGGGCGGCAAGAAGAACCTTCGTCTGCTGAGCGTCCTCAACCAGGACGATCCGTTCTCGGTCAAATCGATCACCGGCGGCATTCTTGTGCAATCCGCGGACCGGGAAACGTTCCGCCGCGAGGACGCCCGCGTCGTAACAGACAGGGAGCCCAGCGCCGCGGAATGGACCGCGCTCGAATTCGGTTGGAAACTCGTGAAGCATGTGAAATCGAACGCCATTGTCTTTGCCACGGCCAATCAAGGTGTCGCGGTGGGGGCCGGGCAAATGAGCCGGGTGGATTCGGTGAAACTCGCGGCGATGAAAGCGGTGCTTCCGCTGACCGGAACCGTGGTCGCCTCGGACGCCTTTTTCCCCTTCCCGGATGGGGTGGAGGAAGCCGCGAAGCACGGAGCAACCGCGATCATCCAGCCCGGCGGCTCCGTCAAGGATCAGGAAGTGATCGACGCGGCGAACCGGCTCGGGCTCGCAATGGTGTTTACCGGAATCCGTCATTTCCGGCATTAGCGGCATTCCATCGCCGCAATCCGGAGTTCGGGAGCACGCAGCATGGGCGCGCGGAAAAGCGACGAATTCTACATGGAACTGGCGCTCGAGCAGGCGCGCCAGGCGGAGGCTGCCGGGGAAGTTCCAGTGGGCGCGGTCGTAGTTTGCGGCGGCGAGGTGGTGGGGTCCGGGTACAATCAACCCATTGCGTGCAACGATCCAAGCGCGCATGCGGAAGTGCTCGCGATTCGTCAGGCAGCAGCCCATCTGGGGAATTACCGGCTGCCGGAAGCCGCTTTGTTTGTGACGATGGAACCATGCGTCATGTGCGCCGGTCTGATAGTGAATGCGCGCATCGCAAAGTTGATTTTCGGCGCGCGGGATCTGCGCTTCGGCGGAGTGCGCAGCAAATTCCGGCTGGCGGATTCGCCGCTCCTGAATCACCGCGTAGAGGTGGTGGAAGGGGTGCTTGGCGCGCAATCGACGGCGTTGGTGCGAAAGTTTTTTGCGGCGCGGCGCGGCTCGGGGGATTCCCGGGCCATCGACGGGTAGGGGAATCTATGGCGACAAAACGGACGATTCGATATCAGGATGCGGGCGTAAACATCGACGAGGCAAACCGCGCGGTGTCGCGGATCAAAAAGCTTGCCAAGGCGACCTTCAATGCCGCCGTTTGCACGGAAATTGGCAGCTTCGGGGCGGGATACCGCCTCGCCGGCGTGAAGAAACCGATCCTGATCACCTCGGCCGATGGCGTCGGCACGAAGCTGAAGGTGGCGATCCTCGCGAACCGGCACGACACCATCGGCGAAGACCTGGTGAACCATTGCGTCAACGACATCGGCGTTCAGGGAGCCGTGCCCCTCTATTTCTTGGATTACTTTGCCACCGGCAAGCTAAGCGCGGAAGTGACTGTGGAAGTCGTGAAAGGCTTGGCGCGAGGTTGCAAGCGGAACGGCTGCGCCTTGATCGGCGGAGAAACCGCGGAGATGCCGGGTCTGTATAAGGACGGCGAATACGACATTGCCGGATTTATCACCGGTGTTGTCGAAGAACCGCAACTAATCACGGGGAAGTCGATCGTCTCCGGCGATATTCTCCTTGGGTTCCCCTCGAATGGGCTGCACACCAACGGCTATTCCCTGGCGCGGCGGTTGCTCTTTGATGTGGCGAAGTACAAAGTGGATTCCCATGTAGACGAGTTGGGTTCCACCGTGGGCGATGAACTCCTGAAGGTCCACCGAAGCTACCTGGAGCCCTTGCGTGTGCTGCACCGCAAGCGCTACCTGAAAGGCGCGGCTCACATTACGGGGGGCGGCATCACGGAGAATCTGCCCCGCATTCTTCCCGCACGCTGCGCGGCCGTGATCGATACGAAAAGCTGGCAGGTTCCCCCCGTGTTTGAGCTGCTGCGTTCCATTGGAAACGTCCCGGAGGACGATTACCGCCGGACATTCAATTTGGGGATTGGGATGATCGTCGCCGTTTCCCGCCGTCATCTGGAATCGGCGGTAGCACTGCTCGCGGAAGTGAAGCAAAAGGCGATAGTAATCGGCGAAGTTACCGGCGGCGACGGGGAGCGGGCGAAGGTGGTTCGCTATCAATGAAGCGCTTGGGGGTATTGCTTTCGGGGCGCGGCTCCAATTTTGAAGCCATCGCCAGGAACTGCGCCAGCGGCAAGCTGGCTGCGGAGATCGCCATCGTCATCGCGAATCGGGAGGATGCGCAAGGCCTCGAAACAGCCAGGAAGATGGGGCTCCGGGTGGCTCTGCTGCCTTCGAAGGGGCTAGCGCGCGAAGAGCATGACCGGCAGGTGGCCGCGGCGCTCACCGCTGCCGCAGTGGATCTCGTCGTGCTGGCCGGGTACATGCGAATCCTCACCGCGTGGTTCATCGCACAGTTCCCGCTGCGCATTGTGAACATCCACCCGGCGCTGCTGCCAGCGTTTCCAGGGTTGGATGCCCAGCACCAGGCTTGGGAATACGGCGTTCGCTACGCGGGATGCACTGTTCATTTTGTGGATGAGAAGATGGATTCGGGTCCCATCCTCGCGCAAGCCGTGGTTCCTGTTTTCGATTCCGATACTGCGGAAACCCTCTCGAACCGCATCCTGGCGGAAGAGCACCGGATTTATTCGGAGGCGATCGCGCTGGTGCTTGATGGCCAATTCCGCGTGGAAGGCCGGCGCGTGGTTCGATTCACCGTGGCGCGAAACGGCAATTAGGCGCGCCGACGCCGTTTCTGCCGGCCTCTTCGGTGCATCCGGGAACCGGCGATGCGGAAGCGGAGTCTAACTCATTGAATCTGCCGTTCATCCCTGTTACGTTGAGAGTGAACAGGAAATCGGCTGGCGCGGCGAGGGCGTGGTTCCCGCGCCGCGCGCGTTTACGGTTTCGGTTGACGCTTGGATTGAAAGCGATCAAAAGGTATGTCGGAACCCTTCGTACAGCTCGGGCTTTCCATGCCGCCCGCTCGGGAGCTCGGGGACGATGCCGAGTTGATGGCGAGTGCCGAGAAAGCGCTCATTGATGGCTTGCGGGCCGCGCGCGAAGACGCTTACGAAGAGCTGATTCTGCGGTATCAGCAACCTATTTACAACACCGTTTACCGGATGTTAAACGACCCGAACGATGCGAACGATGTCGTTCAGGATGTGTTTTTTAAGGTCTTTCGCCGGATCCAGGCCTTCCGAGGCGAAAGCAGCCTCAAGACGTGGATATACCGGATCGCGGTGAACGAAGCGTGCAATCGGAGACGGTATTTCCAGCGCCACATCCGGCAGGAAATGGCGCTTGATGCAGGGAGTGGGGAGGGCTGGAACCCGGAAGACACCCTCGCGGCGGAAGGCCGTTCGCCCTTTGAGGAGGCTTTGGGCCGCGAACAACATGAGCTATTGCAGTACGCGTTGTCCCGCATCAATCCGGTTTACCGCGCGGCGGTGATACTGCGGGATATTGAGGAACTCAGCTACGAAGAGATCGCGGATGTGCTCCAGATCGCGCTGGGTACCGTGAAGTCGAGAATTCTGCGCGGCAGGGAAGCGTTGAGGACCGAGTATCTCCAGGTAAGCGTGGAGAGCCCGGTGCTCACCCTTTCACCGCGGCATGCCGAGTGATGGCGATGGGCAGTGATGTTCATTCGTGGCGGCGTTGGCTGGACGCGTTCCGGCGGGGGAGCCTGCCGGTGGCGGCCGGTGGCAGCGCAGATCGAGAAGAAAAGAACTT
>JADLCF010000143.1 GCA_020847315.1 Bryobacterales bacterium | reverse complement strand
GATAGCTCGCCGGGGAATGAATGAATAAGCGAATCGCCGTTGATGCCATGGGGGGAGACCACGCCCCCGAATCCGAAGTGGCCGGGGCCATCCTCGCGGCGTCGGAACTGGGGCATGAGGTTATCCTTGTGGGCCAGGAAACCGTGCTGCGCGAACACCTCAAGCGGCATCGCGAAGCGGCCGGCTTGCCGATCCGCATCGTGAATGCGAGCGAGTTCATCACGATGCACGACAGCGCGGCGAAAGCGGTGCGGACGAAGAAGGATAGCTCCATCCGCGTGGCCTGCCGCATGGTGCGGGACGGCGAGGCGGATGGCGTCGTCTCCGCCGGAAACACCGGCGCGGTGATGGCGACGGCGAAGATGGTGCTGCGGCCAATCCCGGGCGTGGAGCGCCCGGCGCTCGCTTCCGTATTTCCCACGGCAAAGGGCCCGGATCACCCGGCGGTGATGGCCGATGTCGGCGCGAATGTGGATTGCACAGCGACGATGCTGGCGCAATTTGCGTTGATGGGGGAGATCTATGTGCGCGCGATCTTCGGCTACGCATCGCCGCGCGTGGGCATCCTCTCGATCGGCGAGGAAGAGCACAAGGGGAACGAACTCACCAGGGCGACCACGCCTCTGTTGAAAGACCTGCCGATCAATTTTATCGGCAATGTGGAAGGCCGCGATCTTTACAGCGGCAATGTCGAAGTGATCGTGTGCGACGGTTTCATCGGCAACGTGGCCCTCAAAGTGAGCGAAGGTCTCGTCGAAACGATCCGCCAGATCCTGAAGGATTCGATGGAAGCCACGGTCACCCGGAAGCTGGGCTATGTGCTCTCGAAGCCGGCTTTTGACGATTTCAAGAAGCGGCTGGACTACTCCGAGTACGGCGGCGCGCCGCTACTGGGCGTGCAGGGCTGCACGATCGTTTGCCACGGGCGCTCTACGCCGAAGGCGATCCGGAACGCGATCCGGGTGGCGGCGGAATTCGCCGAAGCCAAGGTGAACCGCCAGATTGAGCACGAAATGAGCCGCCTGCGGGAGCTTACCGGAATGCCGGACGCGGAGTTCGTTTAACCGCGCGGCTCGCGTGAGCTTTTCCCGATCTCCTGATTTTCCTTTACGGTAATTGCGCGGAGGCTGTATTGACGCCGGCGCCCTTCGGCATGCGCTATGCTGAGCGTGAATCCATGCGAGTGCTTGCCGCGATTGCCGTTTATTTCCTCCTGGCCTGCCCGGCGCTGCACGGGCAGGATGCGCCGGCCAAGGGTGCAAGCGAAACCGTCGTGGTGCTGAAATCGACGGTGACGATTCCGGCCAACGACCTGCGCCGGGTCCGTCTGCCTCGAGTGCGGGCGGGCGCGATTCTGACGGTCCAATTTCAGGTGGAGCCCGGCCCGGCGGCTGCCGGTGAAGCGCCCGGGGTTCCCAGGACAGACGCACTCGAGGTGGAGATCCTGCGCCGCGAGATGGGGAACTGGAGGAGGTCCCATTTGAGGCCGGTGCAGCCATCGCTGGTAGCGACACAGGGAGAACTCCGATTCCGGATTGAGGATGAGAGGGAGTATCTGGTGGTGGTGCGGCAAGCCGGGGATGCGAAGAGCCCTGTTCAAGCTGCATTTCAGATCGAATTGCGGGGACCCGCAGGCACGCTCGTTCCTTCGGTGCGGACACTTTCCAAGGAGAAGCGTACCGCAGTGACAGTCTTCAGCCTGGGCTTTCTCTGGACGGCGCTGATGGTCTGCGGAGTACCGATTATCCGGGCGTTTCGTTCGCGAAGAACGCCGCCATTGCCTCCCTGGTATGCGTGATTTCGGCGTGGGTGTGGCGGGTTGAGACAAAGCCCGCCTCGAACTGCGAGGGCGCGAGGTACACGCCGTTGGCAAGCATCCAGTGGAAGAGGCGTTTGAAACGCTCCGTGTCGCTCGTTTTGGCGCTAGCGAAATCGGTGACGGGCTCTTCCGTGAGGAAGAACGTGAACATGGAGCCGACTCGGTTGACCGTGACTCCGGAGGGAGGGTTCGCGGTGAGCGCCGCGGCGGTTTCCTCGAGCTGGGAATAGAGTTCGGGATGCGCCTTGAGGGTGCGCAGCATGGCGAGCCCGGCGGAGACGGCGATGGGGTTGCCGGAGAGGGTTCCGGCCTGATAGACAGATCCCTGCGGGGCGACGTGGCTCATCACTTCCGCTCTGCCACCGTATGCGGCGATGGGCAGGCCGCCGCCGATCACCTTGCCAAATGCGCTGAGGTCCGGGCGAATGCCATAGAGGGTCTGCGCGCCCCCATAAGCCACGCGGAAGCCGGTCATCACCTCGTCGAAAAGCAAGAGTGCGCCGTGCCGGGTACACAGTTCGCGAAGCCCTTCGAGAAAGCCGGGCGCCGGGGGGATGCAGCCCATGTTTCCGGCGACGGGCTCGACGACGACGCAGGCGACCTTCTCCCGGTGCGCGAGGAATGCACCTTCCACGGCGTCCAGGTTATTGAATGGCACGGTGATGGTGGTTTCGGCGAACCTCGCAGGGACGCCCGCGGAATCCGAAACGCCCAGGGTCGCGAGGCCGGAACCCGCTTTCACGAGCAAGGAATCGACATGCCCGTGATAACAGCCCTCAAACTTGACGGTGAGGTCACGGCCGGTGAAGCCCCGCGCCACGCGCAAGGCGCTCATCACGGCTTCGGTTCCGGAGTTGACCAGACGCACCATCTCGACGCTGGGCACGGCGGCGCAAATCTCTTCGGCGAGATCGATCTCCTTTTCCGTGGGTGCGCCAAAGCTGGTGCCGGTCTCGAGCGCCTCTTGCAAAGCCTGGATCACCGCTGGATGCCGGTGCCCCAGAATAAGCGGCCCCCAGCTACCCACGTAATCGATGAAGCGGTTGCCGTCGGCATCCACCACATGGCAGCCCTCGCCGCTCACGATAAAGCGGGGCGTGCCGCCCACGCCGCGGAAGGCGCGGACGGGAGAGTTGACGCCGCCGGGGATCGACTTGCGCGCGCGGGCATAGAGCGCTTCGGACTTTGTGGTGTTCATGCTGACTTTCCTTTCCGATTCCGATCGCCACTAAGAGGCGGCGCGGCAGCCGTCTCGGGCCCGCGGCGCCGGATCTTCCCCGGTGGCCGCGCCGGCGCGAAGCAGGCGAACGATCATTCCGAAAACGCGGGCGCTGATGCTATCCGCGAGGCGCTCCCGCAAGCCGGAATAATCCTGCGTGCCGCTCATGAGGTCCTGGAGCAGATTGCGGATCTGCGCATTGCCTCTCGCGAACTGGATCATCCGCTGAGGGACGGTTCCAATGCCGGCATGGCCCAGGTAGAACAAGCGGCAGATCTTGGCGGCGAGTTCCAGATCCGCGCCAAAATCCTGCTCGATGCTCTCCGCGTAGGCGGCTGCTTTCGCATGGGTGGGAATCCGCTCATCGGCGAGAGCGCGCGCGGCGAGATCGCCGGAACGAATGGCATAGTAGATCCCTTCGCCGGTGATGGGATCGACGAGCCCGCCCGCATCCCCAGCCGCCATCCATCCCTCGCCTGCCAGGCGATTCCCGCGCCAGTGCGTGCTTTCGAGAGAAGGCAGCAAATGGGCATAGAAGGCGGCGCCGCGCCAGGCAACGCCGGATTCGTCCAGGTAGTCTTCGAGCGCCTTGCGGAGGAAACGGTGATCGGATCGTTTCCCGCAGATGCCGGCGGAGATGTGATCTCCCCTGGGGAAGAGCCAGACGTAGCCTTGCAGCCAGGGGAAAAAGCGGATGACAACGGACTCCAGCTTGCCGGGGACGTAATAGCCCATGGCCAGCATGGTATTGTGCGAGTTCCATTGGGTGCCGAAATCGCGAAGGACATTGCGGGCGCCCGTGGCGACGATAGCGAAATCGGCTTCGAGCGCGCTGGTGGGCGTCTTGAGACGCCAGCCGCTCGGACGGCGTTCAACGGCGGTGATGCGGACCTTCTCGACCTGCGCCCCGGCGGAGGCGGCGCGTTCGATGAGCATGGCGTTGAGGTCCCGCCGGGAATAAATGAGCACCGGATGGTTGAGCGTGAAGCGGTACGGCTTGACGCCCGTGGCCTGCAACTCACAGGCGACGACCTCGCGGCGCCGCGCGGCATTCCCCTGCAAATAGGGATAGCGCTGGTAGGCCTTGTACGTGACGCCTCCGCCGCACGGCTTCTCCCAGGCGAGCTTTTCGTCCAACAGATGCACTCGATAGCCGGCCCGCGCCAACTGCTCGGCGGCGGTGGACCCAGCCGGCCCGGCCCCAATCACCGCGATTGACTTCATGGGCCGCTACCTCGGCGCGGAGTTCACGGGCGGATGGCCCGGCGGCATCTCCGGCGCCGGCGCGGTTGGGGTGGTTTGCGTGGCCGGAGGAGGCATGGCGTGGCCGGAGGCCGGTTTGGGCTGCACCTTCCAGACATCGCCGTCGCGAACCAGTTGGTAGCGCATCGTCATTCCCGACTCCGGGGGCTGACCCTTTGGAAGGAAGCGTACCTCGGCTTCGCTCGAATCCCCGTTAAAGCTGGCGCTGACCACCTGGATATCCAAGTCCGCCAGGCCAAGATCTCCACGCGCCTCCACGTGCCGCAAGACGGCGGCCCGGACGGCTTCGTTGTTGTTGATATCCGCTTTCCGGCAGCCTGCCATTAGCCCCAATAGCAGGACGGAAAGGAGGATGAGGAGGAGTCTTTGAGGGCGTGGCATCTCTACATGAAGTATATCCGGCCTCCGGCTCCGATGGGCGCGGATCTGGTCGCGAGGGACAGACGAGGCGGACGAGCGGAAGGATGGACGGGATTTCTTCATTCCATACTCTATTGTCTGAAAATGCGCCGCTGTGATACGCTCGGGAAAGGATAGGCCGGGAGGTGGAGCTTTGGCGTTCCTGCAGAACGAGTTCGAACGCAATTTCATCACGACATCCGTCGATCATGTGTTCAATTGGGCGCGGAAATCCTCCCTCTGGCCGCTTACGTTCGGGCTCGCCTGCTGCGCGATTGAGATGATCTCGGCATCGGGGCCCCGCTACGACATCGCCCGCTTCGGCGCGGAGGTTTTCCGGCCCAGTCCGCGGCAGAGCGACCTGATGATTGTCGCGGGGACGGTGACCCTGAAGATGGCTCCGGTGCTCAAGCGAATTTACGACCAGATGCCGGAACCGAAGTGGGTGATCTCGATGGGCGCCTGCTCCAGTGTGGGGGGGCCGTTCAATACCTATGCAGTGTTGCAAGGCGTGGATCGGATCGTTCCGGTGGACGTCTATATCAGCGGATGCCCTCCGCGGCCCGAGAATCTGTTTTATGGGCTATTGAAGCTGCAAGAGAAGATCGATGCCACCCCGAATCTGGTGAAGCGGCCCACCGAGGTGCGGCTGGATGAGACGATGCTCGCCGATTTCCAGAAGCAGGTCATGATTTCGCAGGTGAAGGACCCCGTCTAACCGGATCGATTCCGCATGTTCACGCTCCACCCCGACGGTATTCTTCGCGCGGACGCGCTCACGGCCCTGCCCTGGCTGGAGCACGGATTTGAGACGCGGGAGAGCCGGCGCCTTCCCGGGGGCTACCGGATAGCCACGCTGAAACAGGTGCATTCCGATCGCGTCATCGTGGTGCGCGAAGAAGACGGGGTGCTGGGCGAGGCGGATGCGCTGGCGACCGACCGGGCGGGGGTACTGTTGAGTATTCGCACCGCCGATTGCGTGCCGCTGCTGCTCGTGGACCCGGAATCCCGCTCCATTGCCGCCGTTCACGCGGGATGGCGCGGAACCGTGGCCGGGGTGCTGCCGAGGGCGGTGGAGACGATGCAAGCGGAGTATGGCGCCCAGCCGGGGGCGTTGCTGGCGGCGATTGGCCCATGTATCCGCCGGGAAGCGTTTGAAGTGGGGGCAGAGGTTGCTGCGCAGTTTCGAAGCCTGTTTCCGGAGCGCGGCGACCTGGACCGGACGACCCATGTGGATCTCGCCGAAGGGTGCCGCCGGCAATTGACGAGGATGGGAGTGCGGGCTGGAGCGATCTTCGATTGTGGACGGTGCAGCTACGGGGAAGCGGCGCTCTTCCATTCGTTCCGCCGGGACCGGGAAGCCTCCGGGCGCATGGTGGCGTTCGTGGGGATCCGGGAATGAAAAAAGCCCGGAACCTGGTTGTTCCGGGCCAAATTGTTCGCAGTTGAAGAAAGGCCAGAAAAGAAATGCCCGCGCAAAGAGGGCTTAGGCGGCCAAAGCGTCCTCAAACACTTCAATCGCTTCCACTTCGTTCTTATCGAACATTTCCTGTGCCTGGATGCAGAAGGCAGTCCAGGGCACGGCCTCCAGCCGCTTGAGGCTGATTTCTTCGCCGGTATACACGCAGATCCCGTAGGAACCCTCGTCGATCCGCTTCAATGCGGCGCGTACTTCCCGCAGAAGCCTGGATTCGCGGTCGAGATTTCGGATCGCCAATTCGCGTTCCGCCGCGCGTTGCACTTCGTCGAGTGCATCCGGGGTCTTCTCGATCACGATTTCATCGCGGTTCCGAACCAACAGCAGGAGTTCGGATTCCTTCTCCTGCAAGGTTTTTTGAAAGCGCTCCAACTGTTGCTTTGTCATGGCCGTCACTCCTTCGCATTATCTGTTCTTGTGGTGGTCCCTGGAGGAACCCCCTGTTTCGGGTAGCACTGCGGGGGCTGGTTGCCTTTGCAGTTTCTTTGCCACACGGTATAGACGGTGAATTACACCGAAAGTTTCACGGATTGAGTAAGAGTTTCGTCGATTTTGTAAGCAATTTTGTCGCCACAATTCG
>JADLCF010000142.1 GCA_020847315.1 Bryobacterales bacterium | reverse complement strand
TCTCGAAACCTGGGAGCGCGTCATCGCCGATTCAAGAGTCGCCAACGTCCGCCAGAAACACCCGAACGCGGCCGCCCCGGCCTGCATCGCCCTATCCCTCCTCGAAGCGAAAGAAACCAGCCAAACCATTTTCTACGAACGCACTGTGAAACTCCGCCAACAACACGAAGCCGCCCTGGACCGCCTCACCGCCAAGCTCGAAACTCAGCAACTCCGCCGCGAAGCCGCCCATCTCCGCGCCCAGCGCGAAAACCCGCCATGCCCCACGAGCCGCCCGCACCTCTCCTTCGCCCACATCCGAGCTTCGATGCCGCATGCTCCGGGAGGGTGAACGGCGTGGATGCACAACGGAGAGCGGACGGGCGATACTATACATAGGGAGTCTCTGGGCAGCCATCCGCATCGTGCACCAGGCGGAACCGCCGCGAGTGCGAGATGATCGGGAAACTCTTCCGGCTGCGTGCCAAATCGAAGCTCATGAGTGAACGGAACGACCCGACGAATCCACATTTTGTACCCGCCGAAGAAGACGGTATTCCGCGTGAATCCAGTGAAAGCGCAGGTGGCGCTGGCGAAAACGCTCTCCAATCCTGCGAGCGGTTGGAAGCGGAGAACGCCGAACTCCGCTCTCAGCTATTGCGGATGAGGGCGGAGTTTGAGAATTTCCGCCGCCGCGTTGGGCGCGAAAAAGAAGAGATCGCGGACCACGCCAAGATGGAGGTCGCCAAGGCGATGCTGTCGGTGGTGGACGATTTCGAGCGGGCGTTGGAGGTGGAGTGCACCGACGGCAATTACGCCAAAGGCATGGAACTGATCCACGTGCGGCTGCTCGACACGCTCAGGAAGGCGGGGGTAGAGCCGATCGTCGCCGAGGGCCAGCCATTTGACCCGAATTTGCACCACGCGATCGAGATGGTAAAGACGACTGAGGCGCCGGATCACACGGTGCTCCAGGTCTACCAGCGGGGTTACCTTTATAAGGGAAGCCTGCTGCGGCCTTCCGCCGTGAGAGTCGCGGTGACGCCGGATTAGGAATCGTCTTCGCTGCCCGTTAGCGGCATCCAGCCCCATGCTCCGGCTCCGGAACGCGTGGGTTCACGCAGATAGGAAAGGTTGATACGAGGCGCAATGGTGTCAAATCGCGACTATTACGAAATTCTGGGAGTTCGAAAAGACGCAAGCGAACAGGAGCTAAAGTCCGCATACCGGAAGCTGGCGTTGTCGTATCACCCGGACCGCAATCCGGGAGACCACGGCGCGGAGGAAAAGTTCAAGGAAGCCGCGCAAGCTTACAGCGTGCTGAGCGATCCGCAGAAGAAGGCGGCCTATGACCGCTACGGCCATGCCGGCGTCTCGAGCGCCTCGAGCGGACCGCAGGATTTCGACCCCTCCATCTTCGCGGATTTCAGCGATATCTTCGGTGATTTTTTCGGTTTCGGCGATCTTTTCGGTGGCGGCGGACGGCGGCGCAATCGACAGATGCGCGGCGAAGATCTTCGCTACGATCTGGAGATCGGCTTCGAAGAAGCCGTGTTCGGAACTACGGTTGAGATCAAGGTGCCTAGGCACGAGAGTTGCGATAGCTGCAAGGGCACGGGCGCGGCCAGCGCTAACGGCATCACCAGTTGCTCCACCTGCCGCGGAACCGGTTCGCAGACCATCCAGCAGGGCTTCATCACCATGCGCAGGCCTTGCGGCCAGTGTGGTGGCACGGGGCAGATTCTGCGGGACCCCTGCAAGACTTGCCAGGGGCGCCGCTTCGTACGCAAAGAACGCACGCTCAAAGTGAACATCCCGGCGGGCGTGGATGACGATACCCGGCTGCGTCTGCAAGCAGAGGGTGAAGCGGGGATGAATGGCGGCCCTTCCGGCGACCTCTATGTGGTGTTGCGGGTGGCCGAGCATGCGCTGTTCGAGCGGGAAGAAACGGATCTCCGCGTTCACGTGCCGATCAATATCGCCGATGCCGCTCTAGGTGGGGAGATCAAGGTGCCCACGCTCGAAGGGGAGGAAACGGTGAAAGTGCCGGAGGGCACTCAGCCGGGCACGCAATTCCGCATCAAGAACAAAGGGGTGCCGTTTCTGAATGGGGGCGGCCGGGGAAACCTCTATGTTCATCTGGATGTACACGTACCGGAAAAGTTGACGCGCGAGCAGCGCAAGCTTTTTGAGCAGTTGCGAGAGGTGCTGCCTTCGGCGGATACACCGAAAGAGAAAGGCATCTTCGAGCGCGTGAAGGATTATTTCTTGTAGGGTGTCCGGACGGCGGAAAGCACTACGGCAGGTAGTGTTCCATCCGGAGCCCGTTGTAGAGCATCAGCAATCCCAATGCGACTAGCAGGAACGGGCGTAGCCGGAGCGGCTTGAACGCCCTTCGCAACTGGAAGCCGCCCCAGAGCAGCAGAATCGCGCCGATTCCGATATACAGAATGCCCACGGTGACACGCCTCCCGGGCGAAACCCCATCATCGCACGGGGGAGCGCCTCCAGTGCGGCGGGGCTAAGGCGTCCCGGCGAGACTGGATTGGGCCGGGCGCGGAAGGTTGCCGCTGGCGGGTGCGCGCCCGGCGGCTCCGCGGGAGAGGCGTCGCTATACTGAAAGAGTACCGTCCGCCGCGCGGCCGCCATCGCCGCCACTCGTCCGGCGCGGTTCGCTCTGGGGCCGAAATATCTTGCTCGAACACATCGTTCTTCGCGGCGCGCGTCTGCACAACCTCAAAGGCATCGACCTCGAAATTCCTCACAACCGGATCACGGTGGTGACGGGCGTTTCTGGCTCCGGCAAATCCTCGCTCGTGTTCGACACGATTTACGCCGAGGGTCAGCGCCGCTATGTGGAGTCGCTTTCGGCGTACGCGAGGCAGTTCCTGGAGCGGATGGAGCGGCCCGAGGTAGACGAGATCGACGGCCTTGCGCCACCCATCGCCATCCGGCAGAAGAACCAGACGCGAAACCCTCGATCCACCGTGGCTACGTCCACGGAAATCTATGATTTCCTGCGGCTGCTCTATGCGCGCGTGGGCCGCACGTATTGCCCGAACTGCGGTAATCGGGTACAGCGCGACACCGTGGATCTGGTCGCAGATCGCGTTCTTCAGCAACCGGCCGGCAGCCGTTGGTACCTCCTGTTTCCGGTGAAGATTGCCGGAAAAGCCGACCCCCGGAAATTGCGCGACCGTCTCTTCGATCTTCGCAAGCGAGGCTTTACCCGCCTCTATCAGGCAGGCGCCACGTTTGAGTTTTCGACCCCCGAATCTCTCCTGGGCATCGATTTCGATAAAGACCTTTTTGTGCTCGTGGATCGCCTGGTGATAGACCCCGCGGAGCGCGGCCGCATTGTCGATGGCATTGAGATCGCCTATCGTGAATCCGGTGAAGTCGTCTTCGAAGAGTCTGGCGGCAGCGGTTCGAAGCGGCAGACGTTCAACCGCATAAGATTTAGCGAAGCGTTCACCTGCAAGCATTGTGACGCCGGCATCGTTTTTGTCGATCCCGAACCGCGCCTCTTCAGCTTTAATAACCCATTCGGGGCATGCCCCCGTTGCCAGGGCTTCGGGAACGTGATCGACTATGACCTCGGCCTGGTGATTCCCGACGATACCCTTACGCTGCAGCAGGGCGCGGTTCATCCCTGGAGCCGGCCGCAGTATCGATGGTGGTTCACCGAACTCAAGCGGCAGGCCAAAGGCCACGTTCGCCTGGACGTTTCCTTCCAGCAACTGAGCAAGGAGGAGAAGGATTTCATCATCAAGGGCGCGCCCGGCTTCCCAGGGATTCGCGGCTTCTTCGAGGAAGTGGAGACGAAGAAGTACAAGGTGCAGGTACGCGCCTTCCTGAGCCGGTATCGCGGTTATTCCGCCTGCCCGGATTGTGGCGGGTCCCGCCTCCGGCCGGAAGCGCTGCATCTGCGCATTCTTGGTAACACGATCGCGGATGTGGTGCGGATGAATATCCGGGAAGCCCTGGACTTTTTCGACGAGTTGCAGCTCACGCCGGAGGAAGCGGGCATCGCCACGCGAATCCTCGTCGAGATCCGGCAGAGGCTGCGCTTCCTCAATGACGTTGGCCTGGAATACCTCACGCTGGACCGGCTGGCAAACACGCTATCCGGGGGCGAAGCGCAGCGCATTCAACTGGCAACCTGCCTGGGTTCGCGGCTGGTGGGCGCCTGCTACATCCTGGATGAGCCTTCAATCGGCCTGCATACGCGAGACACGCTGCGGCTGATCCGCATCCTTGAGGATCTGCGCGACCTCGGCAATACCGTGATTGTCGTCGAGCACGACGCGGACGTGATGCGCGCCTCGGATTACCTGGTGGATCTGGGGCCGGGAGCGGGCGAGAACGGCGGGGCGGTGATGTTCGCAGGCGCTTCGCGGGATTTGTTCGCGGAAGGCGCTCGCTCGCTGACCGCGAGATACCTGCGGGGCGAGTTGCGCGTGGCGCGCCCCCTGCCGCCACCGAAACCGAAGAAGGCGAAGCCGGGAACCCCGTCGAAGCCGGAACTCCAATCCGCGCGCGGTGCATTGCGCATCCTGGGCGCGCGGAAGCACAACCTCAAGAACATCGATGTGGAGATTCCGCTCGGCAAGCTGGTGGCGCTTACCGGCGTATCGGGCTCCGGCAAATCCACGCTGATGCACGATGTCCTGTTCCAATCCCTGCGCTCGCTCGGGCTGGGCGGGAAGGCCGCGCACAAGGCAAGATCCGATGAGATGGAGGAGGGGGACGACGCCCAGTTCCGCCAAGCCTGCCGCGCCGTTGAAGGCTTGAGCGGGCTCGAGGATGTGATTCTGGTGGATCAATCGCCCATCGGCAGAACTCCCCGGTCAAACCCGGTCACCTACATCAAGGCCTTCGACCATATTCGGGATCTCTTCGCTTCCACGGCGCTTGCCCGAAAGCGGCATTTCGCGCCGGGCTACTTTTCGTTCAACGTGCCCGGCGGACGCTGCGAGGTTTGCCAGGGGGATGGCACGGTGACGGTGGAGATGCAGTTTCTTGCCGATGTGGAACTCACCTGCGAGGAATGCAAGGGAACCCGCTTCAAGGATGCGGTGCTGGAGGTGGAGTATAACGGTTTGAACATCCACCAGGTGCTGGGGCTCACGGTGGATGAGGCGATCGCTTTCTTTTCCGATGTGCCGCGGCTGGTGAACAAGTTGTGCGTATTGCAGGAGGTGGGTCTTGGTTATTTGCGCCTGGGCCAATCCGCCACCACCCTTTCCGGCGGTGAAGCGCAGCGCATCAAGCTCGCCGCCCACATGGGCCAGGCATCTTGCGCGAAGACGCTTTTTCTGTTCGACGAACCGACGACCGGGCTGCACTTCGACGACATCGCGAAACTGCTGGCCGCGTTTGACCGGCTGCTCGAGAACGGAGGCAGCGTGCTGGTGATTGAGCATAATCTGGATATCATCCGGAATGCGGATTGGATTATCGATCTGGGTCCGGAAGGCGGCATCGGCGGCGGATCGCTGGTGGTGGCGGGTCCTCCGGAGGCGATTGCGGAGGCGGAGGAATCTTACACCGGACGCTTTCTGAAACCTCTCCTCTGCTCCGCCGCATCCTGATACAAAGGAAGCGTGCGGATGCGACTGTTCCTATTCCGGTTTTGCGTGTTGGGCGCGGCGATGCTGGCGTTGGGGGGAAGCTTTGCGGACGCACAGGCGATCCGGGATCAGAACGCTTCGGGCGCGCCCCGGACGGCCGTGAAAGCCGCCCCCACGGATGCCGCGATTCTGGCGTCCCAAGGCATGGCTGCGTTCGAGAAGCAGGATTACGCCACCGCCATCACGCGATTCGGCCAGGCTATTAGCCAGAATCCGGACGATGTTTCCAGTCGCTTCTATCTGGCGCTCAGTCTCTCGATTACCGGAAAGGATGCGGCCTCGCTCGCGCACTACGAAAAGCTGGTGGAGGCTCAGCCGGAGATCTACGAGATTCGCCTGAACTACGCGCAAGCTCTCGCGAACACGAAGCATTTTGATGAGGCCGCCGCCCAGCTTGAGAAAGCGGAGCAGTTGAAACCCGCGCAGCCGAAGACCGTCGAGTTGCTGGCGGCAACCGGGCTGGCCGAACTCGCGGCGGGTGACGGGGCGGGCGCCACGAAGCGCTTCGAAGCCGTGCTCGCCCTGCAGCCGAAGAGCGAGAGCGCCTTGCTGGGCATGGGGAAAGCGGCGCTGAAGAATGGGGACAAGATTGCCGCCGAATCCTGGTTCCGCAAGGCGGCGGAAGTGGACCCGGCATCGCTCAAGGAACTGCTGCAACTCGCCGGCATCTATGAGCGCGAGGGCAACTTTGAAAAGGCGATCGCTCTCTATCGCGAGTTCCCCGGCGATGCGCCGGCTCAGGAGCGTGCCGGTGAACTGCTGCTTGAACTGGGGAAAGCGAAGGACGCGATCGCCTCGCTCGAAGCATCGGTAAAGGAGAAACCGGGTTTTGAGAACCGGCAGAGGCTGGCTGTGGCGTATCTGCGGGCCGGCGATGCGGAGAAGGCGGCTGGAGTCATGAGGGCGGCTGTCGAGGCCGAGCCGGGAAACGCGGAAGCGCACTCGGTTTACGGCCGCATTCTCAGAGAGTCTCGCCAGTACGGCGCGGCCGCCGGCCAGTTCGCCGAAGCGATTAAGCTGAACCCGAAGGATACGATGGCATGGAGCGAATTCGCCGGAGTGGCGGTGCTGGCGGAACAGTATCAGGCTGCGTTCGATGCCTTGGCGCAACTGGAGAAATTGG
This sequence comes from Bryobacterales bacterium, assembly GCA_020847315.1. Taxonomy (GTDB): domain Bacteria; phylum Acidobacteriota; class Terriglobia; order Bryobacterales; family Bryobacteraceae; genus JACTMJ01. Next base: position 9,050 of record JADLCF010000142.1, on the reverse strand, counting down.
GTGGCTTGAAGCCCGGCCACCACTTTCTTCGAGCGATCATTCTCGACAAGTTTCAGAACGGCGATCAGGCCATCGCCGAATACGAATTGTTTCTGGCGGCCGCCAATGGCCAGAATAAAGATGAGGAGTTCCAGGCCCGCCAGAGGCTGCGGATGCTGAAGAATAAGAAGAAGCGCTGATTGCCATGAAAGCCATTGCCATGCTCATTCTCGCCTTCGCCGTTTCCCTTGCGGCGCAGCCGAAGGATTGGCGTATGGAAGAGGATACCCGTAAGCGCGTGGAACTGGGCTTGAAAGTCGCGGAAGAGCAGCTTGACGCGGCGCGCAAGGTCTACCGGAAGGGCGACCCCTATGAGGCGCAGGCGCAGTTGGAAGTGTCGCTCGATACCATGCTGGAGGCTTACCGGATGGTGGTGGAGGAAGGCGAGGATATGCGGAAGAACGCCCGCCGCTACAAGAAAGTGGAAATCACCTTGCGCGGCATTTCCCGCAAGCTCGAAGATTTCGAGCGGCAGGCCGAAGTGGTGGATCGCGGGCCGATCATGCGCGCGCAGCAGACCGTTTCCCTGATGCGGGATAATCTGTTGAAATCCATGTTCCAGGGCGGAAAGCTGCCGCAGGTCGAAAAGGTGCAACCCTGAAGTTCCCCTCGGATATTGAGGGAACCGGGCACTGTGAGAGGTAGGGAGATGTGGACCACCGCTAACAAGAGTCTTCGGAAGGTTGCGTGCTATCTGATCGCGCTGTGCCTGGTTGCGATTGCCGGCCTGCTCGCGCAGGACCGGGATTTTCTCAGCACCGATGAAGTGGAGCAAGTGCGGCTGACACAGGAACCGAACGCGCGCCTGATGCTCTATAACAAGTTCGCCGAGGCTCGCATCCTGCAGGTGGAAGATCTGCTGAAGACGGAGAAGCCCGGCCGCAGCGTCCGGATCCACGACCTGCTCGAAGACCTCGTCGACATCCTGGATACGATCGATACCGTCGCCGACGATGCATTGATGAACAATATGGAAATCGGCGCCGGGATGCAGGATGTGGCCAAGCGCCATGCGGTGATGGTGGAGAAGCTGAAGAAGATTGACCAGATGGAGCTGAGCGATCGCGCGCGCTACCAGTTCCAACTGCAAATGGCGATCGACACCGTGGAGGATTCGCTCGTGCTTGCGCAAGAGGATCTGGCCAAGCGCAAAGGCGATGTTCTGTCGAAAGACAAGCAGGAGAAGGCGGAACGCGAAGCGCTGCGGACTCCCCAGGATGTGGCGGAACGGAAAGAAGCGGATAAGAAGCAGGCGGAGTTCGACAAGAAGACGGGGCGCACGCGGAAAGCGCCTACGCTTTACAAGCCGGGAGAGAAGCCGGGTGAGGCGGGCGCCGCGCCCGCGAAGCCGAAATGAGCCCCATCGCGGGCGCCATTCGCCGCCCAGCCGAAAAATCGACGTTGACGGCATCTGGCCCTCAACGGTAGCCTAAGAGAGGGCTGGCAAGAACCGGGATGCCGGTTCGCGTGGAACACCGTGGCGCGGTGGCAGAGTGGTCATGCAGAGGTCTGCAAAACCTCGTACACCGGTTCGATTCCGGTCCGTGCCTCCATCCTTTCTTTTTTTCGTCCAGCCTCATTCCCCTCCGGCGCGGTAGCCAAGTGGTAAGGCAGAGGTCTGCAAAACCTTTATTCGCCGGTTCAATTCCGGCCCGCGCCTCCAACCTGCTCAACCGCTCGTCCGTTGGGATGCGTGCTTGCCGGCTCTGCCGCGGCGCATCCTTTCCACGGTTGCCTGCGGTTGTACGATAGAGCGATGGCGAAAACCTTGCTTGCGATGGGTGCGCACTACGATGATTGCGTCTTCGGCGTGCCCGGCATCTTGCTCCAGGCGATCCGGCAGGAGTGGAGAGTCATTATTGTGGCGCTGATCGGGGACTACGCCAACTGGCCTCCCATCAAGGGCCGGCACAAAGAACTTCTCGAAGGCTCCCGGCAGCTCGCCCACTTTTACGGCGCGGAGATGCGATTCCTCAATTTCTCTTCGCACTTGTTCGACGTCACCACGGAGAATAAGATTGCCGTTGCTCGCATGGTCGCCGAGGTGCAGCCGGATGTGGCATTGATCCTGTGGCCGCGCGATCACCACGATGATCACCGCGTGGCTTCCCAACTCTGCGAGATCGCGCTGAAGAATGCCGGCCAGATTCTGAATACGCCCGGCATCAAGGCGCCGCGGGACATCTATTTCTACGATAATGGCCCTCGCCACACGATCGGCTTCGAGCCCGACACCTTCGTCAATGTGACGGAGGAGTGGCCGGTAGCCCAGGAGTGGCTCGGCCAGTTGATGGCTCTTGTGCGAAACCAGCCCTACGCGCCCGGTTCCCTGGATTCCTCGCAGGAGACCAAGGAGGCCATCGGCCGCTACCGTGGCGCTACCTGCGGAACGCGCTACGCGGAAGCCTTGCGCGCCTACACGCAGCGGCCTCAGCGCATCCTATTCTGATCAGGCGCCCGGCTGTCCCGCCCGCCAACGCCGCCCCAGCCCCAGGGTCTCCCTGGCGTAGCGAAGGCTGCGTTCCAGATGCTCGCGCTGCTGGAACTGCACCGCTTCGAGAAACTGAGGCGGCACGGCGCGCCCTTGCAGGTCTTCGACCACCATTGCCCGGTCATACGGAGCGCCTTGCTTCGCCAACGAAACAAAGCGGGCGAAATCCGCCGAGCGCGCGCGAGGGAACCATTTCTTCCAGTGCGCTTCCTCCCAAACCGGGATCACAACGGGCGGACGCCCCGTGATTGGCTTTGCGTAAACATGCACGTTCGGGCAAAGCCTCGTTGCCGTAGCGAGGATCGACTTGAAATCAACGTTGCCTTCCCCCAGCGGGACCCACTGCACGGCGATGCCTTTCGGGTGTTCATAGACCACCGAATCCCGCAGGTGAAGCGTGAGCGCGTACTTGCCGAGGGTCTCGACGGTGGTCAGCGGATGTTCCATGACAAAGACGGGATTGCCGGTATCAAGATAAATACCGGTAAAATCACGCCCGGCTTCCTCAATTAAAACTGCGAACTCCCATGCTTGCAATTCTTTATGTACTTCAATTGCAACCTTTACTTGATGGTCTAACGCAACGTTTCGCACGGACTTCAGGACGCGGACCATCGTCTCAATGTGTTGCTCCGCCGGGCCTGGCGGCATGGAGTAGCGGTCCGATGCGGTGAGCGTTCGCACAAGGGGCGAACCCAGCGCGGCGGCCCGGCGAATCTGCCCTTTGAGATAGGCGACGCGCTCGTCGAATTCGGCGGGGGTGCGGGGCAGGGCCGCTCCACCGCCGGTCTCGAGGTGCAGGCCCAGTTCCGCCGCCCGCCGCCGCACGCCTGGCCAGTGGGCCGGATCTTGCGAGGCCGGGTCCGGGGAATCCTGCAAGAAAATGGAATCGCACTGGAGGCTGACCGCATAGTCGAGCAGCCGCGCATCGTTCCAGCGCATCGCCCTCACGCAATAGGTGTTGATGCCCACCGGGAGCGGTGCGGTGGCGGCGTGGCCCGGCCGGGCCAGGCTCCCCAGCGCCGCTGCCGTTTGCAGAAAGGTTCTCCGATTCACGGCAGAATCCTATCACGAGCGGGGCGCCCCTCGCGATGCGATTTGCAATACAGGATGCATTTATCCGAAAGATCGGGCTGAAGGATGGCGGCTTCGGGAAATTTTCCATACAATGAGATTTCTGATTTCCGTTACGAGGCTCGGTGGTGGGCTCCGGATCACCTTGGGAGAGCACCCCGCCGCGTAATTTCCTTAACGGTTGACAACTCGGGGAGATAAAGATCCGGTTATGAGCACCGCAACTCTCAGCACTCCGTCCAGGTCGCTGCTTGGTTTTTACAGCACGACGCTGGGCAAGAAGCTCGTGATGGCAATCACGGGATTTATCCTGGTCGGTTTCGTAGTCGGGCACATGGCCGGGACCTTGCAAGTCTTTCTGGGCAGGGAGGCGTTTAACCGTTACGCGGCGCTGCTGCACTCCAGCGCCGGGTTGCTTTGGTCCGTGCGGATTGTGCTGCTCCTCTCGGTGATAATGCACATTGTCTCCGCCGTGCAACTGGCCCTGTTGGATAAGAAAGCCCGCCCCCAGGCATACGTGAAGTGGAAGAGCACCAAGTCTACTTACGCCTCCCGCACGATGTACTGGAGTGGGCCCATCATCTTCGTTTTCATCGTCTACCACTTGCAGCATCTCACGACGGGCAGGTTGCACCCTACGCAGCCGTTTCCGGGCTACCACATGGCCTATGAAAATGTCGTAACCGGCTTCCAGGTGGCGCCCGTTTCGCTCTTCTATATTTTTGCGATGGTGCTGCTTTGCCTGCATCTCTACCACGGCATCTGGAGCATGTTCCAGACGCTCGGCGTCGCGCACCCGCGCTACACCCCGCTGCTCAGGAACCTTGCCATCGCGCTTGCATTCGCCGTGTTCGCGGGTTTTTCGGCCGTGCCCCTGGCCGTGATGCTGGGGTTTGTTCGCTAGCGCCGTGCTAAGACGCACGCCGCGTTGTTTGTATCCACCAGGAATAAGGAAGCTGGAATGCCTGAAGTTCTGACATCGCCCATCACCTCCCCGAAGCTGGATTCCCGGATCCCGGAAGGCCCCATTCAGGATAAGTGGGAGAGTGCCCAGTTCAAGATGAAGCTGGTGAATCCGGCGAACAAGCGGAAGTACAACGTGATCGTCGTCGGCTCCGGACTCGCCGGAGGCGCCGCCGCCGCCAGTCTCGGAGAACTGGGCTACAACGTGAAGTGCTTCACGTATAACGATTCACCGCGCCGCGCCCATAGCATCGCCGCGCAGGGCGGCATCAATGCCGCCAAGAATTATCAGAACGACGGAGACAGCGTCTACCGCCTCTTCTACGACACCGTCAAGGGCGGCGATTACCGCGCTCGCGAAGCCAACGTCTATCGTCTGGCGCAGTTAAGCGTGAACATCATTGACCAGTGTGTCGCGCAGGGCGTTCCGTTCGCCCGCGAGTATGGCGGCACGCTCGCCAACCGCTCCTTCGGAGGCGCGCAGGTATCGCGGACTTTTTACGCGCGAGGCCAGACCGGCCAGCAACTCCTGCTTGGCGCTTACCAGGCGCTGATGCGGCAGGTTGACGCGGGCGCCGTCACGCTCTTTCACCGCACGGAGATGCTCGACGTGATTGTCGTCGATGGCAGAGCCCGCGGCATCGTCACGCGAAATCTTGTTAGCGGCCAAGTGGAGATCCACATGGCCGATTGCGTCATCCTCGGCACGGGCGGCTACGGCAACGCGTTTTACCTCTCAACGAACGCCAAGAATTGCAATGCCACGGCGGCCTGGCGCGCTTACAAACGGGGCGCCTACTTCGCCAACCCCTGCTTCACTCAGATTCACCCGACCTGCATTCCCGTTTCCGGCGAATATCAGAGCAAGCTCACCCTGATGAGCGAATCGCTGCGCAACGACGGCCGCATCTGGGTGCCGAAGAATGCGGGCGACAAGCGGCGCGCTTCCCAAATTCCCGACGATGAGCGCGATTACTTCCTCGAACGGCGGTATCCCGCTTTCGGGAACCTCGTCCCGCGCGACGTCGCCTCCCGCGCAGCCAAGGCGGTGTGTGACGAAGGCCGCGGCGTGGGCCCGAGCGGCTTGGGTGTGTTCCTCGATTTCGCGGACGCCATCCATCGCCTGGGCAAGCACAAGATCGCGGAGCGCTACGGGAACCTCTTCGAGATGTATGAAAGCATCACCGGCGAGAATCCCTACGAAGCGCCGATGCGTATCTTCCCCGCCGTTCATTACACGATGGGCGGGCTGTGGGTGGATTACAACCTCATGAGCACCATCCCCGGCCTCTTCGTGGGCGGCGAGGCCAACTTCTCCGACCATGGCGCGAACCGCCTTGGCGCGAGCGCGCTGATGCAGGGCCTAGCTGACGGGTACTTCGTTCTGCCATATACGATCGGCAATTTCCTGGCCGAGCACCGCCCGGACAAGTTGGACGAGCATTGCCCGGAAGCTCTCGAAGCGCTCAACAATGTGAAGAACATCACCAAGCGGCTGATGAGCGTGAACGGCAAGTCTACCGTCGATGAGTTGCACCGCCATTTGGGCAAGGTGATGTGGAACAAGTGCGGCATGGCCCGCAATGCCGCGGGGCTGCAGGAGGCGATCAGCGAGATTCGCGCCCTCCGCGAGGAATTCTGGAAGGATGTCAAGGTCATCGGCGCCGATGACAATCTCAACCACACGCTGGAGAAAGCCAACCGCGTGGCCGACTTCATGGAACTGGGCGAGCTGATTTGCCGCGATGCCCTGACGCGCGCGGAAAGCTGCGGAGGCCATTTCCGCGAAGAATTCCAAACTCCGGAAGGGGAAGCCAAGCGCGACGACGAGAACTTCAGTTTTGTCTCCGCCTGGGAGTATAAGGGCGCGAGTATCGACCCTGAGTTGCACAAGGAGCATCTCACCTTCGAGCACGTGAAGCCCTCGCAAAGGAGCTACAAGTAATGCGCCTCAAATTGCATGTTTGGCGGCAATCCGGACCCAACGCCCCCGGCAAAATGGTGCGCTACGATGCCCCGAGCGTCGATGAACACATGTCGTTCCTCGAAATGCTGGACGTCGTGAATGAAGACCTCATCCACAAGGGCGAGGAGCCCATCCATTTCGATCACGATTGCCGGGAAGGCATCTGCGGCGCCTGCGGATTCATGGTGAACGGCGTGGCCCATGGCATTCAGCCGCGCACCACCGTCTGCCAGTTGCACATGCGCCATTTCAAAGACGGCGATGAGGTCTACATCGAGCCCTTCCGCGCTCTGGCGTTCCCCATCGTCAAGGATCTCGTGATCGACCGCTCAGCGTTCGACCGCATCATCCGTTCGGGAGGCTACATCAGTACACCCGCCGGTTCCGCCGTGGACGCGAACGCCGTGCTGGTGCGCAAGGAAAACTCCGACCTGGCGATGGACGCGGCGGCCTGCATCGGCTGCGGCGCCTGCGTGGCGGCATGCCCGAATGCATCGGCTTCCCTGTTCACGGGCGCGAAAATCTCCCACCTCAACCTGCTGCCGCAGGGCCGCGCCGAGGCTTCCGAGCGCGTCCGGGGCATGGTGGAAGCCATGAACGAAGAGCAATTCGGCAACTGCACGAACATCGGTGAATGTGAGGCCGTCTGCCCCAAGGGGATCTCGATCGAGAACATCGCCCGCATGAACCGGGAGTACCTCTCGGCGATTTGTAGCGAGCGCCCCGAGGAAGGGGGCACTGGCGAGGGATAGAGCGCGGAGCCTGGACACTGCATGTGGATACCTGCGCTTCTGGCCGCACACCGGCGGCGCGCGCGGGTGGGGCGTGGCGGCCGCCTCGCACAGGTAGTTGGTGGCCGACGCAACCGATCAGCGGCCGTTATCGCTGCGCGCCGGTAGGGTAGTCCATTCCATTTCGTATCCGGCTGGAACAAAGGCGCGATTGCCGCGAAACAGCAGCGAAGCCACGCCCGGCACAGAGGCATAAGCGCGATACTCACGCCGGTCTATCCGATAGGCCCCCATGACCCCGATGCGTTCGAGCCTGCCCTCCGTGAAGCCTTGAGCCTCAGAGATCATGTTGGCGAGCTGCGGCGCCCGTTTCACCTCGCCCAGAAAGATCCACTCTTTCCCTCCGCTGTGAAGGGTCGAGATCTCCAGCCATAGCAAGGTATGCGATTCCGGTTCGGCATACCTTGCCAGCACGCGGATTCGGCCTTCCGCACGATCTCCCTTCCGGATGAAAACCTTTCCCTCGTGCTTCAGGTCGCGGGTGACTTCGGCTTCGAAGAGATCTCCGACGGCCGCCTGATTGCTGTCGATTGGCGTGAGCAATCGTAGAGCCACAGTTAGGCCCGCGGGAAGAAATCCGGCTGCCACCGGTGTGGCGGTGGGTTCCGGGCTGGTGCTCTCTACTCCCGGCACGGAGTCGAACCGCACCGAGGATTCGGCCTCGAATGCCCGGCATTGCGAAAGTGTAACCTCATTTCGTTGGATCTCCCCGGAATACTTCTCCAGGCGCATACCGTAGGCCTCCGGCAGCAACCTGGACTTTCCACGCAAAGCAACCGGTGTCCATTCGATGTTGTACTCCGCCGATTTCACATTGATTTCCGGGGCGGGTTGCGCGCTCTCAATGCGCAGCCGGCGAACGGTGTGGTCCTGTTCGCGAGCCCAGAACTCGCCTTTCACTGCCACGCTCGCCCGGCCGGTGGCGATGTTGAGAATCAACTGCTGGCGCAAATCGAAGGCAAAGCGGAAGTGAAGCAGCGGTTCGCCGCCGGCCGACTCCTTCCCAAGATATTCGAGCCGGCTGGGCCCTGGGCTGACGAACAAGGCCCGAATAAAGCCCTGAAAGGCGCCGGTCCCGAGAAGCCCGGTACGGAGGAGGTCGCTGGGGTGGCCGGACGCATTCGCGCTTCCCGGCCAAGAGTAGCTCTCTCTGCCCCCGAGCGCAGTCACCTGCATGCGAATCGTATCCAGAGGCCGCTCTTGCTCCGCGCCCTGTGCCTTCTCAAAGCGGGTGATGTTCTGGATGCAGGTGTAATCCCCGAGCTGCTTAATTCGCGTGCGCATCGCATCCCGTATGGAGAGCCAGAGGTGGTCTCGTTCCGCGATGGCTGAGCCGGATTGGCCGAAAGCGTGCATCGTCACGAGGAGCCCGAAGAACGGGATCCAAGCTGTGATGCGTGTCGCTCGCATGAGTCCTCCTCTCTCCGGATGGTGCGGAGAATCACCAGGCCACCCGTGGCTAGCATATCGGTTCTTGGGTGAGTGACGCAGGCGGTGGGGATCCTGTTCCTTCATATTGGCCGTCTTCGATTTCACCGGGCAGACCAGCGGGGAAGTTCACCTCGAAAGTCCCAGGCCGTGTCTCCGCGATTCCCGGGTGAAGACTTGCGAAAATCCGTCAGTCTCGAAATACTCGGCATGTATGGCTGATCCAAGGCAAACGGACCCCAATGAGGTGTTGCGCAGTTACCGGCGCTGGAAGGAAGAAGGCGCGGAGTTGAAAGCG
>JADLCF010000141.1 GCA_020847315.1 Bryobacterales bacterium | reverse complement strand
TTCGCTAACTGGTTGGCAGTAGGAGAGATGCGGTTCTACAACTTCTGTGATTGCGCGGGGAGGCGGGGGTGTTTTGGACGAAAACCAGGGCGGAAAGGCACGGGCAATGTGCGGAGGATGGAGAGGCGGCGGGCGTGGCCGCGGGGGAGTCGCGCCCGCAAATGGGCGGCCGCTTCGTGGACTCGCTGCGCGAGGCGCTTTGGTTTGGGCGTTCGATGCCGGGCGTTTACACACCCGGCTGGCATATGCCGCCCTTCGGGCTCTCGGCGGCGACAAGGGCTCTTGGTGACGATGCGGGCGTAGGGGGCGGATTGCGCGGGCTTTGGATTTCTTGGTTCGGGATAGGCCCATTTGTGCGTCCGGTTGATTGTAGTGGCGGTGGGGGCGGATTTGACCTATGTGGAGGCAGTGGGTCAATGCAGGTGGGCTTCCCCGATGGTGGAAGTGATGGCCGGCCTTGCCGTTCCGTGATTCCGGGGTGGATGCGAATTTCTCCTGTCTGGCTGTGACTGCGATTCGGGCGGGTGCGCGAGTCAGCGTAGATCGGAGTGGTCTGACTCGCATTGGAGGTTAGGGAATCCGCTTCGGTGCGCAAGGGATCGGCGGCTTCTGGACCCTCCATGCGCTGCTCGGAAAGAGGCCTAACGCGGCTGGAATCTCTGCTTGAAGTTGCGTAACCTATGTGGAATCAGCGTGTTAACATAAAGTGGAAGCGTAGGAGCCTGTCGGAATGAACACGCGGTGCAACGAAGAATCAATAACTTACGAGGAGCTGATCGTCCGTAAGTTATTGATTCTAGGTTCGAGAATTCTTTATTCCGACAGGCTCGTAGCCTGTCCCTCTTTTCTTGTCCCTCTTTTCTCGTGTTACGTCCTTTCGTGGTGTGTTTTGTGGCGAATCATTCAGATGGCTCCGCGTTCGCTTCGAAGCGCTTGAGCATGACCGTAATCTCGCGGCGCGGCAGGCGGACCGTTGGGTCGTCTAAGAAGCTTTCCAAGGCGGCGCGGAGTTTCTTGCGCGTTGCGCTTTCACCTCGCTCGATCTCCTGGATGGCCCACAGAACACCATGAACTTCAATGCCGCGCTGAGTGGCAAGGCTTCGCAAGCTATCGTCGCCGGTCATCAAAATGGCATCTGGATGGCTTTCGGTGAGGACCAGTGCGAACCCGTCATGAATCGAAATGCGAGGCGTGGCTCTGACGATGGCTTGAGCCTTCAAGACGTCCTTTCCCGGTATGTCAACCACGCGGAGCCCTGCGCAAACAATGGATCGTTTCTCGGAACGTGTGAGGCTTAGAAGTTCGTCCTCAAACAATGTGTTGGGTATCAGGAACTCATACGGTAGCGAGAGCAGGGCGTGCAGGAGCGAGCATTTGTGCAGGTCGATCAGGCAACTGCTATCGCTAACGATGATCCGCATCGACATGCTTCGGTCCTTTCAGCCCGTCCTCAACCATTGCTAAGGGCAAGCGAAGCAGTTCCGAAGCTTTAGTGAGCGAAATGAGGTTCTCGGCAAGCGCGCGATAGCACAGGCGCTCGAAGCGCATGGCTTTCTCTTTTTCTCCGCGCTGGCCCACGGGTTCGATCTCTTCGGGCTCACTGGTCCGCCAACCGCGTGCGACCGATTGAAAGGCATAAACGAGGGTCGCTTGACTAATGACATCCAGCTGGCGAAGCCGCATGAGAAGTGCGATACCGCTGACGCGATAAAGGCGCTTGAGATTCATGATTTCCCGGTATCCAAACGCATTGCGGTGCTTCCCAACTTCGCGCAGTAAATGCTCGCGAGGCATCAGGAAGGCCCCACCGAAATGATTAGCGGCCTTTTCTTCGTCTGGATCTGGCAGGCTATCGGTGTCGATCAACCGGTGGGCCAATTCGTGGGCCAGGGTCAGTCGGCGACGTTCCAAGGAGAACTGATTGTTGACCACGATCACGGGGAGCGAAGCGCGATCCGATCCGCGCCCGACCATGCAGGTAAATCCAGAGACACGCGCCGGAAGATCGACAGTTAGAACCTTTAGGCCCTTTTCTTCAAGCAACTCAGTCATGTTGGGGATCGGGTCGAGTCCAAGACGCCACTTTTCCCGAACCTCTTTCGCCAAGTCTTCCGCTTCCCCGACATTCTTAAGTTGCCTTGGAGTGGAAATCGGGCTCTGCCAAGTGGCGCTATCGAGATCCAGGATCAGTTCGATTTGCAGATAGCGTTCGATCCATTCGAGCACCTCGGTTTCCACGAGTGCCCGATCGCGTGCAGTGGTGCTCGCTTTGGTTCGGAATTCGACACCCGAAAGCTCGACGCCCTGAGTGTCGAGGATATAGTTCAGAGACACATCAAGCGCCTTCGCCAAGGACATCAGGACCCCGGAACTCGGAATATCTTCGCCGCGCTCATACTTTCCAATCGCCTGGGCGGTGACGCGGTTGTCCATGGCGGTGGAGAGCTCTCGAAGCGAGAGCCCCGCTTTTCGTCTGGCAAGCTTGATCCGATCGGCGATCATGACGTCCCCTTCGGCTCGGTTTACGTTTGAACCACTCGTATATGTATTGTAAACTGAACCGTGGGCAAACTCAAGTCGAATGTAGAGCACACCTGGTTAAGAAGATTACAGGGCTAATCGCTTCAATTGGAGTAGTGCAGAAGTCATGGCCATTTCATCAGCGAGGCGGCTACAGGCAGAGTTCCTTTCGCGTTCGATAGTCGCTCAGGCTCTCGACCGTGCCAGGGTGACAAGAATGAAGGCTTCGGTCCAAGGAATCGTTGAAGCGTTATGAAGATAAGAAATGCAACATTACAGCTAGCCGCCAGTGACGTTAGCAATCACCTGGCATGTCGTCATCTGACGTCCCTGGATCTGGAAGTGGCTCGCGGAAGTCGCGAAGCCCCGAACTGGCACTCCCCAGACGCCTGGGTGCTTAAAGAACGTGGGCTGGCGCACGAGGATGCTTATCTCGGGCACTTGCGATCGAGGGGACTGTCGATTTGTGATTTGCGTGGAGGAGGGCGGAACGGAACCGACACGCCAGCCAAATAGCTCCGGCGCGCCATGGGCAGGCTCTCGTCTGGCTGTTTCCCGGACTCGCCGCTCTTGAGTGAAGCGGCAGTAGGTTTCTCGTGGATGTTTCGTCTGGAGGGGGCGTTTTGCGAAACGAAGCCAATGGTGAACGGGCAATCGGTGTAGGCCGAGGATGCAATGGGCGTGGCCGCGCCGGAGTCGCACCCACGAACGGGGCGGGTGCTCCATGGACTCGCTGGCGCGAGGCTGTTTCTTTCTTGGCTGCAAGGCCTACTTGTGCGTTCGGTTGATTGTAGCGGCGATGGGGGCGGATTCTACCTTTGTGGGCGCAGCGGATCGGTGCGGGTGGGCTTCCCCGATGGTGGAAGTGATGACCTGCGATGCCGTTCCGTGATTCCGGGGTGGATGCGAATTTCTCCTGTCTGGCTGTGACTGCGATTCGGGCGGGTGCGCGAGTCAGCGTAGATCGGAGTGGTCTGACTTGCATTGGAGGCTAGGGAATCCACTTCGGTGGGCAAGGGATCGGCGGCTTCTGGACCCTCCAGACGCTGCTCGGAAGAAGGCGTCATACGGCTGGAATCCCTACTTGAAGTTGTGTAACCTACGTGGAATCAGCGTGATAACCTAAAGTAAAAGCGTAGCCTGTCCCTCTTTTTAGGAGGCCGAACTGAAGGTCCTCGAAGGCCGATCGACGGGCATGGAACGGGAATACATCGAGTTGAAGCGCCACCTGATTAACCTCAAATTGGATGTGCTCGCGAAGCCGATGGATCACCTGGATAGGGGGCAGCTCGTCAGCGAAGCGCGGTTGCTTGCGGAGTATGAGCAGCAGGCAAAGAAAGGCACGTAAACCTCGCGGCACGGCCCGCTGGACCGCATCTGGACCTATGTCGGTGAAGACGCCGCCGTCTACGACTACACCGCCAGCCGTGCCCGCGAAGGCCCCGAGCGATTTCTGAAAGGCTATCGGGGCTATCTGCAAGCCGACGCTTATGGCGGCTACGACGCGTTTTTCAAGCAACCGGACCGCGGCTTGGTGGAACTGGGCTGCTGGGCGCACGCGCGCCGCAAATTCTATGAAGCGCGCTCGAGCAGCCTGCCGCAGATGACGGCGGCACTGGCCTACATCGGCCTGCTTTATCGCGTGGAGCGCAAGGGGCGCGGACTCAGTGCGGAGGAACGTCTGGCGTTGCGCCAACGCTATGCCAGGCCCGTGCTGGCCGAGTTCGAGGAGTATCTGCTGCGCGCGCGGCACCACGTGCTGCCCAAGAGTACCGAAGCGCAAGCGATCGCCTACACGCTGAACAATTGGACAGCGCTCAGCCGCTATGCCGACAACGGCGCGCTATCGATCGACAACAACGCCGCCGAACGCAGCCTGCGCGGCGTGGCCGTGGGCCGCCGCAACTGGACCTTCTTCGGCAGCGACACTGGCGGCAAGACCGCAGCCGTCCTGAAGAGCTTCATCGCCACCTGCCAGCAAGCCAAGCTCGACCCCTGGAGCTACCTCGCCGATGTGCTCAAACGCATCGGCGATCACCCCGTGAATGCCCTGGATGAACTGCTGCCCAACAACTGGAAACCCGCCGAAGCCTGAACCCCCACAGCATCTGCGAACCCAGGCCAGAGTACCGCTCACCTGGATTCACGTGACGGATACGGATTTGCTCCTCCAGCCGGTCGAGCATCCACATCCACTCCTTGAGCGGAAAGCGATGGTGCGGGCGCACGCGTCCTTCGAGCGCCAGGGTCAGTTCCGGGATCTTGCTCCTCATCCGGGAGCGCGCCAACTCGGCCAGGACCGCGGGGTTCTCCTCCCCGGCGATGATGGCTTGCAGCATCGTGCGCCCGGATAGACCCAGCAGATCGCTGGCGACGCTGTCCAGCTTGATGTTGGCGTCTTCGAGCACCTTGCGGAGGCGGTTGCCCACCTGCACCGTCTCGCGGACCTGC
>JADLCF010000140.1 GCA_020847315.1 Bryobacterales bacterium | reverse complement strand
GCCGCCCGGATTTCCCGCTGATCACCGACCAGAAGACCGGGTATCAACTTCCCACGCACGCGATCTGGGATATCGAGAAGCAGGAGACCTGGGACCTTTACTGGCACTGGACGAAGACACACATTGGAGAGTACAGCCGGCGCTCCCCGCGCCTCTTCCACACGATCGGCATGGCGGAGAGAACCTTCGGCGCCTCGGATGAGGACAATTTGCAGCGGAAGCTGTACGTGTATCGGCGAACTCAGGAGAAGATCCGCAAGGAGTATCCGGACACGCCTTTGCTCATCGCCAGTTGGGACCTCTACGGGTGGTGGAAGAACCCCGATGTCACGAAGCTCCTCTCGGAATTCGACCCCGTGCGGACGATCCTTCTCGACTACGCGGCGGATGTTAAGGGCCGCAAGACCTACAAGGACTGGGGCGTGCTGGGCAGCTTCCCGTGGATCTTTGGAATTTTCCACGGTTTCGCCTGGAACAGCGACATGCACGAGGATTACAACGACCTCGCGCCTCGCATCGCCGAAGCGGCGGCGGATGAGAAATGCCGCGGTCTCGTCGTCTGGAGCGAAATTTCGCACAACGATACTTTCATGCTCGAATATCTGGCGGACAACGCCTGGAAGCCGGAGCGCCCTACGCCGGAAGCGGCACTTGCGCGCTACGTTGCCTCGCGCTACACGCAAGCGCTACGCCCACGCATGGGAGCGATTTGGAATGCATTTCTTCCTGCTTCGGAAGCATCGCACTGGGTCCAACAGGGCGCGGGCGCCATCACGTTCGGCGATCCACAGTTCCGCACTCTCACCAATCCCGCCTTCATCGATCTGACGCCGGAACGCCTCGCGCAACTGAAGGCCGAACGCGACCGGATTCGTCCTCTCCTCACCGTCGCGCCGGACGCGCTCGAAAAGCTCAGCCAGATGAGTGCCGAGGCGTATTCCAACGAACTATGGCGGCGAGACGCTATCGACATGGCTCGCACCCTCGCCAACCGGGCCCTGCTGCTCTCCTTGCTCGAAGGCTCGCTCGAGATGGAGGCGTGGCGCGGCGGGGCCGGACGCGGCCACGATCAGAAGCTACAACAGCTATCCGCCGTTTCCCTGAGCCTCATGGACACCCTGGCCGATCTGCTGGAGGGCGCGCCCGAGTTCTCCATGCAGGCGTCGATGGACCGCCTCAAGCTGGCGCGACCTCTCGATGGCATTCAGCCCGTGGTGAACCCGCACACGGAGCAGACGCTGAAATCGAATGCGGAGAACAACTACTGCCGTAGCCACCACTACGAAATGGTCCGGCATCTGTACCAGCCGGAGCTCGGTTCGTATTGGGAGTATGTACTCCAGCGCATTGCCGCGGGCGACCGCAACGCGTGGAAACGGCCGAGGGAATTCGAGGAGTTCTCCCAGAAGCATCGCGATCACTTCTATGCAACGCCGATGGCCAAGATGGCGCCGACCCACGCGGGGTCAGCGGAGCAACTCGGCGCGGCACTGAACAAGCTGGCACAAGGAACACGGAACCTGCTCGCAGTTCGATAGCCCATCGCTCCGGAACCGGCTGGGGCCGCCCTGGAGTGCACCCGATGTTGGCCGCCATCCCTCGCCTCGTTGTCCAGGGGCGCCCCGTACGGGCGGACCGACGCCGGGAGCGGCCGCGGGTGCGACGCATTCAGCCAACGTCATAACTGTGCTTTTCCGGGCGCAGGCGCCAAGCCGTCTTCGTGATGCGGAGGGCGAAGGTCTGTTCGGAATAGGTTCAGGAATGGCCGGTCCGGAAGTGGATTGCGGCAATCCATTTCGAAGGATTTGGGGCTTTCGTGGTTGTGGTGAAGCTGTGCGTCAAGCCAGGTTTGGCTGAGGATGGCAGCGGGCGGTGCGACGACGTTTGCAACTGACGCCCGCTTGTTCAGGTGGGTAGCGGCGTGGCTTTCCGTGGACGGACCGGGCAGGGGTGTTTCCGGATTATTGAAAAAATCCGAGGGGCGGCTGGATGCTGACTGCATGGGTGGATCTAGCTGATGTTCCACGGAGTTAGCGGCGGATTGGGGGTGCGGAGTTTTGTCCGGATTTTCCGGATTTAATCCGTACACCGGGATGAGGGAATCGGAGGGGATACGCTCGTTTACGGCGGACGCGGCCGCGTTGACGATGACGGGGCCCGCGGGCCTGGGAGTGGGGACCGCTTCCTCGTTGGTCGCGCTGCGCGGCGGCGGGGCGGGAGCGGGTTCGGCGTGCGGGCTTGCTTCAGGGTGTTCGTCTTCTTCGTCTTCGAAGGGGGCGAGCGGGGCGGCGTCGGCGGGGATGGGTTCGGGGAGCCAGTCGGCTTTGCCCTTGCGCGAGAGAAGGGATTTCGAGGCGCGGTAGCGGAGGGCGGCGGGGAGCGATTCATCGCGCTGGATGGCGTCGAGCAGCATGCGGGCGTAGGCGTCGGCGGTGTGGAAGCCGCTAAGGATGTCGCGGCGGTGGGATTCGCGGGCGGATTCAACGGCAGCGCGGAACTCCGGGCGATTCCGCCACTTTTCGTAGCAGGAGCGGCTGATGCCGACATAGACGCAGGCATTGGTGATCGATTCGCCCTGGGCGAGGTAGCGGAGGAAGTCCGTTTGACGCTGTTCGCGAGCGCTTTCGTTGGATCGCTTCTTGAATGCGAGTGGTTTCGGGTTGGTGGACTTCATGGGTTCTGCTTCCTTTCGCTCGGCCGGGGCGGTTGATCTGGTTGCCCGGCTTCGCACTCAGAGGGATTGTAGAGGCGGGCGTAGCGGGAATTTGGTGCGTGGTTCGCTAACTGGTTGGCAGTAGGAGAGATGCAGTTCTATAACTTCTGTGATTGCGCCGGGAGGCAGGGGTGTTTTGGATGAAATGCAGCATGGAGAGCCACGGGCAATGGACGGAGGATGGAGAGGCGTCGGGCGTGGCCACGGGGGAGTCGCGCCCGCAAACGGGCGGTCGCTTCGTGGACTCGCTGGCGCGAGGCTGCTTTGGTTTGGGCGTTCGATGCCGGGCGTTTACACACCCGGCTGGCTTATGCCGCCCTACGGGTTCTTGGCTGCGATGCGGGCTTCCTAGCGCCGATTTGTGCGTCCGTTTGATGGTAGCGACGGGGTGGGTGGATTCGTTGGCCGGTAGTCGTGCTGAAAGGGTGAACGTGGATGTTGGCTGCTTCTAAACGATTGCTGTGGCTGGGGTTGATCGATTTCGTTCGGATGGCCGATTGCTTTTCGTGATTGGTGATCGGTGTTACCGACGCGAGCTTCGAGCATCCGCGCCCCGGTTGAGCGCTTGGTGGCCTACGGGCTTCGAAGGGGGGCGGGGTTGTATCTAAGTCCGGGGTTGAAGTTTATCTCTTCACGACGAACGGAACATCTCCCGGCAACGATGCTCTTGGGGCATCGAGGGCCGTGGAATCGAGATCGGTTTGGGCCAAAACTAAAGCAGTTCGTTTAGAGCCGCTGCCGGAACGGGCGAAAGCGTGGCCCGATCACGGTAGACTTTCGAGGTTGAGGCCCGCCCCTGAAATGCACGCCCCTGAAGTGCCGTAGCTCATTTTGTCTGGCAGTGTTATCGAGTTGCACAGCCACGAAAAGACCGGGAGGTTTTTTTGTGATAAGTCTGTCACGAAAACAGCCCTTCAAGTACACATACATATACCGGCTAGAGTATGACCCGAACCCAAGCGTCGGAGTTGGTGCATGCGCTGTTCAGCAGTTGGTACCCGACGCTTGTTCGTCTGGTCATTCGAGATGCAGGAAGCTTGGAAGCCGCTGAGGACGCAGTTCAGGAAACATTCATAGCCCTTTACCACGCCTTGCGCGAGGGGCAGCAGATAGAGAACCCGAAGGGCTGGAGCTTGCGTGTCGCGCGCCGCCAGATCAGCCGATCGTGGAGGGAACCGGAGAACAGGCTGCATCACGAATCGCTGCACATTCTGGAGTATCTGCCCCAAGGACGAGCCGGACAGGGGGAGCCGTCTCTGGAGAACGATGCGGTGGCCACCATGCTGGATCTGCTCTCGCAGCGCGAATCCGAAGTGCTCCTGTTGCGATTGCAGGCATTGAAATACAAGGAAATAGCGGAACAACTGGGTATCAGCCCAAACACCGTGAACACACTCCTCTTGCGGGCGCTGAAGAAACTGCAGCAAGCCGCGAAGAGCGAAGGAATGACTAAGGCGGTCGGCCATGCGCTGGATCGGTATTTTTCGAAAGCACTGTAAAGAAGAGTGGCTGCTCGCTCATGCGGATGGCGAACTCTCCTGGCCCCGGCGAGTTCTGGTATCAGAACATCTTCGGAGGTGTTGGGAGTGCCGGGCGCGCCTGGCGGAGTTGGAAAGCCTCGCGGAAGCCGTCACGTCGGTATTCGCGTCTGCCAGCCTCGGATCTGAGCATATCGAGCAAGCGCGTGCGCGATTCGCCCTTGCGGAAGAACAGTATGAGTCCGTACTGCCCGCGCCCCGCAGAAAGGTGGCGCTCAACCTGCGACAGAGTTTTGTGGCCGCGGCAATGGTGGCCTGCATCGCGGCACTGACATGGCAAACCAAGGAAACGGCGGCTCCTGAGCTATTGAAAGAGGCGCGGGATGCGGAACTGGCCTGGAATCATTCCCAGCCTGTCATGCACACACGAATGCAGGTCGAGATGCAGGAAGTTCGGCCCGGCCAACGCCGCATGGCGCGCACGCTTGAGTTGTGGACCGACCGCGACAGCAGGCGCAGCGCTCTGCGATGGAGCAACACGGATGGCGGTCTGCAGTATGCGGTCTGGCGAAGCGGGGAAGGAAAGGAGCGCGTGTTTCGGACACGTGAACCAGCCCCAACCGAAACCGGCGCAGTGTCACTCAGCGCCCTGCTGCGCGAAGAGCCTTCCCTCGACCGTCTCGAAATGGCATTTCTCGCATGGCTGGCATCGCACGAATGGCGGCCGGTCGCGCTTTCGGAGAACATCTCCGAGTTTGCTTCGGTCGAAGGCAGTTCCATACGGGCGGAACGGAAGCGAGGGAAGGGCGGATCGCCAGAGGTTTGGCTTACGATCACTCGCCCAAACATGCCAGTGCGCGCGGAGATTGTGCTTCAGTTGAATGCCGAGTCTCTCCGTCCGCGCTTCGAGAGGATTCGGCTGTACTCTCCGGATAGCGAGGTTACGCTGAATGCAACCGTGGAGCAGAGCACGCCCTCCGCGGTTCGCGACGTCGACACGCGAGTCTTCGATGCCCCGCCCGCACCTCTGCAAATAGCCTCAGTTCGCAGAGTTCCGAATCCAGTCATCGCGCTTCCACCCGCTTTGCCGGAAGCCCGGAGCCCCGGGCTTGAGGATTTTGACTCCGCCCAGATCGATGCGTTGTATGTGATCCACCGCGCCGGCGCGTGCCTGGACGGCTCAATCGAAGTCCTCAGGGAGTCGCCAAAGTCAGTTGTGGTGCGCGGGCAGCTTGGCTCCAGCGCGGAACGGGCGGCGCTTGAGGCGCAGTTTGCGCACTTGCGTTCCCATGGATTGATCCGTCTGGAGTTGGGGGTACCCCAGCTTCACGCCATAGCCCCGCCGCCCGTTGTTCGAACGGTTGTCGTCCGGTCGCCTGAAAGAACTCCAGTGCACGAATTGTTGGAGCGAGCGGGAGGCAAGGCAGGCAAGGGAACAGAGCTCGCGAACAACGTTGTCTCCACCAGCGGGGAGGCAATGTCGCACGCCTGGGCGCTGGCACGGCTGGCAAAGCTCAGCAGGCGCGAGGTTGAAGGTCTGCGACCGGAATCGAAATGGCTTCTCGAGAGGATGGTTCGGGACCATCTCGATCGGCTTGAAGCCGCTGCGGCCAGCCTGGGAGACGCATTCCAACCGCTTGCGCAAGCCGCGGACGCAACCGGCGCGGGCGATGCTGCTCCGCCGGTGGGTTGGAGTTCGGGACTGCTCGACGTGTTCGAGCAAACACGCGCCGTTGACGGATTGATTCAGGCGCTGGCGGCAAGTGCCGGACTGGAGAACAGAACGGCGGCGGAGGCGGCGAGCGAACTGTGCAGCCGGCTGGCGCGTCTCCGCGGGAGGTTACCGCTGATTACGGCGGCGGTGGAGCAAGAGTTGGATCAAAGCGGCGCGCAGTTGCGCCCGCACAAGTAAGTCAGGAGGAGCTTCATGTACCGAGTTGCACTGATCATTGTGGTTCTGTGCGTTCAAGCACAAATGCTCAACGCTCAACGCTCGTCCGCCGAGATTGTCGGCACGATCACGGACTCCACAGGCGCCGCTGTTGGAGAAGCGCAGGTGGCCATCTCCAATGAAGGCACGGGAATGAAAAGGGGCGTGAAGACCAGCGGTCTTGGTTACTATGCCGCACCGATGTTGCCCCCAGGCAACTACCGCATAACCGTCACGCATCCGGGCTTCAACCCCGTGACACGCGCAGGAATCACGCTGGATGTCAATCAGTCGGCTCGCATCGATTTTGTTCTCGAAGTAGGTTCGGTGGCGGAATCGGTTGTGGTTCTTGCCAACGCCTCTCAGGTGGATACGCAAACCGCAACGCTCAAGGCTGTGGTGGATCAGCGGCGCATCACGGAGCTCCCGCTTAACGGGCGAGATCCTACTCAACTCGTCTTCCTGCTGCCGGGCGTGTACTCGACGAACGAAACCTCCGGTTTGCGGCAGGCCGCCTCCGCCAGCGGGATTGAACAGCCGGGCGTGGCGTCGAATGGCGCGCGCGGGAACATGGTGAGCTACGCCCTCGATGGCGCACCGCATAACGACACGTTCACCAACGTCAGTCTGATGATGCCCAACCCGGACGCATTACAGGAGTTCAGCGTTCAGACGAACAACTTCAGCGCCGAGCACGGTCGCAGCGCGGGCGGCGTGGTGAGCGCGGTCACTAGGTCCGGCACGAACGCTCTCCATGGCAATCTCTTCGAATTCATTCGCAACAACGCGTTCAACGCACGCAACTTCTTCGCCGCCACGGATGACGGATTGAAGCGGCACCAGTTCGGCGGGTCGCTCGGCGGACCCGTATTTATTCCGAAACTGTACGATGGACGAGACCGGACATTCTTCTTCTTCTCGCACCAGGAAACACGGCAGGTACAGCGGCCGGCCACGTCGAGCACGGTTGTCCTTACCGAGGCGCAAAGAGCGGGTAACTTCTCTGCATACCGGGGCAATCTGATTGATCCAGCAGGTGGACAGCCGTTCGCCGGCAAGATCATTCCGGTGGCGCGGATGAATCCGGTGACGAAGAATATTCTCAATCAGTTGATTCCGCTTCCCAGCGAGCCGGATACGGGTGTTCTCTGGTATTCGAGGCCAAACAACGCCAGGCTACGTCAATCGGTGCTGCGAGTCGATCATCAGATCAGTTCGATGAACTCGCTGAACGTCCGCTACCTGTACAACTTCTATGAGCAGCCCTCGTTCGATTCGCCGCTCCTCTTTGAGGCGCTACGGCAGACGGTGGCGCCGAGCCACAATCTGTCAATTGGGGACACGCATGTATTCAGCCCGACGCTGCTGAATCAGATCAACTTTTCCTTCAATCGTCGGCACGGCGACCGCAACGCGGTCTGGGACACAAGTTATACCGACCTCGGCATGAGAAACGTTTTCAGCGACAAGCCGAACCCCGTGGGGTTTGGGCTCTTCGTAACCGGCGCATTTTCCGCGGATACGAGTGAACTGGTCCGGACCGCCGTTCGCAACCACACTCTCTCCGACACGCTGCGCTGGTCGACCGGGCGGCACCAGATCAGCCTGGGTTTTGAATACAACTTCCAATCCCTTGACAAGAACTGGCGGTGGCAGGTTGATCCATATATCTGGTTCACCGGCTATGCTACCGGCTACGGCGTTGCGGATTTCTTCCTGGGCGACGTCGGACGCCTCATACAAAGCGCCTACGGGCAGGTAGGAGAAATGAGCGCTCCGGGTTACTCGGCATTCTTTCAGGACAATGTTCGGGTCACGCGCAATCTAACACTGAATCTCGGAATCCGCCTGGAACCATTCATTCCATATGTGGATAAGGGAAACCGCGTCACCGTGTTCCGGCCCGGACAGCAGAGCCAGATTTTCAAGAACGCTCCCCTCGGCCTGATCTATCCCGGAGACTCCGGGGTACCACGCGCCGGAACCGCATCGTCACTCGCAAACTTCGCGCCACGCTTCGGTTTTGCCTGGGCTCCGTTCGGCAATAGCCGCACGAGTATTCGAGGCGGCTACGGCGTGTTCTACGACTCCGGGCTGATGAGCGCAATCGCCAACATCTTCCAGGGTGTTGCGCCCTTTGGCACGAAAGTCGACCTCGCTCCGCCCCCCGGTCCCTTCGACGATCCTTACCTGGGCGCGAGTCCGTTTCCGCTTCCGTTCCCTCCGCCCAGCGATATTGCCTTCCCAAAGAGCATCAACGCGGCCACGTATCCGGAGCGGTTCCGCGTAGGGTATCTGCAGGATTGGAATCTGACAATCGAGCGGGAAGTCGCCAGAGACACCGTGGCTCGCATCAGCTACGCCGGATCCAAAGGCACGGCATTGCTGCAGGGCCGCGAACTCAACTCCGCAGTGTACATTCCAGGCCAATCCACTATCGCCAATGTGAACAGCCGCAGACCCTACGCGCCGGCGCTGAACAGCATCACGGAAGTGGGAAGCACGGGAAATTCCAGTTTTCAATCGATGCAACTGGCACTCGACCGGCGCTTCTCCTCCGGTTTCACATTCATGGCGAACTACACATGGGCCAAGTCGATTGACTACGGATCCGGCGCTGGCACGCTCTGGCCGAACTATACGAATCCGAATGACTTCGGGTTTGATCGTGGCCTCTCGGATTTTGACAGGCGGCATCGCTTCGTCGCTTCCGGGCTGTTTGAGTTGCCGCGATTCGGAACACAACCACCGTTGGTCCGATTCCTGGCGGGAGGATGGAGCCTCGCCGGCGTAATGACACTCCAATCCGGGCCGTCCTTCTCCGTGCGAAGCGGCGTGGACAACTCCCGTTCCGGCGTCAACCTTGACCGAGCCGATCTAGTGGGTGACATCGCGCGCCCAGCGGGAGTGGACCCCGTACGGGAATGGTTCAACAAAGCCGCATTCGTCGCGAATGCGGTGGGTACGTTCGGCAACTCGGGCCGGAATCTCGTGACCGGTCCCGGCATGGCGGTGGTCAACGCGAGCTTGGCAAAAAGCTTTCCCGCGTACAAGGAATCCACGATTCAGTTCCGCGCGGAGTTCTTCAATGTCGCCAACCGCGCAAACTTCATCTCAAAGCGTTCCGAGGCGGTGAACTCCGGCACATACGGCCGGTTGACCTCGGCCGAGGACCCGAGAATTCTCCAATTCGCGCTGAAATGGATTTTTTGAGTAAACACATGTTTCCACGATTGCCTATACTCCGCATTGTCTTTCTGATCGCGATGGCCAAGGCCGGGATGGGGGCAACCTCCCCCGGCCTGACCCTGGACGGACGGATCGATGATCCGTTCTGGGAGACTTCTCCTCCGCAGAGGCTGATACCCGTGGAGACGGGGGTTCCGTCCGCACTCGGTGGGGAGGTGTGGGGGGCCTTCCGTGGCGGTTACCTTTGCTTGGCTGCGAAGCTGCCCGAGCCGGGAGGAAAGATTCTTGCCTGGTCGATCGGCCGGAACCCAGTCTGGGCGAAAGATCTGCCTAATGAGCCGGAACTCGAGGACCGGGTTGTCTTCAAACTGCAATATGCCGGCTCCAGAGGCAAGCAACGCACCGTAACCTTGGCGATCAATCCCTGGGGCGCCTACCGGATTGAGAACGGCAGCGGAACGCTCCCCGACGAGATTGCCCGCGTGGCGCAGGTCGATGCGGAAGGCTGGACCGTGGAAGCAGCACTCTCCCCCGAGACCCTCGGCATCGACATGCGAACGCCGGGAAGCGTGAGCATCAGCGCGGAACGGGTCCGGCCGCGGCGCGCTCTTGCTCCCCAATTCCGATGGACCGCCGGGTTCAGCGCGAGTCCCGGCACAGGAACCGCGCCCGCTCCCGAGATCGGCAGGCAGCCCGTTGCCGACGGCGAGGAGCCGTATGAAGTTGGACGTGTCGATCAGGTTCCCCCGGTGGCCGCCGGCTGGAGTGATTCAGCTTGGGCGTCCGTTCCTGAGTTCACTCTGGCGCGGAATGAACCTTCGCCGCGGGCCGCGCGTTATCCAACCCGAGTCAAATGGGTGCATGACGGGCGGAATCTGGCAATCGCCTTCCGCGCGGAGGAGCCCGAACCGCTGAAGGCGAATGCCAATGGACGCGATAGCGTCGGTTCTGGCGAAGATCATGTGGCCGCTTACCTTGCCATAAGTGGATCGTCATACCTCGAGATTGCTCTAAGCGCGACGGGAGCGTTGCGCGACGCTCTCGGGCAAGGGCCACGCTCGATGCGGCCAAACACCGGATGGAATGGGCCCATCGAGTCGCGAACTGACATTCGTCACGGCTATTGGACCGCTCGGCTGAACATTCCTCTCGAGCAATGCGCTGCCGCTCTAGGGGAAAATGCGATGCCGCGGCAGTGGAGAATCCTGCTTTCGCGCTACCGGGCATCGCGTCCGGGCGAGGCGTCGGAATCGAGCACCCTGCCGGTGCTGCAGGGGGCATCGAGTTTCTACGGACCGGCGCGCTACCACCCGCTGCTGCTGGGCGCCGGCGCTCCCGAGCAAACCCCAACGCCGAAGCCGGGCGCGAACGCGTTGCCCGCCGAGGGATTGGCGGCGGAGATATCCCGTTTGCCTTCGGAGGTCTGGTCACCATTTGATCGCCGCCGGATGAATATCCGGACGATGCTCCCGCGGGACTCGCTGCGCCGCGCCGAAGCGGCCGTCCTTGCCGAACGCAGAGCGTGGGAAAAGGTAAAGACCCGCGAGGACTGGGAACGATTCCGTGACCAGCGGATGGCGGGTCTGCGAGAGTCGCTGGGGGTGTTCCCGCCCGCTGCGCCTCCTCTCGACGTTCGAGTGGGCGGGCGGCATGCGGGCAAGGGCTACAGGCTAGAAAATCTGGTCTACCAGAGCCGGTCGGGATATTACGTTACGGCGAACCTGTATCTGCCGGAGAGAATCCTCAAACCGGTTCCGGTGATTGTCCTGATTCACAGCCACCATTACCCGAAGACCGAGTGGGAACTCCAGGATTCGGGCGTGGTCTGGGCGCGCGCCGGCGCGGCGGTGTTGGTGATGGAGCGCCCCGGCTTCGGCGAGCGCACGGAAACCAATCCCTGGTATCGCATGGCCTACGCGTCGCGCTTCGTGTTTCAGCAGCAGCTTGCGCTGGTGGGGGAGAGTCTCTCCGCCTGGACGGCGTGGGATGTACACCGGACGGTGGACTATCTCTCCGGGCGGCCCGAGATTGATTCCAAGCGGATTATCCTGCTTGGCGCCGTGGCGAGCGGCGGAGAAGTGGCAGCACTCTCCGCGGCGCTCGACCCGCGTGTTGCGGCCGCCATCCCTTACAACTATGACCAAGGCCACGTCCGCGTCCACGGCGATTCGGCCGGCCAACTCGCCAAGCAGTTCTCTCCTTGGCTGGTGGCGGCTTCGATGGCGCCCCGGAAATTCGTCCGGCCCTTCGAGTTTGCATGGGAGAGTTCCGAGGAACCTGCCTTTGAGAACTTGTGGGTGGATGGCATGAGCCGCTCGGAGTTCGTTTGGAAGCTCTATGGAGCAGGCGACTCGCTGGCATGCGCACAGGGCTTCGGGCTTCTCAGAGCGCCTCAACAACGGCGGAGCCCCTGCGAGAATGTCGGCCCCGAACAGCGCGAGAGTCTGTTCCCCATACTGCAGCGATGGTTCGGAATCCCCTTCCCATCCGCTGAAGACCGCGCGATTCCGCCGAGTTCTCTCCTTTCCACGAATCCCGATCGCGAGGCGGCGATCCGAAGTGAAGCGGCCCGTCTGCGACCGGCTTCGGATCTGATGAGCATCACCCCCGCGGTTTGGGCCGAACTCTCCCGAAGATCACTCCATGAGGTGGCCTTCGGCATGGGGAGCGGTTTGCTCCGGGAAGCTCGCGAGCGCGCGAAATTGATCGACGCGCCGGCCCGGGCACAGCGGTTGCGCGACGAACTGCGCGCCATGCTCGGAGATATTGAGCCGTTGGCCGATGCGCCCGCGGAAACTATCTGGAGGCGCGAAATCGGTCTTGCTGCCGCGGAAGCGATCGCCGTGAGAGTGGAAGAGGGCATACAAGTGCCGATGCTCTTACTGACGCCCGCCGGCACTCCGCGCGGCGTGGCCGTCGCCATCGCGTCCGGGGGCAAGGACCGCTTCCTGAAGGGGCGGCCGAAGGAGATCGCAGCCCTCCTCAATCAAGGGATCGCGGTATGTCTTCCTGACTTGCGGGGGCTGGGCGAGACGGATTCGGATGACCAGGAATACCCCTACGGCGGGCTGGTGCAACAGGAATTCGATCTTGACCGGAACCTTCTTGGCTCACGGCTCAGGGACCTGAGGACCGTACTTGCGAGCCTACGCGCGCGGCCGGATCTCGCCCAAGCTCGAATTGTCCTATGGGGCGAATCCTTCTCTGCGCCGAATCCGCCGAACCTGTGGCTGGACGAGGTCGAGTTGGAGGCAGGGCCACGAATTCAGCGCAGATCGGATCCTCAGGGAGCCGTGCTGGCACTGCTCGCCGGCCTGTATGAGAACGACGTGAAAGCGGTTGCGGCTAGGGGAAGCTTGACCGGCTATCTGAGCGTGCTGGCCAACGCCTACTCGTATACGCCTTCGGATGTGGTTGTGCGCGGCATACTGAAGGCGGGAGATATCGCCGACATCGCCGGCGCCCTGGCGCCAAGACCTCTGATGCTCTCCGGGCTGGTGGGCGGGAGGAACATCCTGGCATCGCAAGCCGAACGGGATGCCGCACTAACGCCCGCCCGGGAAGCATTCCGGGCATCGCATGCGGATCAACTCCTGCGGATCGAAGCGGAGGGAGATGTTGTCTCATGGTTCATCGATAAGCTCCAGTAACCATCCTTCCATCCGCGCGCCACGCGAGAGCGGCATCGGATCTTCGGGCCGTTGATCTTACTTTCGCGGCAGCCGGGATGTGGGCGCTTTCCTGTGCATGACGCCGAAACGGAAGCAGCCGGGCGAGCGCGGCGCGCAACGCCGACAAGCGGGCGATTGCGACCGTCGCCCAAATCAACTTCATGGTTCGGGGTTGGATCGCGAAACGCCTTTCTGAAAACGGCATCGAGAAACCCCATGGATCAACGCCAGGTGGAGCGCCAGTCTTTCCATGGGCTTTCGATGGCGCCTATGGGGTTGTTTGTCTCGCGGTAGTGGGTGGCTTGGGCGCGGGCGATGTAAGTGGAGCCAGGGAGAAACTCGTCGTTGGCCTTCTTTAAGAGGGCATCGAGCTTGCGGTCCAGGCGGGAGCGCAGGGAGATCTGCTTCTCCACCAGGTTTTGCATCTGGAAGGGGTCCCGCTGGTTGTCGTAGAGGAGCCAGGGTCCGTGGATGGAGCGGACGTAGGTGTAGCGCGGGGTGCGGACGCCGCGGTACTCCGCGATGCCGTAGCGCCGCATCATAGAGAAGGAGGCGGGCAGGTTCAGCAGGGCGGCAGGCTCCGCTTCGTCCGCCACTTCGCCTTTCACGAGCGGGGCGAAGTTCGTGCCCTGGACGGATTCGGGCACAGGCAAGCCGGCGAGGCCAAGCAGGGTGGGCATGATATCGGGAGCGTCGATGGGCGTTATGCTGGCGCGGCTACGTCTCCCGAGCAGGCGGGGATAGCGGATGAGAAACGGGACGCGCAAGGATTCCTCCCACGGCT
The DNA here is from genome assembly GCA_020847315.1 of Bryobacterales bacterium. Classification (GTDB taxonomy): domain Bacteria; phylum Acidobacteriota; class Terriglobia; order Bryobacterales; family Bryobacteraceae; genus JACTMJ01. The sequence continues at coordinate 525 of JADLCF010000140.1, read as the reverse complement.
GCTGCTTCATGGTTAGGCCCTGGCTGTGGAGCATGTCGCCGTGGTCCGACGCAAAGACAAAGAGGGTGTCTTCGGCCCGGCCGCTCGCATCCACCGCGTTCACGAGGCGGCCGACGCAATGGTCCAGCGCGGCGATGTGGGCATAGTAACCCCGCAGGTTCTTCGTGGCTTCGACGGCCTGTTCCTTCGGGACATTGGGGCGCAACCGGATGTTGCGCTCGCGGTAGAGGGCCTGAAACTCTTCGGGCGCTGTCGCATAGGGATTGTGCGGGGGCCCCAGGGAAAGAACCAGGAAATAGGGATCGCGCGACTTGTCACGCTCACGAATGAATTCGCAGGCCTCGTTTGTTTGCGCGATGGCATCGTAGCCTTGCCAATAGCGGGGCGTGGGGTCGTCTCCGGCGTAGTAGAGGGAATGGTTGTAGTCGTGGGTACACTCGCAGACGCGCCAGTAGTCGAACCCGAAGCGGGAGGCTGGCGGGACCGGGGCCAGGCGGCGGCCAAACTTGCCGTCCGGGCTCCCGT
>JADLCF010000139.1 GCA_020847315.1 Bryobacterales bacterium | reverse complement strand
GGCATAATAGTGATTGCTCTGGCTGCCTTCTTCCGCCACCCCGCGGGATGAGGCTCTTAGGTCCGACGGAACACCCCAGGCTGAATGAAGCCATAGGTTTGGTGTTTTTATTTGCAAGCGTGCTCCTCACGCTTAGCTTGGTTTCCTTTCACCCGCAGGATCCCTCATGGAACACCGCCACCAGCCCGGTAAAACCGCAGAATCTTATCGGCTATCCCGGAGCACATATTTCCGACTTCCTTCTTCAGGTATTCGGCATTCCGGCATTTCTTCTTCCGGTCCTGTTGCTGGTGCTGGCCTGGCGCTGGCTGTTGTCCCGGCGCATTGAAGCACCGTTCGTCAAAGTCGCCGGAGCGGTGCTCTTTCTCACTTCCGCCGCCGGACTTTTGTCGCTTGGCCCGGATTGGAGAATGTTTGAAAACACGGTAGCGCCGGGCGGACTGGCGGGTACGCTGCTGGCAGCCTATCTCCTCGACAACCTGAATCAGACCGGAGCGATTCTGGTTGCCGGAATGTCGCTGGTTTTCTCGTTATATTTTGTTTCGACATTCTCCATGCGCCATGTCGCCCGCCTGTTGCGCGGGCCGGTCGGTGCCTGGCGCTCCCTGTTGGGACGCTGGAGTGCCTGGCGCGCCCGGCGCCGTGCTCTTAGGGCGGAAAAAGCCCGCCGGAAGGCCGAACTGAAGGCTGCCGCCAAAGCTGAACGGAAAGTCCGGCGGCAGAAACCCGAACCTGCCGCTGGCTCGCTCCATCTCGCCGACACTCCCGGAGACGATGCCCCACCTTGGGAAGAGGAATCGTCCAGCCAGGCTTATCCGGAAGAGCCGGAAGAGGAGGTGGAACCGGAGGAGCACGACATACCGATACGCCCGCTGGAGGAGCCTGCTGTTTCCGCACACGCTGGCGCGGCGCCTGCCGAATTCGCGCCGGCGGCAAGACCCGTGGTGGAGCACCTTCCCGAAAGAAAGCAATATGAATTGCCTCCCACCAGCCTGCTGAATGAGCCGGCGGCCCGCAATCCGTACGACAGTCAGGAACTCAAAGATATCGCGGCTCGCATCAAGTCGAAATTTGAGGAATTCAACGTTCTCGGCTCGGTTGTGCAGATCAATCCCGGCCCGGTTGTTACCACGTTCGAGTTCAAGCCGGAAGCAGGCATCAAATACAGCCGCATAACGACTCTGACCGAGGACCTTTGTCTTGGCCTGCAAGCGGAGTCGATTCTCATCGAGCGGATTCCGGGCAAGCCTACCGTTGGCATCGAGGTGCCGAATTCCAAACGCGAAGTGATCAGCCTGCGCCAGGTTCTCGAATCGGAGGAGTTTCACAACTCGCCGTCGCGCCTCACCATTTCGCTCGGAAAAGACATCAACGGCCGCATCAAAGTGACAGCGCTCGAATCCATGCCGCACCTGCTGATCGCGGGTTCCACCGGATCGGGCAAGAGCGTAATGCTGAATTCCATGATCATGTCGATTCTCTACAAATCGACGCCGGACGAAGTGCGGTTGATCATGGTAGATCCCAAACGGGTGGAACTCGGGATTTACGAGGGCATTCCACACCTGCTCACTCCTGTGATCACCGACGCAAAAAAGGCGACGAATGCACTGCGCAATGCTGTGCTCGAGATGGAGCGCCGGTTGAAGCTGCTCGCGGCGCAGGGTGTGCGGAATATCGATCAGTACAACCGGAAGATGAAGCAGTTGGCGGAACAGCCGCGCAAACTGTTTGAAGACGATGGCGCCGAACCGGAGGATCTGAGGCCCCTGCCGTTCATTCTCATCATCATCGACGAGCTGGCCGACCTGATGATGCTGGAGCGGGGCGCTGTCGAAGAAACGGTTACGCGGCTCGCGCAAATGGCCCGTGCGGTCGGCATGCACCTGGTGCTTGCAACGCAGCGGCCCAGCGTGGACGTCATCACCGGCCTGATCAAAGCGAATTTCCCGGCCCGCATCAGTTTCCGTGTGGCAACGCGTGTGGATTCGCGCACCATTCTCGACGTGATGGGCGCGGAGCACCTTCTCGGAAAGGGAGACATGCTGATTCTTCCGCCGGGCTCCTCGAGGCTTGTGCGTGTGCACGGTGCTTATGTATCGGAATCCGAAACGAATCGCGTTGTGGAGTTCTGGAAGGCGCAGGCGCAACCCGAGTATGACAGAACGTTCCTGATCGCTCCCCCCACGGACGACGAGGAGGAAGAACCCTCCGGATTGGACGATGCGGAGGACCCGATGTACCAGGACGCCGTGCGTGTTGTTCTCGAAATGGGGAAAGCCTCCACATCGACCTTACAGCGCCGTCTGCGCCTGGGCTATGGGCGCGCCGCCCGGATTCTCGATATGATGCAGCGTGACGGAATCATCGGGCCGCCGGACGGCAGCCGCCCCCGTGACGTGCTGAAACGGCCGGATTGGCTCGAAGAGGTCGAAAACCAGACACGGTGATGTTTCTCTGGCGCGCGACACGCGGCTACCGGCTCCGCCCCTGGAAGAGCCCCTATCTTCGTTGGAG
>JADLCF010000138.1 GCA_020847315.1 Bryobacterales bacterium | reverse complement strand
CGCCATAGTGGGCCTTTAGATAGGCGCTTGCATAGACCAGCAGCGCGAAACTGGCCGCATGCGATTCCGGGAAGCCGTATAGGGCAAAGGACGTGATCGAACGCACGATCTCTTCTTCCGCCCCGGCCCCGATGCCGTTCTTGCGCAGGCCTTCGCGGAGCTTCGCCTCAATCTCGCTCATGCGTTCAAGAGAACGCTTGAAGCCCATGGCACGGCGGAGTTCCTCGGCTTCGCCGCCCGTGAAATCGGCGGCCACCATCGCCACTCGCAGCAATTGCTCTTGAAATAGAGGAACGCCCAGGGTGCGCCGCAGCACGGGTTCCAGCGCGGGATGCGGATACGTAACGGGCTCATGCCCTTGTCTGCGGTTGAGATAGGGATGCACCATCTTGCCGGTAATCGGGCCGGGCCGGATGATGGCCACCTCCACCACCAGATCGTAAAAATTAGCCGGCTTCATGCGCGGAAGCGTGGCCATCTGCGCGCGGGATTCGATCTGGAAGACTCCTAGCGTGTCGGCCCGCTGCACCATCTGGTAGGTCTTCTGGTCGTCGGGTGGCAGATGAGCGAGATCGATATGAACTCCGCGTCCGCGCAGCAGGCGGACGCAATCTTCGAGAGCGGCCATCATGCCCAGGCCCAGCAGGTCCACCTTGATGATGCCCAGGTCGGCGCAATCCTCCTTGTCCCACTGGACCACCACGCGGCCGGGCATGCGCGCATTTTCAAGCGGGACAATTTGGTCGAGTTCACCCTGGCAGATCACCAGCCCGCCCGAATGCTGGCCAAGGTGCCGGGGCAGGTTCTGGATTTGCATGGAAAGGCGCAGCAGATGTTGAACACGGGGGTGCTCCACGGGAAGCCCGGCGAGTTTGGCCTGGTTATGCAGCTTGTCGAGGTCGCTCGTGTATTCAAAGTGGCTCATCGAAGCCGAGAGCCGCCCGAGCATCTCGTCCGGGAACCCAAGCACTTTGCCCATCTCGCGCGCAGCGCTGCGTCCGCGATACGTGATGACATTGGCTGTCATGGCCGCGCCCCGCTTGCCGTAACGCTCGAAGACGTACTGGATGACGCGCTCGCGCTGCTCGCCGCTGGGAAGGTCGATGTCGATATCCGGCCACTCGCCGCGCTCTTCGGAAAGAAAACGCTCAAACAGCAGGTCCATTCCCACCGGATCGACGGCGGTGATGCCCAGGCTGTAGCAGACGGCGCTGTTGGCGGCCGAGCCGCGGCCTTGCGAGAGAATGCCCTCCCGGCGGCTGAATTCGGCGATGTCCCAGACCGCAAGAAAATAGCCCGCCAGCTTCAGTTTCTCGATCACGCGCAGTTCTTTCTCAACTTGCAGGCGGGCCTTCTCATGGTAGGGCCGGTAGCGGTTGCGCGCGCCGCGCTCGGTCACCTCGCGGAGGTAGGACATCATCGTTTCGCCGGGCGGGACGGGGTAATCCGGGAAGCGGTAGCCGAGGTCCCGCAGCGTGAAATCCAGCCGCTCAGCTAGCACCCGTGTATTGCGGATGGCTTCAGGCAGATCCCGGAAGAGACGCTCCATTTCGCGGGGGCTTTTGAGATGCCGTTCGGTGTTGGCGTCGAGCAAACGGCCGGCGCGGTCGAGCGTCGTTTTGTGGCGCAGGCAGGTGAGCGCATCAAAGAGCGCTTTGCTTTCCCGCTTGGCGTAGCACACCCCATTCGTGGCGAGAAGCGGCAGACGAAGATGACGGGCGCAATCGATGCGGTGCTGGTTCGCGATCTCCTGCTCGCGGCGGAGGTGGCGTTGCAGTTCGACGAAAACATTGCCGGCCCCGAAGGCTTCGAGGGCGCGCGAGGCATGGGCGGGCTCACTCGCCAGCGCCACAAGGCCGCCGGAATGATCGGCTAGATCCTCCCAGACGCAGACCCCCTTCCCTTTCTCCGAGCGCAGATGCATGCGGGTGAGCAGGCGGCAGAGGTTCTGATACCCGTGGCGGTTCTCCACCAGCACTGTGAGACGCCGGCCGCCTTCGAGTGAAATCTCACAGCCCACCAGCGCGCGGAGCCCCGCTTGCTTGGCGGCCTGGTAGAAGCGCGGCGCGCCGTAGACCCCATCGCGGTCGCACAGCGCGAGTGCTTCGTAACCGAGTTGGGCAGCCTGCGCCACCAGATCTTCAGGCAGCGATGCGCCTTCGAGAAAACGGAACGCCGAAGCGGTGTGGAGTTCGATGTACATGGCTTCCCGGCGCGTGGCGGCTAATCGTAAACGCCGGCAATTTTCCACTGGATGCGCGGCAGTTCACAGCGAATGCGAAGGAGCCGCGCGCCCACGGCAACGTCCCATTCCTCGAAGTCCCACTCCTCTTCGGTCCACCATTCGCCACCACTGCGCCAGGGGCCGGCGTGGCGGCCTACCGGTCCATTGCAGAGCCCGCGTGAAGCGACGTGCACGGGCACGGCGCGTTCGATGCGTACTGCGGCTTCCGGCGCCGGGCGCAGGCAGCGCAACGCCATGCGCAGGGCGAGGGGAGGAGCCGCGGCGGAGGGCGCGAGAGTTTTGGAAGGCGTGCCGTTTTCACGCGGGCGCCGCGCCACTCTTGCCGTGGCGGCGCTCGCGGCGAAGGGCTTCAGGGCGCAGGCATCGTCGCGGTGGGTATCCGGAATGGTGGGTCTACCTGCACACCCTTCGCCCACCAGATTGTTGAGGCGCGCGAGTGTGACGTCGAGCTTCTCCGGGCTGGGCTGCGCGGGCTCGAAGAGCGAGAACTGCGCCACCCGCCGGGGAGAGGCATGCAGCGTCACGCGCATGCCCTCCACGGGTTCGCCGGGTGGGTGCGCGGAAAGATCGAGGCGCGCCAGAGTGACGAAGGTCTTTGTGTCCGTGTGCGCGGTGGGCAGCAGCAGTTCGCGCTCATGCCAGCTTCCGCCGGCGAGTTTGAGGCCAAGCCGGAATGTGCCCACGGCGAGGTTCTTGCGGTCCAGTCGCTCGCAAAGCGTTTTGAGCAGACCGGTGAGGGCGAAGGCGAGCGATTCGAGATCGGCCACCTGCCACTCGAAGTCCACGGATTCCTCGAACTCCTCGGCGGGCTGGTAAGGCTGAAAGACGGGCTTATCCTGGCCGTGCGCCATGCGGAGCCAGCGCGCGGCGCCGAGACCAAGACGGTCGGTCACGGCCTTTTCGGGCAGAGCCGCAAAGGCTCCCAGCGTCTCCACGCCCCAGCGGGAAAGGGTTTGCCGGACCTCTTCCTCCAGAGGAAGAAATCCCACGGGCAGCACGTGCAGAAAGGCGATCTCCTGGCCGGGAAACAGATGCGTGATGCCGCTTTGCGTCCGCGCGGCGCACTCGGCGGCAAAGCGGTTGAGAGAGACGGCGACGTTGCCCGGCAGCCCCAGCCGTTCGGCGCCGTTGGCCAGTTGGCGGGCCGCCGCATGTGGATCGCGTAATCCGGCCAGGTCCGCCATCAGCAGTCCGGGTTGTACGTCCTCGATGCGGGGCGAAACGGTCAGCGCCATTTCGAGAGTCTTCCGCCTGGCCTGGGCTTCGGCGGCTTCGTCGCGTTCGTGCACGCGGAGCGGCGGGCTCGCGGAAGCCTCGGGAGGCTTGGGGTGCGCGGCAAAGCGCGTCCGGGCCTCGGCCAGCGGCATTCCCTCGCGGATGCCCGCCGCGCGTGCGGCAGCGCTGGCGCCATGCACCGTGGAGTTGGGTGGTTTGCCGGTGAATACCACGAGGGGCGGGCGGGGCAACCGCCGTTCTTCCCTCTGCAGAACGGCGGCGGCAAAATCGGGAATGTAGAGGCATGCGTAGATCGGTTGCATTGGTCGTTTTCCTCAGATCGGCTGCCTTCCTTAGCCGGAGGCTTCCAGTTCCCCGGCTGCCCTCAGGTCTAAAGTGCAGCTATGCTCCCGCTGGGGAGCGCGTTTGCCTTGATGCGGATGCCGCTGGTAGACAAGGGTTGCCTCCACCCGCATGCCATCCAGCACGAAAGAGACCCCCGAATGCCCCTTCCAGCACGCTTCCTTGCGGCAGAACTCCACACGGGCCGCGGCTGCGTGCGCGGCAATCCCCTTATGCGTGGCCGCCACGAGCAGCATGCTTTGTGTGTTCTCGATGCCGCGCTGCAGCTTGAGCCACGGGCGCATCTGCCATTCCTGAAGAAAACGGCGGGAGCGGGTGCCCATCAGGTCGAGCACGATCAGCCCGAAGCCGCCCGCGCTCACGACAAGATTCACAGCTTCCCAGGCCTCACGCGGCCATTGGCATCGCACCAGCAGCAGCCGGTTCAGGTCCATGCCCGCCCGCTCGGCCGTGGGGGGATGGAAATTATCGGTGGCGTCGATATAGGCCGTGGCCTCGCCACGCTGCGTGGACGCCGCCGCCATCGCCAGCGCCGCCGCCGTACACCCGGAAGAGAGTGCTCCGGAGATCTCGTGGATCTGCCCCCGCGCGAGCCCTCCATCCAGCAGCGCATCGAGCGCCGACACTCCGGTGGAAGCGGGCAAGGCCGGCGCATCCCCCCCTTGCCAAGGCAGCGAACGCGCAAACCCCCGCTCCCGCAGGAGCCCCTGCAAACGATCAATGGAAAGTGCGGAAGCCATCGAAGTAAGTCGGTGTATACTGTAAATACTTACACTATCGAAAACGAGAAGCAAGGGGAGACGATCTTACGAAAATGGCAAAAAACGAATCCGCGAAGGTGCTACCGCAACAAGGTAAAACAGGATCGGAGCAGGTTGTTTTGGATCAAGGACGGCTTGATGGGAAAAGGGGATGACCGGGCGAGGCGAGAAAGCTTACATGCAAGCGCGGATATCGGCTTCGGTCAATTTGGGTAGGCATCAAGGAGATCTTCATGGCTGGCGCCTTCAGCGAGCTTTCGAAGGATCAACTCAACGGAGATGCGGGTTTCCCGGACAACGGGTTTGCCAAGCAGAACGGCGGGATTCATCTCGATCCGGGTAGACATAACGGATTCTCAAGCTCAGTGTAGCACCCCAAAACAAAGGCTCTGCGCCATGGAGCGTCTAACGGTCTCCGTTGCGCGAGCACCCTCCCCGCAGCCCTCCTCTTCCTCCGCTGCGATACACTCGAAAGTCGAAGTTTTGCTATGCGACTGATTCTGGATGCGCACCTGGATCTGGCTTGGAACGCGATGTCGTTTGACCGGGACCAAACCCTGCCCGTAGCCACGCTCCGCGAGAGGGAAAAGGGAATGACCGGGCGGGGAAGAGGCAATTGCACCACCAGCCTCGCCGAGATGCGTAAAGCGGGCGTGGGCCTGTGCCTGGGGACTTTGCTTGCTCGTGCGTTGCCCACCGGGCCGCCGGACCCCAACCCCGTCTCCTCCGTCGCCAAGCGGACGCATGGGCCCGTGATCCTGCGCGAAGATCTCGACTACGCCAACCAGACCATCGCCTGCGCCACGGCGCAAGGGCAATTGGCCTACTACCGGATGCTCGAACTCGACGGCGAAGCGAAGATCGTGCGTACGGCCGAAGAACTGATGATTCTCGCGGACCGCTGGCGCGCCTGGCTCCGCCGCGTGGATGCCGAAGCCGCTTCGCCGCCACCCATCGGCATCGTGATTTCCATGGAGGGGGCGGATCCCATCCGTGCTCCGGAGGAAGCGGCGAAGTGGTTTGAGAACGGCCTCCGTACGGCCTGCCTGGCCCACTACGGACCCTGCGTGTACGCCATGGGGACCGGTGGCGATGGCATGCTCTCTCCCGATGGCGTGGCGCTGGTCAAGGAGTTCGACCGCCTCGGCATCATCCTCGATCTCGTGCATACAGCCGACACCGCCCTCGAACAGGCGCTCGATCACTACAGCCGCCCGGTTTTCGTGAGCCACGGCAATTGCCGCGCCCTCGTGCCGCATGATCGCCAGATGAGCGACGCGCAGATCCGCTCCATCGCCGCGCGCGATGGCGTCGTGGGCGTGGTGCTCGATTCCTGGATGATCGTGAAGGATTACCCGCGCGGTTGCGCCCGGCAGCAGAACCCCTCCCTCGAGGATCTGGCCCTCCACATCGACCACCTTTGCCAGGTCACCGGCTCTTCCCGGCACGCGGGGATCGGCAGCGACCTCGACGGCGGCTTCGGCACGGAGCAGTGCCCAAGGGACGTCGAGACCATCGCGGACTTACAGCGGCTCGGCGAAGTCCTCTCCAAGCGCGGCTACGGCGATGCCGATATCGATGCTGTCTTTCACGGAAACTTCCTTCGCTTCTTTGCAGCGAATCTTCCGCATGTGCCGGTGGAGACGATCGCCGTATGACGTCCGCCGAACGCTGGCGAAACTACCGGCAGACGCGCCGCGATGCGCGGGTGGCCGTCGCGGCGTGGTTGCTTGCGATGGCTTGGGTGCTCGGCGTCAGTTGGTGGCTGGGGATGGAGCGGCCCACCGTCCTGTGGTGGGGAATTCCCAAATGGGCCGTGCTCGGGGTCGGCCTGCCCTGGATCGCGACGTTCCTATTCAATGCATGGTTCTCCTGGGTGTTGATCGCCCAGGCGGACGACGCTGCGCCAAGGCCGCAACACATCGAACGGGGAGATTCGCGACGCGATGCCTGATGCCTTTTCCGCGGATGCGCTGCTCATTGAGCGGAGCATGAGCGTCATCCTCTCGTTCGTCCTCTACATCGCCATCACCTTCCTGATCGCATGGCTGGCGCAGCGCAAGGCGCGCGGACAACGCTTTCTTGAAGAGTTCTTCGTTGCGGGCCGCGGCATCGGAGCCTGGGTGCTGGCCCTCACCTGGGTCGCGACCATGGCCAGCGGCGGCACCTTTATCGGGGCCCCCGCGCTTGCCTGGCAGAACGGCTGGGTGACGCACGTCTGGATCGCCGGTTTCATGGTGATCACCCTCACCGGCATGGGCATTCTCGGCAAGCGGATCGCCTTTCTCGGGGAGGCCACGGGCGCGATGACCATGCCCGATCTCATCCGGGACCGGTTCGAGAGCCGTGGGCTGGGCGCAATCCTCGCCGTGATTACTCTGCTGCTTTACATCGCTTACCTGGTGGCGCAATACATCGCCGGGGCGCGCGTCATGGAAGTGGCGCTCGGGATGCCTTATTGGGCGGGGTTGCTGTTCGTATCCGTCACCGTCACCATCTATACCGCTTGGGGCGGCTTCCGTGCCGTCGCTTGGACCGATGCCTTCCAGGCCATTGTGATGCTCCTCGGGATCCTCATCGCGCTCGGCTTCGCGCTTCACAAGGCTGGGGGCTTTGGCCCGGTTTCAGACTATCTCGCGCGGCAATCCCCCGAACTGCTGGCTCCGCCCGGTCCAAACAACTTCCTGCCCTTCTCCCAGGCATTGTCTTTCTTTGTGATCTGGCCGCTGGCCGTGCTCGGCCAACCCGCGCTGATGAGCCGATTTCTCGCTTCGGGAGATCAACGAGTTCTTTCGAGGGCGGCGTTGATTAACGGTACCTACGTGCTATTGCTTTACCCGGCGATCATGACCTTGGGCATCCTAGGCCGATATCTCGCGCCGTCGATCGCCGCCCCGGACCAAGCCATGCCCGCCACCATCATCGCCGCGGTTCCTACCTGGCTGGCCGGCCTCGTGCTGGCCGCGCCCTTCGCCGCAATCATGTCGACGATCAGTTCCTTCCTGCTTGTGACCGGCAGCGCCATCGTGCGCGATCTCTATCATCGCAATCTTGGCCATGCGCTGACGGACCGGAAAGCGCAGGTCCTATCTCAAGGCGCCACGTTCCTGATCGGCGCCCTCGCCCTGCTCATTGCCTTCCGCCCGCCGGATTACCTCCAATACATTGTGATCTTCTCGTCCACCGGGTTGGCTTCCACGTTCATCGCGCCAACCATTCTTGCCGTGTTCTGGCCGCGCGCCACGCGCGCCGGCGCCTATGCGGCCCTCTTCGGTGGCTTCGGGTGCTTTCTCGTGCAGTACGCGCTCTCCGGCGCCCGCAGTTGGCTTGGCCTCGATCCGTTTGTCTGGAGCTTGAGCCTAAGCTTTCTCCTCGGGATCCTTGTTTCTTACGCCACCCCGCCGCAGCGGAAGGAATTGCGGACGGCCTGGTTCGGCGAGGGCTGATCGACGGCGACGTTCCCAGAAAAGGAAAAGGACGCGAGTCCCTTCGGACCGCGCCCCTTCTTCTCTAGCGAATTTACCGAATTCTAGACGTCTCTGCCGACCAGATTGATGGTCGTGGTCTGGTCCGCGCTGATCGTGATGCTTTCTTCGTAGGTGGCGCCCGTCTCGGGGTTCTCGAAGCGGATCAGGTAGCTTCCCGGCGGCACCAGCAGGCGCTGGAAGATGTTGGAGAACTCATCCACGTGGCCCACGTACTGCGCATTCAGCCAGACGCCGGTGAACTTGTTCGCGCCCTGGATCGTGCGGATGCGGCCGAAGGGCGGCTGCGGCGCGGGCTTCGCGGTCATCTTGAAGTTAAATTTCCGGGTCTTGCCGGCTTCCGCGGTGACCTTGGTTTCATAATCTTCGAACCGGGGATCCACCAGCCGGATCGTGTGTTCCCCAGGGCTGACGACATACGAATTGCTGATTTCAAAATTCTCCGCGGATCCGACATACTTGCCGTCAATAAACAATCCGGCAGTGCTCGGGTCTGACTGTACGCGAATCTTCGCCTCATCCTGCGCCATCAACGGCAGGATTGCGCCAATCATCAGGACTAGGGCCAGGATGATGCCGAATCGTCCGAATTTTAAGTTCATGTTCTTCACGACTGCTCCTCTTCTCTGTTGTGTTTTCCTCGTCCATGGCCAATCTCTGTGGCCTGCGTGAGTCGGCCCCATAGAGGCCTGCCGGAGGCTGGACGTCCGATGTTTCCAAAGCAAACCGGTAAGATTGCAACGAATCGCAGATCAAGGAATCGGATGTCCAGAAACGGCGCAGGGATTCCTCCCAAGCAATTTCACCATTAACTATTGTACTCAAATGGAAGGGGTTTTGTGTTTTCAGCACCGTGAAAACCAACCATCCTGTCTTCAGAATACCGGGATCGGCCTGATGTTTCTTCCTTAGCCCGTCTCCCTCAATCTTCCATTCGCACGACGATCCGCCCCCGAATCTCACCCGCCAGCATGCGGGCGGCGTAGTCGTGAATCTGGTTGAGATTGATCTCAGTTGTGTTCTCTTCGAGAGCCTTGGCCGGGACGAGGCTGGCCAACCTCGGCCAGAGCCGCAAACGGACGTCGATCGGCTGATTGACCGAACTGATGCCTGCCAACGTGACGCCGCGAAGGATGAACGGGAATACGGTGCCGTTCAGCGTGGCGCCCCCCGCGTTGCCGCAGGCGGCCACGCAGCCGTATAGCTTCGTCTGCGCCAGCGCCCGCACCAGCGTGCTTCCCCCAACCGTATCCACCACTCCGGCCCAACGAGCGGTCTCAAGCGGCTTGCCGGCGTCGCTAAACGCTTCGCGGGGAAGCACCTCGCTTGCCCCAAGCTCCTTCAATCGGCGCGTCATATCGGGTTTGCCGCTCACCGCGGCGACGGTGTAGCCGAGGTTCTTGAGCAGCATCACCGCGATGGAGCCCACCCCGCCGGAAGCGCCCGTCACCAGCACCTCTCCGCCGCCGGGCGCGACGCCGTGCCGTTCGAGCGCCTCCACGCAGAGCATTGCCGTGAAGCCCGCCGTGCCGAGCGCCATCGCCCGCCGCGCGTCAAGGCCGGGGGGCATGGGAACGATCCATTCGGGCCTGAGGCGCGCAAATCCAGCGTATCCTCCCCAGTATTCCTCGCCGATTCCGCAGCCGGTCGCCAGAACGGCATCCCCAGGGTGGAAAGCGGGGTCGGCCGATTCCACAACTACCCCGCCCAGATCGATTCCGGGCACCATCGGAAAGCTTCGGATCACCTTGCCCCGGTCCGTGACCGCGAGCGCGTCCTTATAGTTCATGCTGGAATCGCTTACCCGCACCAGCACGGGGTAGCCGGGCAGATCCGAAAGGGAAAGCGCGCGGATGCCGGATTCGAACTGGTTCCCCGCACGGTCCAATACCAGGGCCCGGAATGTGTCGGACATGAGCAATGACCTCATCTTGAGGATAGCGAAGCCGGGACAGGATCCGGAATCCGCCGACGCCGTTCCCACAACACCGTTGCGGCCATGTAAGTTGTGTGATCTAATTCCGAGTTAGGAAAGTTGACTAACTAACGTGAACGATCCAAACCGCCGGGATTTCCCACCACGGAGGAGCTCACTCGAATGACCACTTTCGCCCTTCTGCTCCTGGCGGCGATTCAACCCCTTCTGCTGACGCCGGAGGTGAAGCAGTTCGAACGGGTGGAGATCGAGTTGCCTTCTCCGGTTCGGCCCTCGAATCCGTTTGACCCGAATGTAGCGGTGGTGGATGCCGAAGTCTTCATGCCGTCTGGCAAGAAGATCAGTGTGCCGGGTTTTTGGTATCAAGGCTACACGCGGCGGCTCGTGAATCCGGAAGCGGTTGGCGTGAACCGGGTGGAGGAGTTGACAGCGGCCGGCGCGCCCGCATGGCGCATTCGGTTCGCATCCCCGGAAACCGGCCGTCACAGGGTTACCGTGAACTGGGCGATCGACGGCAAGCGCGGAAGCGCGGCGCCGGTGTTTGTGGATATCAAGGCAGGTTCCCGGCCGGGCTTTCTGCGAGCGAGCCGCCGGAACCCGCGCTTCCTCGAGCATGAGAGCGGCCAAAGCTTCTTCGCCATCGGCGAGAACTTGTGCGGGTACGAGAAGCGCGAGGGAACCTACTATTTCGACCGCATCCTGCCGAAGCTGGCTTCGAACGGCGCCAACTACGTCCGGCTTTGGCAGGAGTATTACGTTCCCAAGGACCTCTCGATCGTGGCCGGAGCGGGCGACGGCGACTTTACCGGCTTTCCGCTCGAAACCCAAGCCACCGGATTGGGCCGCTACGACCTGGCTTCGGCGTGGCGGTTGGATCAGGTGACCGGCGAGTGCGAGCGCCTGGATATTTACTATCAGGTCGCCTTCGAAATGACCGTCTGGTGGCAGACGCGCCAGAAGCATCGCTGGCCGCGCAACCCCTACAATGCTGCGAACGGCGGCCCGTGCGTGAAGCCTGAGGATTACTTCACGAATCCAGTGGCGCGCGAATTGGTGAAGCGCCGTCTGCGTTACAGCGTGGCCCGCTGGGGATGGTCCATGCACCTGGCGGCCTGGGAACTGTGGAACGAAGTGGATAACAACGAGCACTTCGACCCCGCGGCCAACGAAGCATGGCATCGGGAAATGGGGCGGTATTTGAGGTCCATCGATCCCTGGCAGCACCTGATCACGACCAGTTGGCGCGATTCGCGGATGTTCGCCCTGCCGGAGATCGATATTGTGCAGGCGCACTCCTATTGGGATGCCGAGTATGACGCGGCCCAGTATGCCTTGCAGGATACAGACCATCTGATGCGGCCTTACGGCAAGCCGTTCTTTTTCGGGGAGCAGGGCATTGGCAATGCTCCCGCCGCGGCCCAAACAGATACGGAGGGGCGGCATTTTCACGATGCCATGTGGGCCAGCGCCCTGAGCGGCGCGGCGGGGACGGGCCTCTATTGGTGGTGGCACAACTACGTGGAGCCGCTCAATCTCTACTATCATTACCGGCCGCTGGCCGCGTTTCTGAAAGGGGAGGACATGGCGGCGAGAACGTGGGCGCGCGCGGGGCTCTCTCGCCCGAATCAGCCCGTCACCCTCGATGTTCACGGCCTGTCGGCGCCGGACCGGATGCTCCTCTGGATTCACGACCCGCTGGCCTTCCGCGTGGAGGGCGGCAAGCCTCTGCGCGGGCCCGAGCAGCAAGCGGCGAGTGTGAATGTGACGGGGCTCGCCGATGGCGAATATGTGATCGAGTGGTGGGATACGCTGCGCGGCGAGGTGCTGCGGCGGGACCCGGCCAGCGTGAGAAAATCCAGACACTTCGGCTACGGCCTGGAGATGAAACCACCGCCCTTTTGGGGCGATATCGCGGCGCGGGTAATCCCGCGGCAAGACTGATTCAAAAGGAAGCGACATGAGACTGAAACTCCTCTGCCTGGCGATGCTTTGCGCCGGATTTCTCTTTGGCCAACCTGCGCCAACCGATTTGTATCTGCGCGGGTACTCCGTGATCCCGTCGCCGCAGAAAGTGGCCCTTCACGAGGGGAACGTCCGCATCGACGAATCCTGGGCGATCGATGGCCCTGCCGGCCATATCGCCACGCGCTGGCTCGCCTCGGATCTTGCCTCCTTTCACGCACTGAAACTGAGCAATGCCGCCGGCCGAAGCCAGAACGTCATCACGCTCAAGGTGCAGCCGGGCGCGGTTGCCGCGGCTCCGAAGGAGACCGCTTCACAGGCCTACCATCTCGGCATTCGCGAGGGCCGCGTCGAGATCGTCGCAAACGGCGACGCCGGCCTTCTCTATGGCGTGCAGACGCTGGTGCAGTTGATCAAGGCCGACGAGCGCGGGCAACTCCGGATGCCAGTCTGCGAGATCGACGATTGGCCGCGGCTCAAATTGCGCTTCCTGCACTGGGATACGAAGCACCATCAGGACCGCATGCCGACGCTCAAGCGCTATATCGATTGGGCCGTGCGCTTCAAGGCGAACATGATCGGCTTTGAACTCGAAGACAAGTTCAGCTACCCTTCGCACCCTGAGATCGGCGCGCCCGGCGCGTTCACGCCGGCCGAGTTGCAGGAGATCGTCAACTACGGCCTTGAACGTCACCTGCAGGTAGTGCCCGTCGTGCAATCGCCCGCTCACATGGCCTATGTACTGAAGCACCCGGAGTATGCGCGTTTGAAGGCGGATGGCAACAACTATCAATCCGACGTTTGCCTGGAAGACACCTACAAGCTGATCTTCGATATGTATGACGATGTCATCCGCGCCACCCGGGGCGTCGACTACTTCTTCGTTTCGACCGACGAGGTGTACTACGCCGGGATCGGCAAGAACTGCGCGCTGCCTTACAACCCGGCGAACCGCAGCAAGGCCTGGGCCGATTTCGCCATCCGCGCGCACGACCATCTGGCGAAGCAGAACCGCCGGATGCTGGCCTGGGTGGAGTATCCGCTTCTCGACAAGGACATGGCGCGGCTGCCGAAGGACTTGATCGACGGTGTGGTTGGCGAAGACGGCTTCTTTGCGATCGAGAAGCGCAGCGGGATGCGTCAATTGATCTATACCTCCACGCAAGGCGCTGAATACCTGTTCCCCGATCATTTCGCGATTGAGAGTCTGCCGCCGGGCAAGGTGATGGGCGAGTTCGAAGCGGTCTTCACCGCCGGGCGGATTGGGTCGCTGTATAACTCCATCACGCACTCGCGCGTCTGGGACCTCGATCCGATTGGAAGCTTCGCGGCTGCCTGGGACGACTCCGGCCTGCACAGCGAGACGTTTTGGTTGGGCTGGTCCGCCGTGGCCCGGTGGGCCTGGCATCCCGGTGTGCCCGGCCCGGAGCAGCATGCGGCCGAGTTCATGAACGTCTACTATGGGCCCCGCGTGCAGGGGATGACCGAACTCTACCGCACCATGCAGCGGCAGGCGCGCGCCTGGCAGCGGTCCTGGGACCGGGTGACTTCGCGCGTGCGCAAGCCGGGCTACGGAAACTCGAACGGACCGGGCATCGGCACGGAACGGCAGGATTTCACCCTCACCGCCCCTGCGCTGCCCGATGCCGAGACCCTCGCGTATCAGCCCGTCTTCAGCGTGAAATACAAGGGCCTGATCGCGGAATCCAATACGCTGAGCCTGAGCAATGATCAGCTTCAGAATGAGATCTTCGCCAATATCGGGCGCGCGTCCAGGAACCAGTACAACCTGGAGGTCTTTCTCACCTTGGCGCGTCTCACCGGCCATCACTGGAAGATGATCGGCGCCCTCGCGAAAGCGGAGAACGACCTTGTAGCGGCCGCCTCCGCGGCGAAGCGCAAGCAGCCCGAGGCGGCTGTTGGCCATCTGGTTGCGGCCCATAACCGGGTCGCCCAGATGGAGAGGGAGGCGGCCTCAGTGCAGCGTTATCTGACGCAGGTATGGGGAAAGGATCGGTATCCAAAGGGTAGATCCGTCAATGGACGAACCTTTCTCCATGTGCTTGATGACACCAAGGACCATTGGGCGGACCGCACGGCCGATTTGGGATACATGTTCTACCCGGAGCAAAGCATCGGGCTTGCACAGTGGCGGAAGAGCCTGAGCGGGATCACGGCCGCCTACGCCAAGCGCAACCACGTCGAGGTTCAGGGACTTGCCGAAGCTCGCTTGGAAGATTAGACTGCGAATCGAAGGACGGGGGGAGCAACGAGCATGGGATCTGCCAATCGCCGGGACTTTTCGAAAGCGGCCGTGCTTGCCGCAGGCGGGTTTCTGAATTGGAATCCGCGCGCCTTGGGCGCGAATGAGCGCATCACGCTCGGCCTGATCGGCGGAAGGAACCAAGGCCAAGCCGACGCGCGGCGCGCCATTCAAGCGGGCGCCGTCGTCAAGACGATCTGCGATGTGGACGACGCCATCATCGACATGATCTCACCCAGGCTCGAAAAGGAGCAGGGCACGAAGCCCGGCCGCACTCGCGAGTTTCGCGAGGTTCTGGACGATAAGGAGATCGACGCCGTCATCATCGCGCCGCCGGACCACTGGCACACCCACATGGCGTTGCTCGCGTGCCAGGCGGGCAAGGACGTCTATGTCGAGAAGCCGCTCTCGCAGACCATCGCCGAAGGTCATCTGATCCGCGACGCAGCCCGCAAGTATCAGCGCGTGGTGCAGGTGGGAACGCAGAGGCGTAGCGGAGAGCATTTCCGCTCCGCGGCGGAATACGCAGCTTCCGGCAAACTCGGCAAGATCTGCCTCATCAAGGCGTGGATCAGCCAGCTACGCCCTTCCATCGGCAACCCTCCCAATGGAACGCCGCCCGCCACGGCGGATTACGACCGCTGGCTGGGGCCTGCCCCGGAACGGCCCTTCAACCCCATGCGCTTCCATTACAACTGGCGCTT
>JADLCF010000137.1 GCA_020847315.1 Bryobacterales bacterium | reverse complement strand
GGACGATTACAAGGTGGTGCTTTACCGGAACGAGCCCAGCGGCTGGGTTGCCGAGGTTCCCTCGATTCCCGGTTGTCATGCGCTCATGCCCACACGCGAGGCCGCTCTGTCTGAACTCGTCGCGGTGTTCCAGATGATTGCGGAAGAGTATGCCGAGCGAGATCAGACGCTGCCGGTGGACACTACCGAGATCATCCATGCCTAGTGGGCGAGCGGAGGACTTTCGCCGCGTGGCAGCGAAGCTCGGGTTTCGCAAGACCAGGCAAACCGGTAGCCACGAACGCTGGCAGCATCCGGACGGACGCGCAACGACAATCCCTCTGCACGACGGCAAGAGATTTTGCAGCCCCTCTTCCATCGCATCCTGAACCAACTGGGTATAGACCCGGCGACTTTCACCCGGCTTCGCTGAGAGTTCCGCGTTTCTCAACCGTCAGCGCGGATTGAGTGGTTGGGCGACACTAAAGGGCGCGGGTTCTCGCGCATGCGGCCCCCACTCCACCTGGCGCTACAGATCTGCCTCCACCGGCGCTCTCACCGCCTGCTCCAACCCCAGTTCATGGGAACGGGCGGGGAGTCCGGCCGGCGGGGTTTCCGTAGGCGGTGATGTTCAGCGTGATCCACGAGCTTGTCGATTCTCTTCCCTAGCGCGGGCCTGCCCTCGTGGTGCGCGTGCATAAGGGTTGCCCTCTGCTAGAATCGTGCTTTCATGCCGAAGCGCGTCAGTATCTTTGTCACCTGCGTGATTGACCAGTTGTTCCCCAAGGTGGGGCTGGCGATGGCTACGGTGCTCGAGCGGTTGGGATACGAAATTGACTTCCGCGAAGCGCAGACCTGTTGCGGACAGCCCGCCTTCAACAGCGGGTTTCGCGATGAGGCGCGCACCGTGGCGGCGCATTTTCTGAATGTGTTCGAAGACGCGGAGTATATCGTCGTTCCAAGCGGCAGTTGTACGTCCATGTGCAGCCACCACTACGCCGAACTCTACCGGGACGATCCGCCGATGCTGGCCAGGTCTCGCGCCCTCGCGCCCAGGGTTTGGGAGTTTTCCCGGTTCCTGACAGATGTGGCAAAGGTAGAAGACGTCGGCGCGGTTTGGAACGGCAAAGTCACTTACCATGATTCCTGCCACGCGCTGCGGGAATTGAAGATCAAGGATGGCCCCCGGCGGCTGCTCCGCTACGTGCAGGGGCTCGAACTCGTGGAGATGGATACGGCTGAGGAGTGCTGCGGATTCGGGGGCACGTTCTCTGTGAAGTTCGGCGAAGTCTCCGGGGCCATGGTGGGGACCAAGATTGCCAGCATCAAAAGAACCGGAGCCGACGCCGTGGTGTCGATCGATTCAAGCTGTTTGATGCAGATCGAGGGCGCGATCCGCCGCGAGGGCCTTCCCGTCAAGGTGCTCCACCTGGCCGAAGTGCTGGCATCCAGTGGAGAGGCCAGATGAAAGAGATCAAGGCGATTCAGCCGCAACTCCATGCCACCCTCGCGGATGAGAAGCTGCAACTTGCCGTCTATACGGCGACGGGCCGGCTCGTCGATAAACGCAAGAGCACCGTGGCCGCGGACGTACTGCCGGATTACCAGGAACTGCGCCAGCAGGCGAACGATCTCAAACGTCACGCAATCGAGCACCTTGACTATTACCTCGAAGAGTTTGAGCGCAACCTGGAGACGCGCGGCGGCAAGGTGATCTGGTGCCGGGACGGCAAGGACGTCGTCGATTTCGTGCTTGGCCTTGCGAAGCGGCGACAGTCAAAGGTGATCGTCAAATCGAAGTCCATGACGACTGAGGAAATTCACCTGAACGATCACCTCGAAGAGCATGGATTGGAACCGGTGGAAACGGATCTCGGCGAGTACATTCTGCAGCTATCGCACGACAAGCCATATCACATCGTGGCCCCGGCGCTGCACATGACCCGCTACCAGGTGGCGGATCTCTTCGAGGAAAAGCTGGAGGTCCCCCGGGAAGAGATACCCGAGAAGCAGACGCAGATTGCGCGCGCCATCCTGCGCCGGAAGTTTCTGGAAGCGGATATCGGCATCAGCGGGGCAAATTTCCTGCTTGCGGATTCCGGATCCGTGGTGCTGGTGGAGAATGAAGGCAACGCCCGGCTTTCGACAACCG
Source organism: Bryobacterales bacterium (assembly GCA_020847315.1). GTDB lineage: Bacteria > Acidobacteriota > Terriglobia > Bryobacterales > Bryobacteraceae > JACTMJ01. Next base: position 4,133 of record JADLCF010000137.1, on the reverse strand, counting down.
CGCCCAAGGTTCACATCGCCATCGCGGGCGTGGAGAAGATCATTCCCCGCGCGCAGGACCTGGCGACGTTCCTGAAGCTGCTGGGGCGGAGCGCCACCGGCCAGCCGCTGACGGTGTATACCTCCGTTCTGAGCGGACCGCGGCGGGGCACGGAGATTGATGGGCCGGAGGAGTTCTACGTCGTCATCCTCGATAACGGGCGCACGAGAGTGCTCGAAGACGCCGACAAGCGCCAGGCGCTCTACTGCATTCGCTGCGGAGCCTGCCTGAACATTTGCCCCGTCTATCGCAGGATCGGGGGACACAATTACCCCTGGGTATATTCCGGCCCCATCGGCGCCATTCTCACTCCGCAGATGGAAGGGCTGCATAAGAACCCCTGGCTTCCGCATGCTTCGAGCCTCTGCGGGGCCTGCGGCGAAGTCTGCCCGGTGAAAATCGAGATTCCGCGCTTGCTGCTCGAACTGCGCTCCGATATCGAACAGGACAAGGCGGATCGCGGCGAGGACAAGCTCGAAAAGCTGGCATTCCGGGCATGGGCGAAAGTGATGGCGAATCCCCGCCTTTACGAATCTGCCGGAGCGGCCGCTAGTTGGGCAATGCAGGATACCGGCGAAGGGGGATGGGCGCGCAACCTCCCGTGGTTCATGAACGTGGGCCCGTTGAAGGCGTGGTCCGCGGAACGGGATGTGCCTCAGCTTGCGCCGAAAAGCTTTCATCAGCTCTGGCGGGAACGTCGAAAGGAGAAGGGGAAGGCATGAAGCGGCGTTCTTTTCTTGCCGGCAGTATCAGCGCGGCGGCGCTTTCGAACGCAGCGGCACAAGCGCCCGCAGCGGAGGCGTCCCCGCGAAACTTCCTGCTTATTCTCACAGACCAGCAAACCTGGTATGCGCTCTCAGCCGCGGGCAACCGTTTTCTCCAAACACCGGCGATGGATTCACTGGCCGGGCGGGGCGTGCTTCTCTCGCGCTCCTATTGTCCATATCCCGTGTGCGGGCCTTCGCGCAGCAGCATCTTCACCGGAAGGATGCCGCACGAAACCGGCGTGATGGTGAACGGCCAAGGCATCCAGCCGGGCATCGCAACGATGGGCGAGGTGTTTCGAGATGGTGGCTACAAGACGGTTTATGGCGGTAAGTGGCACCTGCCGAAATCCTTCGACGGCATGACCGGGTTCGAGAAACTGATCGGCGGCAACGGGCTGGGACGAATCATGGACCAGCCCCTCGCGCGGCGCTGCTCCGAATGGCTGCTTGACACCCCGAAGCAGCCGTTTCTGATGGTGGCTTCGTTCATGAATCCGCACGATATATGTTCCTGGATTCGAGCGCATCCCGGCGCGCGCCAGTATTCGAACCGCAGCGCGTTTCCGCCTCCGCCGGGTAACATGGCGATCGATCCGAATGAGCCCGAGTACCTCCAGTATCACCGGCGGGAGGGGTATGACCTCATGTCTCAGGCCGTGGGCATTGCCTCCGGCTGGCAAGAGGCGGATGTATCCCACTATTTGCACGATTACTACCGAATGGTGGAGGCCGTGGACGGCGAAATCGGGCGGCTGCTCGAAGCGCTTCACGCGAGCGGGCTTGAGGAGAGTACGCTCGTCTGTTTCGCTTCGGACCACGGCGAAGGCATGGGCGCGCATCGATGGGTGCAGAAAGCCGCATTCTGGGAGGAGACCGTCCGCGTGCCGTTTCTTTTCGCGGGGCCGGGCGTGCCGCGGCAAGGTGTAATCGACCAGAACTCCCTGGCCACGCTCGCTGACATCCTGCCCACATTTTGCGACTACGCCGGTATCGCCACGCCACCGGACATGCGTGGAATCTCCCTGCGCCGGACGCTCGAAGGCAGCGCGCCGGTGCGCCCGTTCGTGGTATCGGAATTGCAATACGGGGAGGCGTTCCGCCAGGGAAGGATGCTGCGCTCCCACCGTTATAAGTACGTTGTGTTTGCCGGGGGTGAGAGACCGGAGCAATTCTTCGATCTCGAGGTGGACCCTGGGGAGGTTCAGAACCTCGCGGGTGACGTTGGGGCACGAGCCGTGCTTAAGGAACACCGCGCGATGCTTGCCGGATGGCTCCGGGAAACGAAGGATTCTTTTCAGCTACCCGTGGTCCCAGCGCCAAGTGCATCCACGGCCGCCCAAGGAAGCAACCTATGAGCAAAGAGGCGATTCTCGGTTCGATTCGTTCCGCTTTGGGCCGAAAAGCCGGCGAGCCTGTCCCCGCGCCGCCCCCCGTTCGCATCGTTGTACCGGAGGTAAACCTGGAAGCGCGTTGCGCGCAATTCCTGGCAGTTCTCGAAACGCTGAACGTGAACACCTTCGATGCGCCCACTCCCGAAGCGGCGATCGCTCATGTCGCGGAGTTCCTGGAGGGGCGCGCGGCGCTGGCCTCGAACGCGCCGCTGCTGGCGGAGTTGGGCATTGTCTCCATGCCCGGCGTCCTTTCCGGCGTCATGGATCTGGAGACGCTTCGGGAAGAAGCGGAAGCGCGGCCCATCGGCATCACTTCCGCCGACTATGCGCTGGCGGATACGGGCACGCTGGTCATGCTGTCTTCCGTGGCCGAAGCGCGGCTGGTCTCACTGCTGCCCCCGATTCATGTCGCTCTGGTTCCGCGTGAGCGCTTGCTCAGCGGATTGGACGAGTTGTTTACCGAGATGCCGGTGCCCGCCGCGGTGTCGAGTTCAATGGTGCTGATCACGGGCCCGAGCCGCACGGCCGATATTGAGCAGATCCTGGTGCGTGGCGTCCACGGGCCCGGCGAGTTGCATGTAATCCTGGTTTGACCGCGCTCCCGCACCGGCCTTTGAGGTAACGAAGCCCTCTGAACGGGCATCACTCCAAGTAGTTCATCTTTCAAGGGAGCGATTTTGATGTTTTTTACCAGATGGCGTACGGCACTGGCCGTGGCAGCCCTGCTGTGCGGCAGCACGGCGATGACGTTCGCGGAGGGCATCGATTTTGGCGTCGGCTTCGGCTATGCCAACGCGGGCAAGAGGAAGGCGGGAACTCTTTCGATCCAGGGCCAGGACGGCTCAGAGAATCCTTCCGAGGTCACCATGGGCAGCGGCTTCATGTTCGTGCCGCGACTCACGTTGAACTCCGGCACGTTCATTTCACACGACCTGTCGTTCGCTTATTCCCGCGCGAACGTCAAGGTAGACTTGGCGGGCCAGAACCTCTTCGACCAATCCACTTCCATCGGGCAAGCCATGTACAACATGCTGCTTCACGCGACGCCGGATGGGGCTCGCATCCGCCCCTACCTGGCGGGTGGCGGCGGGTTCGTCATGTTCTATCCGCCGGGCGCAGGTCTCACCTCCGGCGTCAACACGGTTCGGCCTGGATTGAATTATGGCGGAGGCGTGCGTGTGCAGGTCAATGAACGATGGCATGCGCGCGTGGATTTCCGCCAGACGCTGGCGCCGAATCCCCGACTTTTCCAGGGCCAGGACGCCTCCGGTCTGTTCCGCCAAAACCAGTTCACGGTGGGGGCCGGGATTTCCTTCTAGATTCGGGCGGCCGTAAAATGAAAAACGCCCCGCGCCGCCCAAGTTGAGCGGCGCGGGGCATTTCTTTTTTTCAGCGGCGGAGAGCCTCCGTGGGAAGCTACTCTTCGCTCTCCTTGCCTTCCCGGAGAGCTTGCAAACGCTCTTCGCGGCGCTTCGCGCGTTCCGCCGCGCGCTTCACGAGCGTGGTGCCGACAAACTCGAGAATCGCCATCTCGGCGCCATCGCCCTTGCGTGGGCCCACCCGAACAATCCGCGTGTAGCCGCCCGCGCGCTGCCCGAATTTGGAGCCGACCTCATCGAAGAGGCGCTTCACCGAATCCGGGGTGAGCAAATACGCCGCGGCCTGCCTGCGGCTGGCAAGGGTATCCTTCTTGGCGAGCGTCACCATGTTCTCCACCAGCGGCTGGATTGCCTTGGCCTTGGTGATCGTGGTGACGATGCGGTCGCGTTCGACCACCGCCGTTACGAGGTTGCGCAGCAGCATCTTGCGTTGATCTTTGTCGCGCTTCAGTTTGAATCCGCCAACTCTGTGTCTCATGGAAAATGTCCTCTCGGGTGGCCCGCCGCGCGGCAGCCTATTTGAAGTCGTCCGCTTCGGCTTCGGATTCGTCAAACGC
>JADLCF010000136.1 GCA_020847315.1 Bryobacterales bacterium | reverse complement strand
GCGCGCCTGTTCGAGTGTCACGCCAGGTTTCAAACGGCCCAACAGGGCCAGTTTCATGGCCGGCCTGAACGGCAGCCAGACATCGGTTCTGGCATTGACCCGAAGTCCCACGAACTCGCGCGGCGCTACCCCGATGACGACCGCCGGTGTGTCGTTCACAAGAATCTGCTTGCCCAGGACGCCCGGATCTTTGTTAAACCTGCCGGCCCAGAGAGACCAGCTCACGACTGCAACAGCGCCGTCAGGGCTCGCCGGGTCGTGCCCGGGACCGATCAGACGACCGAGAGCGGGCTTCACTCCCAGTTCCGGAAAATAGTTTCCCAGCACATACTCGGCGACTCCGGCCGCGGGTTCCGAATCCCCGGTTTGCAGGCGCGCGCGACTGTCGATGGCGGTGCCGGTAAGGGCTGAAAAGACGTGATTGTGATCGCGATAGTGCTCGTAGCTCCGCCATGTCCAATAGCCGTTCCCTCTCGGCTCGCCGGGATATTTTTGGAGAAGCTCCACAAGCTGCTCGGGATGCGCGACAGGCAATGCGCGGAGCATGACCGTGTACATCAAACTGAAGATCGCCGTGTTGGCGCCGATGCCGAGGGCCAGCGACAATACCGCAACGGCGGTGAATCCCGGGCTGTTCCGCATTCCGCGAAGAGCGTAGCGGGCATCCTGGAGGAACTGCGCGAGAAAACTCCATCCCCACATGTCGCGCGTGGTTTCCTGGATGAGAGCTCGATTGCCGAATTCGCGCTGCGCCGCCAGTTCGGCCGCTTGCGGCTCCTCTCCGCGTGCAATCCGCTCACGAATCGCCATCGCGAGATGTGCATTAATTTCCTCGTCCAGCTCCCGCTCCCGGCGTCCGCGCCCGAACAACATCCGGATGTTCATGCTTCACTTTCGCGTTCTGCCGGGTTCATCAGCCTGGCAATGGCTGCGCTCAACTGGTTCCAGCGGCTCAATTCACTGGCGAGCTGCTTCTTTCCGGCGGCTGTGAGCTGATAGTATTTGGCCCGCTGGTTGTACTCCGAATTCTTCCACTCCGAGCGAATCCAACCCTGTTTTTCAAGACGATGCAACGCCGGATAGAGCGACCCGGTTTCCACCTGCAACACGTCGCCGGAGCCGGAGCGAATAGCCTGAGCGATCCCGTATCCGTGTTGCGAACCCCAGCGCAGCGTCTGAAGGATGAGCATATCGAGCGTTCCCTGTAGAAGCTCGATCCGATTCTTATAGACTTCGTTCTTCGCCATGGATGTAGGTATTCTACATCCACTCACGTAGATTGTCTACAGGGTATCAGACGCCGGTTTCGCGATAGATTCCGAACACCTGGCGCAGCGAGTCCGAGATCTCTCCCACGGTAGCGTGAGCCTCGGCGGCATCGATGATGCGGGGCATCAGGTTATCCCCACTCCGCGCGGCGGCGGTAAGGGCTTCCAGCCGGGTACCTACCCTCGCGGCGTCGCGGGAAGCGCGCACCTGCCGGAGGCTCTCGATCTGCTGGTTCTCGATAGCGGGGTCCAACCGGAAGGTGGGAATCGGCGTTTCCTCTCCCATGCGGAAGCGATTCACTCCCACGACGATGGATTCGCCCTTCTCGATGGCCTTCTGGTATTCGTACGCCGCGTTCTGAATCTCGCCCTGGATGTAACCCTTCTCAATAGCGGCCAGCGTTCCGCCGAGCGCGTCGATTCGATCCAGGTACTCGCGCGCGCCCGCTTCGATGGAATCGGTCAACTGCTCGATGTAGTAGCTGCCTCCAGCGGGATCGGCCGTGGCCGTGACGCCGCTTTCATAACCGATGATCTGCTGCGTCCGGAGCGCCAGCCGGGCGGATTCCTCGGTGGGCAGCGAAAGCGCTTCATCGCGGCCGTTGGTGTGCAGCGACTGTGCGCCCCCTAAAACGGCGGCCAGCGCCTGCATCGTGACGCGAATCACATTCACGTCCGGTTGCTGTGCCGTCAGGGTGGATCCGGCGGTTTGCGCATGGAACCGCAGCATCATGGAGCGCGGGTTCTTCGCGCCGAACCGTTCCTTCATCAGGCGGGCGTAGAGCCGCCGTGCGGCCCGGTACTTTGCAATCTCTTCCAGGAAGTTGCTATGAGCGTTGAAGAAAAACGAGAGCCGGGGGGCGAAGGAATCGAGGTCGAGGCGGGCATCGAGAGCCGCCTGGATGTAGGCGATCGCATTCGCCATGGTGAACGCCACTTCCTGCACGGCCGTGGAACCGGCCTCGCGGATGTGATAGCCGCTGATGGAGATCGTGTTCCACTCGGGAATCTCGCGGCCCGCCCAGGCGAAAAGGTCCGTGATGATTCGCATGGCCGGCCGCGGCGGAAAAATGTAGGTGCCGCGGGCGATGTATTCCTTCAGAATGTCGTTCTGAACCGTTCCCGATAACTTTCGCAGGTCCGCACCCTGCGCCTTTGCCACCAGCACATACATCGCAAGCAAAATGGCCGCTGTGGAATTGATGGTCATCGAGGTGGTAATGCGCGCGAGGTCAATGCCCTCAAACAGCCGCTCCATGTCGCGAAGCGAGCAGATGGCGACGCCGACGCGCCCGACCTCGCCTGTTGCGAGCGGGTGGTCCGCGTCCATGCCCATCTGCGTCGGCAGATCGAAGGCGACCGATAATCCGGTGATGCCTTGGGAAAGAAGATACCGGTAGCGGCGGTTGCTCTCTTCGGCTGTGCCGAAGCCGGCATACTGGCGCATGGTCCAGAGGCGGCTTCGATACATGTCGGGGTAAACGCCGCGGGTAAACGGAAATTTGCCGGGTTCCCCGATGGAAGGGTTCATGAACGGGAGATTCTGCGGGCGCGCAGGAAAGAGAAAACCCCGAAATAGGCCATGATCGCGCCGAAGAATCCCGTCAGCACGACGCGGAACAGGCTTTCGGCATCGCCATCGTATTCCTTGACGGCGGTATAGATCGAACGGCTGCTAAAAACCGCGAACGCCAGAAATACAAATCCAATGACTTGATTCCACAGCACGCGCAGAGGGCGAATCACGCCCGGGACGACATGTTGGAGAAACTTGCGAACCATGCTGGATGCTTCTCCTTAAATCATATCTTCTTTTCACCGTTCGACGAACAGATCGATCGAGGTAATCGGAGCGGAGCGGACCTGCTGTTCGAGCTTGGTATAAGCGAGCAGCCCGGCGCTTTGGCGCAGGCGGGCCAGTCCCGCCGGATCGAGCTGGGCGCGATAAACGTCGGCCTTTTCGCTATAGGAATAGGTAACGTAGGCGATCTCTTCGGAAGCCAGCACGCCGAGCAACTGTTCCCAAAAAGAATTCCGGCGCAGCAGACGCCGCTTTTCCGCTGCCGTGCGCGGAAGGTCGATGCGGGTGGCGGTCCCACGAAGCACGGCACGCGAGCAGCGCTGCGGATCGAATGCACGGCCCGGTTCCGCATCCGGCAGGCGCGCCAGGGCGGATTCGATGTCTTCGCGGGTGGGCGCGAATCCGGTCCACCGAAGGC
>JADLCF010000135.1 GCA_020847315.1 Bryobacterales bacterium | reverse complement strand
GCCCGAGATAGGTGAGCACGCGAAGGCTGTAATCGGTATAAGCAGTGAGCCGCATAGCGTTTATTGACCGATAAAAGATGTATATATTATGCTTGTTATAAACGATTTAGCGGAGATTTGCAAGCTGTCGCCGTCGCCCGAACGGCGGTAAGATCGGAGCATTGGAGGAGCCATGGCCACGGAAACCGTATCGCAACCGCGGGAGGGCCGCATCGTTCCCGACGAGCTCACCCTTGAGCTTTACCGGAAGATGCTGACCGTCTACTACGTCGAAGAACGGATGAAAGTGTTCGCCCGCCATGGTAAGTGCACCTTCCACGCCTCGACGAGAGGCCACGAAAAGCTCCAGACCGGAATGACGCTGCTGCTCAAGCCGCGACATGACTGGTTCTTCACTTACTACCGCGGCAAAGGTATCCCGATCGGCCTCGGCATGCCCCTGCGCGACGTCTTCCTGGCCATGCTCACCCGCGGCGGAGACCCCAATTCGAACGGGCGCAACATGCCGGAGCAATTCTCCTCCCGCGAACTGAACCTCGTGGCGCAAACGGCCTGCACGGGCACGCAGTATCTCCCGGCGGTGGGCATGGCGCGTGCCATGGTGAAGGATGGCTCCGATGCCATCGTCTACGTCTCCTCCGGTGAGGGCGCCACGAGCGAAGGCGAGTTTTTCGAAGCGCTCAACTGGGCAGCGCGTGAACGGCTCCCCGTCCTGTTCGTCGTGCAGAATAACGGATACGCGATCAGCGTCCCGCAAGCGAGCCAGACTTCGTCGGAGATCCACCGCATCGCCCAGGGCTTCGGAATGCCCACCTTCGATCTCGACGGCACCTGGTTCGAGCCCATGTACCAGATGCTCCCGCCAATCATCGACGGTATGCGCAAGGGCGGCGGTCCGGCTCTCGTCGAAGGCCGTGTCGTCCGTCTTGACTCGCACTCCTCCTCGGACGATCAGCGCAAGTATCGCACCGAAGAGGAACTGGCGGAGTTGGCGGGCAGAGACCCGATCTATCAGACGGAGCAGTATCTCCTCGAACACGGCCTTCTCACGAAGGACGCCGTGGAAGAACTCCGGGACCGGATCCGGGGCGAAGTGGACCGTGCCGCCGACGAAGCGGACCAGGCGCCCCTACCCTCCGAAGACGACTTGATGGCGCACATCTACGCAAGCGCCGCACCGGCCGCACCGGAAGAAAGCCCGCGCACGGATCTCCCCGGCAACCCCGTCACCATGATTGACGCCATCAACCACGGCCTGCGGGAAGAGATGGAGCACAACCCCAAGATCGTCATGTGGGGCGAGGATATCGCGGACCCCAAAGGGGGCGTCTTCGGCGTCACACGCGGCCTTTCGAACGCATTCGGAGACCGCGTCTTCAATTCGCCGCTGGCGGAAGCGAGCATCGTGGGCGTGGCCGGCGGCATGGCGATCGGCGGATACAAGCCCATCGTGGAGATCCAGTTCGGAGACTACCTCTGGCCCGCGTTCATGCAAATGCGCGATGAAATCGCCACCGTCCGCTGGCGCAGCCAGGGGCAGTGGACCTGCCCCGTGGTGGTGCGCATCGCGGTGGGCGGCTACATCAAGGGCGGCCCATGGCACTCAGCGTGCGTGGAATCCGCATTCGCACACATCCCCGGCTGGAAGGTTGTATTCCCAAGCTGCGCTGACGATGCCAAGGGGCTCATCAAGACCGCGGCGCGCTCGGAAGATCCGGTCATCTTCCTGGAGCACAAGGGCCTCTACCGGCGCGTGCAGGCAAAGTCCCCGGAGCCGGATAGCAACTACTTCGTCCCGTTCGGAAAAGGCCGCGTGCGCCGCGAGGGCAAGGACGTGACCATCGTTACCTGGGGCAGCGCGGTCTATCTCGCGCTCGAACTGGCCCGGCGATCCGAGGAAAAGGGTCTCTCCATCGAGATCGTGGACCTCAGATCGATCATCCCCCTCGATGAAGAGATCATCTTCGAGAGCATCCGCAAGACCAGCCGGGTAGTGGTGGCTCACGAAGACTCGCTGACGATGGGTTTCGGCGCCGAGGTGGCCGCGCGGATCGGCGAGCAGTTCTTTGACCACCTGGATGCGCCGGTCGTGCGGGTTGGCGCGAAGGACTCTTTCGTCCCTTCAGCGGCCAACCTCGAACTGGCGATTCTGCCGTCAGTGGAAGATTTGGAGCGGGGCGTGGAGAAGGTGATTCGCTACTAACCCCGAAAGATGCGGAGGGAACCGCTCACGCAGCCCCGGCGGCGTGAGCGGCCGCCCGCTACACCTTCTCGCAAACGAACGCGATTGCTTCGAGATTCTGCCGGTACTCCCGGAACAGGTTGCGCATCTGCGCCACACGCTTGCGGGCGTCCGGCCGGCGCAGTAGGTTGAACGCGAAGCGGAGCGCACCGAAGAATCCCTCATCGCGGATCAGCCGCTTTGGCTCCAACAAATGCATGGGCGCGCGCTCTTCCCAAAGCACCCGGAAGCCCGCAGATTCGAGCAGTTGCCGCCACTCCTTCGCGACCAGCGGCTGCACCCCCACGTGAATCCCCGTTGAAAGGCGCTTCTCGATCTCGCGCCGAATTGCTTCGCCGGATTCATCCGGAACGATGCACAACTCGTGAATACCGTACTTGCCACCGGGCTTCAGCACGCGCCGCACCTCTTCGAGGATGCGCGCCTTCGCGGGAGCGCCCTGGATCGTCAGCATCGCCTCGCCATAAGCCGTCGTGAACGCTTCCGAGGGAAGCCCGGTGTTTTCCGCCGTCCCAAGCACGCAGCGGTTGTGCGTCCCCTCGAGTATGCGGATAATCCCTCGCGCCGCCTTCTCGTCCCGCTCCACGGCGGTGTAGCTTCGCGGGCTCCGCGCAAGCGTCATCTTCGCAGTCACACCCAGTCCCGGAGCGAGTTCCAGAACGTCGTCCTTGGCGCCAATGTTGAGGGCCCGCAGCAGCCTCGAAGTCAAGGCAAGACCCCCGGGGCGCAACACGCGCTTGCCCAGGCTTGCCAGCAGCCAATGCCCCGGCATTTTGTCCGCCGAAATTTCGTGAACGTCGATGGAATGAGAGTGAGTGGCGTCGATTGCATCTGTGGTCGGCATGAAACAAGTATATGGAATACATCTTTCAAGGTCAACGGTTATGGCTCACTCATCTGGCCCTGGCCTTCCCGGGCGCCTCGCATGGAGCCGCGGCTTCGACGGCAGCACTTCCCGGCCGGCGGGTGTCATAGAATCGGCAAGGGCGGTCGCGGCCAACCGCGGCGCGCCTTAAGGGAGCGGAGGCGCCATCGTGAAGTGGATTTTGGCATTGGATGAGGGCACAAGCAGCGCGCGGGCAGCGCTCTATGACGTGGAGGGCGGAAGGCGGGCCATGGCCGCGCAGGAGTTCCCTTCCCGCTATCCGCAGCCGGGTTGGGTGGAGCAGGACCCAGAGGAAATCTGGCAGGCGCAATTGCGGGCCACTCGCGACACGCTGGCGCAAGGGGGCGTCACGGCGAAGGACATCGCGGCGATCGGCATCACCAACCAGCGGGAGACGCTGGTCGTGTGGGATCGCAAGACGGGCGAGCCGGTCTTCCCCGCCATCGTCTGGCAATGCCGGCGGACGAGTGAGCTTTGCGCGCAATTGAACGCAAGCAACGATCGCGCGTGGATCGAAGAGCGAACCGGCCTCGTCATCGACCCCTACTTCTCCGGCACGAAGCTGCGCTGGCTTCTCGACACGGTCCCAGACGCGCAGCGCAGGGCGGAGGCAGGGGAACTCCTCTTCGGCAACATCGATACCTGGCTGATCTCGAAGCTCACCGGTGGCCGCGTCCATGTTACCGACGAGACGAACGCATCGCGCACCATGCTGATGAACCTCGCGAGCGGCGAATGGGACGACGATCTGCTGCGCGTGCTGAACGTGCCGCGGGCGATGCTGCCGCGCATCGCAAAGTCTTCCGAGGTGGTAGGCGTCACGGATGGGGACCTGCTTGGTGCGGAGATTCCCATTGCGGGCATCGCAGGGGACCAGCAGGCGGCACTCACGGGCCAAGCCTGCTTCAAGCCGGGAATGGGCAAGAACACGTACGGCACGGGCTGCTTCTGCTTGTTGCACACGGGCGGGAAGCCGGTGCGCTCGAAGAACCGCCTGATCAGCACGCGAGCGGCGGCTCTTCTCGGCGAGAAAGAGTTTGCGATTGAGGGCAGCGTTTTCATCGCCGGGGCGGCGGTGCAATGGCTGCGCGATTCCCTGAAGCTGATCCCCGACGCTCCTTCCTCCCAGGCGATCGCCGAGAGCGTGCCGGATTCCGCCGGGGTCTACTTCGTGCCGGCCTTCGTGGGGCTGGGCGCGCCGCATTGGGATTCCGAAGCCCGGGGCGTCATCAGCGGATTGACCCGCGGAGCCACCGCCGCCCACATCGTCCGGGCCACGCTTGAAGCAATCGCCTTCCAAAGCCGCGAACTCGTGGATGCGCAACAGGCGGACGCGGGCACGCCGATCACGGAGATGCGTGTGGACGGAGGAGCCGCTCAGAACGACTTCCTCATGCAATTCCAGGCGGACATCCTGGGCTGCAAGATCGTGCGGCCCGCCGATACGGAGACCACCGCGCTGGGCGCCGCGTATCTGGCCGGGCTCGCCGTCAATTATTGGGAATCCACGGATCAGATCGCCGGCTTCTGGAAAGCCGAACGCATCTTCGAGCCGCGCATCGGCGATGCGGAGCGCGAGCGGCGCTTCGCGGGCTGGCAGGATGCGGTAGCGCGGGCAAAGGCAAGAACCTAGCAGCGGTGCCGCATTGTTAGTTTGATGTTTTCAGTTCCGATTCTCCGGTATGCGGACCCACAACCCCGGGCTTGAGTGATAGGGTGAAGGTGTGCGGTGGCAGGCTGCCTTCGGGCGGACGCAGCCTTGCAATCGCGCCCGACTGCAAGCGAGGGTGAAGCAATGGCAATCAAGGCTCCGGGGACAGACCCAGCCACCGCGATTTTGGGCGGCGGAAGGCATCCACTCGAATCCTTCTTCTCGCCGCGCAGCGTGGCGCTGATCGGCGCGACCGAATCGCCGGGAAGCGTGGGCCGGACGGTGTTCTGGAACCTGATCAGCAACCCCTTCGGCGGCACGGTGTTCCCTGTGAATCCGAAGCGCGATAGCGTGCTGGGCATCAAGGCGTACCCCAACGTGGCCGCGGTGCCAGGCGAGGTGGAACTGGCCGTCATCACCACACCGGCGCCGGGAGTGCCCGCCATCATCCGCGAATGCGTGGACGCGGGCGTCAAGAGCGCCATCGTCATCTCGGCGGGCTTCAAGGAGACCGGCCCCGAAGGCGCGGCCCTGGAGCAGCGGCTGCTTGAGGAAGCGAAGCGCGGGAAGATGCGGGTCATCGGCCCGAATTGTCTCGGCCTGATGAGCCCCATCAGCGGGCTGAACGCCACCTTCGGACACGGCATGGCCCTGCCTGGCAACGTGGGATTCATCAGCCAGAGCGGCGCGCTGTGCACGGCGGTTCTCGATTGGAGCGTCACGGAGAAGGTCGGCTTCAGCGCCTTCATCTCCATCGGCTCGATGAGCGATGTCGGTTGGGGCGATCTGATCGACTACCTGGGCAATGACCCGAAGACCCGGGCGATTCTGATCTACATGGAGAGCATCGGCGATGCCCGCTACTTCCTCTCCGCGGCGCGGGAAGTCGCGCTCTCGAAGCCGATTATCGTGATCAAGCCGGGCCGCAGCGAGGAAGCGGCGAAAGCGGCGGCATCGCACACGGGCTCTCTCACAGGCAGCGACGAGGTGCTGCATGCCGCCTTCCGGCGCAGCGGCGTGCTGCGTGTAAACAACATCTCCGACCTCTTCTACATGGCGGAAGTCCTGGCCAAACAGCCCCGGCCGCGGGGGCCGCGCATGACCATCATCACGAACGCGGGCGGGCCGGCCGTGCTTGCCACGGACGCGCTGGCCACGAACCATGCCGAACTGGCGAAACTCGCGCCCGAGACCGAAGCCGCGCTGAACGAGATCTTGCCCTCCGCGTGGAGCCACGGGAACCCGGTGGATATCCTCGGCGACGCCAAGGCGGACCGCTATGCCAAGACGCTCGAGATCGTTTCGAAAGACCCGAATACCGACGCGTTTCTTGTGATCCTCACGCCGCAGGCCATGACCGATTCGACGGCCACCGCCGAGGTGATGCGCGGCTATTCGAAGCTGAACGGCAAGCCCGTTCTCGCCAGTTGGATGGGCGGTAACGATGTCGCGAACGGTGTCTCGATTTTGAACTCGGCCGGCATCCCCACCTTCCCCTATCCCGACACCGCAGCGCGGCAGTTCGTCTATATGTACCGCTATACCTACAATCTGCGCGGCCTCTACGAGACGCCTCAGAGCGAGGAGGTGCATGCCGATGAGAGTGACCGCCGCGTCCATGCCGAAGCCATTCTGCAGAAAGCGCTCGACGAAGGCCGCGAGATCCTCACCGAATTTGAATCCAAGGAATTGCTGAGCGCTTACGGGCTGCCGGTCGTGAAGACCATCGTCGCACGCGATGCCGTGAGCGCCGCGGCGCATGCGCGCGAGCTGGGTTACCCGGTGGTATTGAAGCTCTATTCGGAAACCATCACCCACAAGAGCGACGTGGGCGGCGTGAAGCTGAATCTGCAGGATGAGGCCGCTGTCCGCCGCGCGTTCGAAGACATTCGCGAGGGTGTGACGAAGGCGGCCGGCGCGGAGCATTTTCAAGGCGTCACGGTGCAGCCCATGGTGCGGCTGGACGGTTACGAATTGATCGTCGGCTCCAGCCTCGACCCGCAGTTCGGTCCGGTGTTGCTCTTCGGCTCCGGCGGCACTCTGGTCGAGGTGTATAAGGACCGCGGCCTCGCCCTTCCCCCTCTCACGAGCACCCTGGCCCGCCGGATGATGGAGCAGACCCGGATTTACGAAGCCTTGAAGGGAGTGCGTGGGCGCAAGAGCGTGGATTTCGACGCCCTCGAACAACTGCTGGTGCGCTTCAGCCGCCTTGTGGCCGAACTGCGCCGCATCAAGGAGATCGACATCAACCCGCTGCTCGTGAGCGAAACTCAAATGGTGGCGCTCGATGCGCGGGTGGTGCTGCATCCGGCGAGCGTAGCCGATGCCGATTTGCCGCATCTCGCCATTCGCGCCTACCCCACGCGTTATGTGGCAAAGTGGACCTCCCGGACGGGAATGGAAATGCTGCTGCGTCCGATCCGCCCGGAGGATGAGCCGCTCATGGTGAAGATGCACCAGACGCTGAGCGAGCGCACCGTCTATCTGCGCTATCTGCAAACCTTGAAGCTGGATCAGCGCATCGCCCACGAGCGCTTGCAGCGCATCTGCTTCAACGACT
>JADLCF010000134.1 GCA_020847315.1 Bryobacterales bacterium | reverse complement strand
TTCTGGTCTGTCCGCGGCGCCAACGCCATCCTCGCCCTGCGCTGCTGCCGCCTGAATCGGAGATTCGAGGACTACTGGGCTTCACGCGCCCGGGCCGCCTGACTTTCCATTTCTATGTCGCACACCCATTCGCAACGGCTTTCAGGGGCTGAACCCCGCCCATGGGCTCCAGCCCGTGGAACTCGATCCGGAACTGGTGTCGAACATCCACAAGCTCGGCGGAACCGTGCTGGGCTCATCGCGCGGGCCGCAAGACCCGAAGGTGATGGTGGATTACCTCTGTTCGATCGGCGTGAACATGCTCTTCTGCGTGGGGGGCGACGGCACGCAACGGGGTGCGCACACTATCGCGCAGGAAGCGCTGCGGCAAGGCGCGCCGCTCGCGGTGGTGGGGGTGGCGAAGACCATCGACAACGACATCCATTTCGTGCAACGCTCCTTCGGATTCGCGACGGCGCTCGAGAAGGCGAGGGAGGTGCTCGATGGGGCTCACGTGGAGGCCAAGTGCGCGCCCAACGGGCTTTCGATCGTGAAGCTGATGGGGCGCAACGCGGGCTTCATCGCCGCCGGAGCCACCATCGCCAGCCAGGAAGTGAACTGCACCCTGATTCCCGAACTCCCCTTTGAAGTGGATGGCCCGGAAGGGCTGCTTGCCTTCCTCAAGAAGCGCATCCTCCGGAAGGCGCACGCCGTGCTCGTGGTGGCCGAGGGCGCCGGGCAGGACCTGTTCGAGAGCGCCCGCGACGCGCAGGACGCTTCCGGCAACCAGAAGCTCTATGACGTGGGTCTCTTCCTCCGGGACCGGATCCGGGAGTACTTCGAAGGGGAGGGCGTGCCTATCGCGATCAAGTACTTCGACCCGAGCTATATCATCCGGAGCGTGCCGGCCAACTCCGCGGATAGCGTGCTGTGCGACCAGATGGCGCGCATGGCCGTGCACGCCGCGGTAGCGGGCAAGACGGATCTGCTGATCGGGCATCTCCACAACTACTTCGTCCATGTTCCCATCCCGGCGGCGGTGCGCAGCAAGAAGCGTCTGAACCCGGAGGGGGACCTGTGGATGGCGGTGATCGCGACCACGGGCCAGCCCGCGCGGCTTGGGGGCCTCGGCCAACCGTTGCGCGCCCTGGAAGACACCGGCGAGGGGAAAGTGGGCGGCAGCGAGTTCTAGCGGGTGCGCCGCGGGACTTCCAACGGATCGATTCTCCGGCTTCCCGGCGCGGCGCTTCCATTTGTGGCTCCGGCGCCGGCGCGATATTATGCAGGTGCTGGTTCTTGAGAGAACGTGGCGGAACTCCCATCCGCATCGCCACGGATTCGCGACCGCGCAGCGGCCGTGATGGCCACTGTGTAAGGTAGCTTCGAATTGCAGTACGTAACGATTCCCTCCATTTCTTTCCCTCGCGTCTTGCGATGCTTCGTTCTGGCGGTCCTGGCGGCAGCCATGCTCCCCGGGCAGCCCGCGCCCCCGGCCGCGGACCACGCTCCCGGCCAGGAGAAGGAGGCGCAGGAGGCGGATGCCGCACCCGCGGATGCTGGGGCGGCGGGACAGGGTTCGACGGCAACGCCCGGGACCGCCCGCGCCACGGAAGCCGTACACCTCAATCTGCTCGGCAACACGAACACGGCCGCCGGGGAGAGCCGCCGCAACGAGAACGTCCAGTTCAATCTCGTGGACAACAATGCCCTCAAGGAACTGAATGTGCGCCTGGGCGTGAGCGCCACCATTCTCACCGAGCTGCAACCGGATCGCGGCTACTTCGGCGCGGAATTCGGGGGCACGCCCACCGCGCCGATTCACGTGACGCTGCCGCCCGTTTCCGCATGGCACGGGCAGGTTTATTACTCGCACCAGAACAGCGCCCTCGCCGCCCGAAGCTTCTTTCAGGTGGGCGACGTGAAACCGGCCCGCGACCACGATTACGGCTTCCGGACGAGCTTCCGGGCGAGGGAAGGCACGACGCTTTCCTTCGATGGCTCGCAGCAGCGCTTGCGCGGCAACGTGAACGGCAATGTGCTGGTGCCGAGCCTTGAAGAACGAACGCCGCTGACGCGGGACCCGCTGCTGATCCCCATCGTGCTCCGCTTCCTGAACGCCTACCCGACGGAGTTGCCGAACCGGACGGACATCAACGCGCGGGCGCTGAACACGAACGCTCCGCAGACGATCGATAACAATAGCGGCGGCATCCATCTGAACCAGCGGCTGGGCGCCCGCGACTCTCTGGCGGCGACGTACCAGTTCACCTCGCAGAGCGTGGACGCGTTCCAGTTGGTGGCGGGCCAGAATCCCGATACGGATACGAAATCGCACCGGGCGCGGCTGACATGGCTGCGCGCCTGGAGCGCGCGCACGCTCTTCGAATTCTCCGCCGGGCTCGACCGCGTTGGATCTTTGCTGCTTCCGGAGCCGAACTCCGTGGGGCCGATGGTAAGCACTTCGGGCCTGACCACCCTTGGCCCGGCGGGGGGCATTCCGATCGACCGCGCGGAGAATGTTTTCCGCTATGCCGCGCAAGGCCGCCAAACGAGGGGCAACCATAACCTGATGGCGGGGGCGCAATTCTCGCGCCGCCAGTTCAACGGAATCATGACGGATTCGCACCGGGGGTTCTTCTCGTTCGCGCCCGATTTCGGCACGACCGCATTCGAGAACCTGCGCCTCGGACGGCCTTCGCAGCACCTGATCTCCACGGGAGATCCGTATCGCGGCTACCGCAACAACGAGTATCTTTTCTACGCCGGGGACAACTGGAGGGCGCGGCCCTCGCTGACGCTCTCCTACAGCCTGCGCTATGAGCCGACGGGCCGCCCAACCGAAGTACACGGGCTCGAACGGATTCCCTATGATCCGGACCGCAACAATGTGGGCGGTCACTTCGGTCTCGCCCAGAGTCTGCCGGGCGCGTGGGGCGTGCTGCGGGCGAGCTACGGCCTGGAGTTCGGGCAGATTTTTCCGGTGACCTACCAGCAGGTGCGCTTCTCGCCGCCGAACAACTATAAAATCGTGCTGCCCGCGCCGTATCTGGCGGACCCGATGCGGGGTGTGGACCTGAACGACCTTTCGAGCTTCATCCCCACGACCTACCCGCTCGACGCGGAGTTGGCCACGCCCTACGCGCACCTCTACAACTTTGCGTGGGAGCGCGGGCTGGGCTCGCGGTTGCGGATGCAACTGGGCTATGTGGGAAGCAGATCCCACAAACTGCTGCTCATGTGGTATCAAAACCGAGCGCAACCGGTGTCCGGCATTCCGCAGACAACGGCTACTTGGAACTTGCGGCGGCCCAACAAGACGCTGGCGGAGATCCGCACCATCCTCAACGGCTCCGATGGATACTACGATGCGGCGCGGGCCTCGCTCCGGATGACGGATTGGCACGGGCTGAGCCTCGATACGAGCTACTGGTGGAGCAAGGCGATGGACCTTGGATCGAGCTATACGAATACCGCATTCGACGCCGACACCCGCATCTCGCGCAGCCAATCCGAGTTCAACCAGCACAGCGATATGCGGGGGCCGAGCGACTTCCACCAACCGCATGCGTTCCTGGCCCGCATTGCCTACCTGACCCCGCTCCACGCCTCCGCCGGATGGGCAGGCCGCCTGCTGGGCGGATGGAGCCTTTCGGCAGTGGCGCTGCTGAAATCCGGGACGCCGTTCAGCGTGCAAGCGGGTTCGGATGGCCCCGGCTGGGGGAACGTGGACGCGAATGGCGGCGACCGGCCCAATCTGCTGGACCCGAGCATCCTCGGGCGGACGATCGGCGACCCCGACACCTCCGCCAAACTGCTCCCAAGGAGCGCGTTTTCTCCGATGGCTCCCACGGACGAACGCGGCAACCTGGGGCGGAACACGTTCCACAAGGGCGCGATCCACAACTTGAACGCCAGCCTTTCGCGGCGTTGGGCGTTCCCTGCGGTGAACGGGGACCGGTGGCTGCAATTCCGCGTGGAATCGATCAACCTCTTCAATACGCCGCAGTTTGCCGAACCGGGTTTCGAACTTTCGAACCCGAACTTCGGCGCGATCACGAACACACTGAACGACGGGCGCGTGTTCCGCTTCCGGCTGGAAATGGGCTGGTAGGCGGCTTTCGCCCGCGAAGGGCTGAGCGCCGGCCGAGCCCGGAGGGGCCGGGCAGGTGGCCGGTTTGGGACCTGCGGCGGGGGGTTTGTCCGGATTTTGCAAAAAACACTTTCCGGCTTTCGCCTTAAATGTACCGTGTATCTCTTTGAGGTATAAGGTTTTGCCTCTTGATTGACAGCGGGAGTTTCGTGCGGATTGTCCGGATGATCCGGATAAATGCGGGACTGGCGCGGGAGAGGCCGGGGGCGCCGTTCCGGCGTGGCGCGGTTGCTGCCGGGGAGATTGGAAGCCGTGTTTTGCGGAACGAAGCCGCTTGCCAAACGAAGCTGGTTTGCGGCATGGGACCGTTTTGCGGAACGAAGCCGTTGGGTTCCGCATGCGTGGAAGACCGTGAGGATTTCCGGTTTCGCGATGCGGGTTCCGGGAGAATCCGGGGCGGGAGTGCATGCGTTTGGCTGGAATTGCTTCATGGTTTTCGTTTTGCTTCGGGCATAGAGCAGGCCGTTCGTCCTCCTGCGTTGAGAGGTGGACGGCAGACGAGACTTTCCCGCACGCCTTAGTCTACGGATAGGAACTGGCAATCCGAACTGGCAAATGGCCGCCAAGCAATCAGGAGGGCTGGGAAGCGCTGGAGAGCCAGTGGGTTAGGGGAAATGCGGCTTTGGCTGAAGTGCTGTGATTGCGGTGGGAAGTGTGACTATTTGAGGCGTGAAATCGTTTTTGGAGCGCATGGGCACTGGCCGCAACGGGGGACGCGCTGGGCGTGGCCGCGCCGGAGTCGCACCCGCAAATGGGCGGGTGCTCCGCGGGCTCGCTTCGCGGGCTGATTTTTTTTGGGGTTGAAGAGGCCTATTTGTGGGTCCGATTGATTGTAGAGGCGGAGGTGGCGGAATCGGGCCTTTGCGGCGAGGGAAGGGATGGGTGGCGGGGCTTGCGGGTGGGGAGAGTGTTGAAAAGAGGGGAGTTGCTTCGATGGTGAATTTCACGGGAGTTTTTGACGGAGTTGTGATCGCGCTTCGGCAAGGAGCTGGACTGCAGCGAAAGCATGGAATACGGGCGAGACCGCGATGGCCGGGGGTGCGCAACTCCTGCCGGTTTTTGTCACAATTGTGGGTCAAAGTCTCTTTTGCCTGTATTGCACTTGGGATGCCGGATTCATTCCCTGTGAGCAAGTCCGGGGTATGCCTTCGGGGGGCTGGCCAGATCGCCTGGCCCTGAGGCGCTTGGAACTCATGGCGAGGAGAGGGAATAGCCGACTTCAATGAACGTGGAGGACCTCAAACCCAACATCATCGTGCGCGGCCCCGTATTCCCCGAGCCTGTAAAGGTCATCCAGGTCGTGCCGATGGGCGGCTCCGTCAAGCTCGTCGGAGAGGGCATGGCGACGGGGCGTGTCCACCAACCGATCCTCTCGCCGGCGCAGGTTGCGATCCTCGAAGGCTCTCCCGAACAGCATCCGTTTGACGGAGATCCAGTCAAGTTCAAACTCGGGGTCGAAGCACTGCGCCTGGGCATCGCTTACGAGTACGATCCGTACTTTTCACTGTCGATCGCCCGGGTCGACCCTCTGCCTCACCAACTGGAGGCCGTCTACGATTCCTTCCTCTGTTTGCCTCGAATCCGCTTCCTGCTCGCCGACGACCCCGGCGCTGGCAAGACGATCATGGCGGGCCTGCTGATCAAGGAACTGAAGGTTCGCGGGCTGGTGAAAAGAATCCTCATCGTGACCCCGGCCAACCTGAGCTTCCAGTGGCAGCGGGAGCTAAAAGACAAGTTCCAGGAGAAGTTCGAAGTCGTTCGCAGCGACGTTCTTCGCGCGAACTACGGTTCCAATCCCTGGCAGGAGAAGAACCAGGTTGTAACGTCGATTTCCTGGGTGTCGCGAATCGAGGACGCCAAGGAGAGCCTGCTCCGCAGCCATTGGGACCTCGTCATCGTGGATGAAGCGCACAAGATGAGCGCGTACAGCTCCGACAAGAAGACGCTTGCCTACGACTTGGGAGAGCGGCTTTCGGAAATGACGGATCACTACCTCCTGATGACAGCGACGCCACACAAGGGCGATCCGGAAAACTTCCGCCTCTTTCTGCAGCTCCTGGACAAGGATGTATACGGGGATGTCGCCAGCATCGACGAAGCCATTCGGAGGCAGGAGGCTCCGTTTTACCTGCGGCGAGTAAAGGAAGCGCTCGTTCACTTCCCTGATGTAGACACCGGCGAGGTCCGAACTCTCTTTACAAAGAGAAAGGTGGAGACCATCGGCTTTGCCATCGACGACGAGGAGTGGGAACTGTACGATGCGCTCACCCGCTACGTCGAGGACCAGTCCATCAAGGCGGCGGCCGATAATTCCGCTCGCGGCCGCGCCGTTGGATTCACGATGGCTATGCTGCAACGCCGGTTCGCCTCCAGCGTCAGGGCTGCGCGGAGGAGCTTGGAGCGAATGCGGGACAAGCGCCAAAAGATATTGGGCAATCCCGCAGCCTACCGCCAGCAGCAGATCGATGCTCGGGTGCCCGACGATTTCGACGATCTCCCCGAAGAAGAGCAGCAGGAAATCCTGGCCGCTCTCGAAGATGCGGTCGTCTCGGTAGATCCGATTGCGCTAAAGGAGGAGATCGGCCAACTGGACAAGCTTGTCGCGCAGGCGCTGGTGCTCGAAAGGCGCGAGGTCGAATCCAAGCTACGGAAGCTGCGTGAAGTGCTCACCCAGCAAGGCATCTTCGACGATCCGAAGATGAAGCTGCTGATCTTCACGGAGCACAAGGACACGCTCGATTACCTCGTCGAGAAGATGCGCGACGAATGGCATCTCTCGGTGACGCAGATTCATGGTGGGATGAAGATCGGCGATCGCGACACGGAGGGAAGCCGGATCTACGCGGAGCGGGAGTTCCGCGAAAGCTGCCAAGTCATGGTGGCGACAGAGGCGGCGGGCGAAGGCATCAACCTGCAGTTCTGCTGGTTCATGATCAACTACGACATTCCGTGGAATCCGGTGCGGCTGGAACAGCGGATGGGGCGCATCCATCGATACCTGCAGGAGAAGGACTGCCTTATCCTGAACTTTGTCGCCACCAACACACGAGAAGGGCGCGTCCTCCACAAGCTTTTCGAGCGGCTCCAGAGCATCGAGTCTGATCTGGACCCCCAGCAGACCGGCAAGATCTTCAATGTCCTCGGGGATATCTTCGCGGCGAATCAGCTTGAACGCATGCTCCGGGAGATGTACGCCCGGAATCTTTCGGAGGATGTGATTAAGAGCCGGATCATCGAGCAGGTCGACGGCGAGCGCTTCCGCAGGATTACCAATTCCACGCTCGAAGGGCTGGCCAAGCGCTCGCTCAATCTCTCGGCTATCGTTGGCAAGTCCGTGGAGGCGAAGGAACGCCGGCTGGTGCCCGAGGTGGTGGAGGACTTCTTCCTCCAGGCTGGACCGATGCTTGGCGTGCATCCGAAGGAAATCACCAAGGGGAAGCATTGTTACCGGGTGGGCCGGGTTCCGAAAAACCTTTGGAGCACTGGCGACCTGCTGGAACCGCGCTTCGGCAAGTTGGGCAAAGAATACAAGCAGATCGTCTTCGACAAGAATTACCTGTCAGAGGACCCAACCGCGGACTGGGTAACTCCGGGCCATCCTCTTTTCGAGGTGGTTCGAGAAGACCTGCTCCAGTCCGTCGCACCGGACCTGGAGCGTGGCTCGGTATTCTTTGACTTGGCGCGAACGGAACCGGCGCGCCTCGACGTCTATTCGGCGGCGATCCGGGATGGCCTCGGGAACATTCTGCACCGGCGGCTATTCGTGGTTGAGGCCGCCATGGACGGTTCTCTCGCCGTTCGGCAACCCACGCTCTTCCTCGATGTGGCTCCCGCGCCCGCCGATACCGAGCCGGGCATTGATGACGGGCTGCCGGGCAGCGACGTTGTCGAGCAGGCGTTGATCGAGAAGGCTCTGGAGCCATTCCTCGAAGAGATTCAGCAGACGCGTCTCAAAGAGATCGATACGATTTCCACCCACATGGAGATCAGCCTGAACGAGTTGATCCATCGCCAGAATCTTCGTATGGCCGAACTCATGAGCGGGGACCATTCGCGCGAAGCAAATCCCCTTCTCGCCGCCAACATCAAGCAGGTCGAAGACAAGATCGACGAACTCAACAACCGGCTGGAGAAGCGCCGGAACGAAATCGAGCGCGAGCGGTTCTGCACGATTGCGGACATCCAACACCATGGCCGCGCGTGGGTGTTACCGCATCCAGAACGGGCGGCTCCGAAGTTCGCCGCGATGGTGAAGGATGACGAGATCGAAAAGATCGCAATTCAGGCAGTGATTGCCCAGGAAGAATCTCGTGGGTGGCGCGTCACCAGCGTGGAAGCGGAGAACCGGGGATTCGATTTAATCTCCCGCAGGCCCCACCCTGAGGACCCGGAGACGTCTGTTGAAGTCCGGTTCATTGAGGTCAAGGGACGATCTGGCATCGGCGAAGTGGCACTCACGACGAACGAGTTTAAGACCGCCGAGCGGCTCAAGAAAGATTTCTGGCTCTATGTTGTATTCAACTGCGGATCAACTCCGCAGATTCGGATTGTGCAAGATCCTGCCCGCCTGGGTTGGGAACCGCTCGTGATCATTGAGCACTACCACGTCGCCGCGAAGGCGATTCTGGAGGCGAGCGCGTGAGCGTCTACCCGAAGCGGTTAATTGAGGTCGATCTTCCCATCAAGAAAATATCCGCTCACGCGCGGCGCGAGAAGTCGATCCGGCACGGGCACATTTCGACACTTCA
Source organism: Bryobacterales bacterium (assembly GCA_020847315.1). Taxonomy (GTDB): domain Bacteria; phylum Acidobacteriota; class Terriglobia; order Bryobacterales; family Bryobacteraceae; genus JACTMJ01. The sequence goes on along the minus strand of JADLCF010000134.1, from coordinate 7,865 downwards.
TATTTGGTGGGCGCGACGCCCGCTGGCTGCCTGCCGAGCCGTGTTGTGTGCTGCGCTTTGGCCCGATCCGGCAGACCCGTTGTGCCCGCAGCGGTTCCGCGACGACGCTTGTCAGCTCATCAACGCATTCGCTGCGAAGGCGGCGTCGGGCAAGGCTCTTTCGCAAGGTTGCTCGCATGATACTTGGAAAAAGTGGCAGGCGCTGACGAAAACCGAGGTTGGTCTCGACTCGAAGAAAGAAGCTCATTGGAACATACTCCGATTTGCACTATTGGACTTCATTGCCGACTTCGCGGACTGGGATAATTCAACGGTCCCGGAGTATCTCGAAACCAGCAGGGCGCTAACCCAATCGGCCCACGAAGCTCTTGGAGGCGCCCTCGGCACCCGCCCGCTGGTGGTTGATCCTTTTGCGGGCGGCGGTTCAATTCCTCTCGAAGCTCTGCGGGTCGGCGCGGATGCGTTCGCAAGCGACCTTAACCCCCTGCCGGTGTTGCTCAACAAGGTCGTCTTGGAATACATTCCAAAATACGGACAGCGCCTCGCCGATGAAGTCCGCAAATGGGCAGAATGGATTAAGCGCGAAGCCGAAAAGGAACTGGGCGAGTTCTATCCAAACGATGCGAGCGGTGCTACGCCCATCGCCTATCTTTGGGCGCGGACAATTCAATGCGAGGGACCCGGCTGCGGCGCGGAAGTGCCGCTAATCCGTTCCCTCTGGCTCGCCAAGAAAGCCAATCGTTCTGTCGCTCTGCAACTCGTGCCGGACCCGAAGGCTAAGCGCGTCGAGTTTCAAATCATCGTCAAGCAACGCGACGGCTGGGTGGATCAAGCCGATCCGAAAACTAGAATCGAGAATCCGAGATTCGACGGCACGGTGAAACGCGGTTCATCCACGTGTCCCTGCTGCGGCTACACAACGCCTGTGGCGCGAATTCGAGAGCAACTGAAGTCACGGCACGGCGGCACCAAGGAATCGCGCTTAATTGGATTAGTGACAACCAACGACGATAATGAAGGACGCCAATATCGTCTTGGTAACGACCGAGACATTTCGATAGCGACGGCAGCAGCGAAACAGCTTGAGCGGTGTAAACGCGACGACAACTTCGCTTTAGGATTCGTTCCAAACGAATCCACCGAAGGGTATCACTCGTTCGTCAACCGAGGCCCGATTTACGGTATGACGACGTGGGAGGATTACTATACACCGCGTCAGGCACTCGTCCTTGGAACACTGGCGAAGCTCGTTCGCGACTTCTCACCGGAGAAGGTTTCGAACGACGATGACGGGTTGGCTAACGCGGTTAAGACCATCCTAGGCTTGGGCGTCAGTAGATTGGCCGATATTTGCAACGCGTTCTGTATGTGGGAGACATCCAAGACGCAGGTTCGGCATTTATTTACGAAGCAAGCGATACCGATGATGTGGGACTTTGCGGAAACGTGCGTCTTCTCGAAGGCGGCGGGCGATTTCACTACCACTATCGGAAGCATGGCCAAGTTTCTGGAGGGCCAGCGCGCCGTCACAAGTCCCGGTCAAAGCACTCAAGCGTCCGCTTGTTCTCATCCGCTGCCAACTGATTCAGCTTCGGCGATGATTACCGATCCTCCTTACTATTACTCTGTTCAATACGCAGACCTCTCCGACTTTTTCTACGTCTGGCTGCGCCGCGCAGTGGGGACCATTCACGCAGACCTGTTTTGCAAGAGCGAGACGCCGAAGGACGAGGAAATCATCGTTCAATCACCCGGCCACCAATTCGCGCCCAGCGGCAAGAACAACGCTCACTACGAGTCACACATGCGGAAGGCAATGAGCGAAGGCCGGAGAGTCGTTGCCCCTGACGGCTTGGGCGTTGTCGTTTTCGCCCATACGTCAACGACTGGATGGGAATCTCAACTTCAGGCGATGATTGATGCAGGTTGGACAATCACGGGCTCGTGGCCTATCGACACGGAATTGGCAAATCGCCTAATTTCTGTGGGACGTTCTGTTCTCGCTTCCTCCGTCCATCTAGTCTGCCGCCCTCGTGAGAATCCCGACGGCTCGGTGCGCACGGACCAAATCGGCGATTGGCGTGACGTGTTGCAGGAGTTGCCGCGCCGTATCCACCAGTGGATGCCACGACTAGCTCAGGAAGGGGTTGTCGGGGCGGATGCCATCTTCTCCTGCCTCGGTCCAGCCCTGGAGAGTTTTTCCCAGTATTCCCGAGTCGAGAAGCCCAACGGCGATCAAGTCATGTTGAAGGAATATCTCGAAAACGTTTGGGCGGCTGTTTCCAAAGAGGCCATCTCGATGATCTTTGCGGGAGCGGACACTACGGGATTCGAGGAAGACGCCCGACTGACGGCCATGTGGCTATGGACGCTGTCTCCGGGACTGTCCAACGGCGATAGCGCGACAGCGGATGAACCGGAGGACACCGAGGAAGACACTGACGAGAAGCCGACTCAAGCGGCCAAACTCGCGGGCTTCACACTCGAATACGATGCTGCTCGTAAGATCGCGCAAGGATTGGGTGCGCACCTTGAACTGCTGACGAATCTGGTCGAAGTCAAAGGCGAAACGGCCCGCTTGCTGCCCGTGGCCGAACGGACGAAGGCGTTATTCGGCACAGAGGGCACGGAATCCCCGTCAGCGAAGCGGAAGAAGTCAGCACAGCTTTCGCTGCCCGGATTGTTGGAAGAATTGGAGCAGGAAGACAGCGGATGGACTCTGCAGAACGCCGCGAAGCCGGGCAAGACGACGTTGGATCGGCTGCACCAAGCGATGATCCTATTTGCTGCCGGGCGCGGCGAGGGTTTGCGACGTTTTCTGGTCGATGACGGAGCGGGTAAGGACCAGAAGTTCTGGAGCTTGGCCCAATCGCTCTGCGCGCTGTATCCAAGTGGCACGGAGGAACGCCGGTGGGCGGAAGGCGTGTTGGCGCGGAAGAAGGGACTCGGCTTGTGACGAAGGCACGGCCGCAAGCGGCTGAGATCTTGCGTTCGCTCGTGGCGCTTCCCCACGAGACGGAGTGGGTTGAGTTCAAGCACAATGATTCCGAGCCCGAGGAGATCGGTGAATATCTATCGGCACTTTCCAATTCAGCGGCGCTGCATGAAGAGAAGACAGCCTATTTGGTCTGGGGTGTCGAGAACGCCACGCACAAGGTGATTGGAACGGAATTCCGGCCGCGCGAACGCAAGATCGGAAACGAAGATTTGGAACCGTGGCTCGCGCGGCACCTGCATCCCCGCGTACACTTTTGTATCCACGAGTTCACCGTTGAATCCGAGCCTGTCGTTCTATTCTCGATTGAACCGTGCGCGCATACGCCGGTGCGGTGGAAGGACTACGCTTATATTCGCGTCGGCAGCTACAAGAAAAAGCTGCGGGACTACCCCGAAAAGGAACGCGCGCTTTGGGCGCGGATTTCACTGACGAGCTTTGAGGATGGCCTCGCCGCGCGGAGCCTTTCCGGAGAAGAGGTTCTTGCCCGGCTCGACTATCCCACTTACTTCGAGATGTTGGAGCAACCGGTGCCTGCGACGCGAGCGGCGATTCTGAACCGCCTGGAGAAGGAAGGCATGGTGCAGCAGGTTAGCGGCGACCGCTGGGATGTGGCAAACTTCGGGGCGATCCTTTTCGCGCGAAAGCTGCCCGATTTCGATACGCTTGTTCGCAAGGCGATTCGCGTCATCGTTTACAGGGGCCCGGGCCGGACGGAAGCGTTGAAGGAACAGGAGGGCGGTCGCGGTTACGCTGCGGGTTTTCAGGGGCTGATTAGCTACATCGCCGATCAACTGCCGGGCAGTGAACAGATCGGCGAAGCCCTGCGGCACGAAGTGCGCGTGTACCCGGAAATCGCCATCCGTGAACTGGTGGCGAACGCGATCATCCACCAGGACTTCTCGATTCGCGGCACGGGCCCGACGGTAGAAATCTTTACGAACCGCATTGAGATAACGAATCCAGGAAAGCCACTGATCGATACCCTGCGATTCATCGATGAGCCGCCGCGCTCTCGCAATGAAGCGCTGGCGGCGTTTATGCGCCGGGCGAATATCTGCGAGGAGCGCGGGAGCGGCATCGATAAAGTAGTTCATGCGGCTGAGTTCTACCAGTTGCCGGCACCGGAGTTCCGGGTGACGGAACAGCATACCGTCGCCATCCTTTATGCGCCGCGACAGTTGCGCCAAATGGACCGGCAAGACCGCATTCGCGCCTGCTACCAGCACGCCGCGTTGCAGTACGTTTCAGGCCAGGTCATGACGAACGCGACCTTGCGTAAACGGCTTGGGATTGAGGAGAAGAATTACGCGATCGCTTCAAGGGTGATCGCGGACACGATTGAGGAAGGACTGGTGCGGCCGAGAGACCCGGCGAATACTTCAAAGAAGCACGCGAGTTACGTGCCGTTTTGGGTATAGGCTTATGTGACCGTCATGTGATTCAGGGCTGGTTTTGGGAGTGGATGGCGAGGGGGCATGCAGCGGAAGTGCTGTAGCATCAATCGTTTAGTGACATGCTGGCCGATGGGGGCTATGTGATGGGAAACGGCAACGCCGGTGGTTGGCGGCTGGTGGAGGACCCATTGGCAAGGAAGAAAGGACCGGGCAAGCGTATGGAAGGCTCAAGAATGGCCCCGTGATTAAACGGGCTCACTGGACCCGAAGCCTCCTCCTCCGCCATGAGGCGTGGAGGCGCTGCCAGCTTGCGCCAGCATCAACCCCATTGTATGGGAAAGCTGCCGGGTGCTCCAAGAGAAAACCCTAAAGGATTGAAATACATGGCGTTGTTAAAACCCTGGTATAAAGTGGTGACCCCGCGCGAGGATCTGCGGGAATCAAAGCCTCTCGACGCAGCGGAGTTCGCGGTGCATCTGGACCAGGTGCGGGACGGGCGGGCTCCGGCGGTGTACCGCAATGCCAGCGATTTCCTGGATCGGACGTATCTGACGCGTTCGTTGTTGGAGCTGGCGGGGCAGGTGGTGCGGCGGCTATCGGGCGAGAAGACGGAAACGTCGGCGGTGTTCAACCTGGCAACGCAGTTCGGCGGTGGCAAGTCCCACGCGCTCACCCTGCTGTACCACCTGGCGAAGAACGGCCCGAAATCCGAAGGCTGGATGGGCGTTCGAAGGATCCTCGACGAGGCAAAGGTTGCCTCGATTCCCGAAGCGGCGGTGGCGGTCTTCGTGGGCACCGAGTTCGATTCCATTGCCGGCCGGGGGGGCGATGACGGTACTCCACTTCGCAAGACTCCGTGGGGAGAGATTGCGTGGCAACTGGGTGGCGAGGCCGGGTTCGCGGTGGTGGCCGAGCACGACAAGCAGTTTATCGAGCCCAAGGGCGACGTGATCCAGGCGTTCCTGCCGAAGGACAAGCCATGCCTCATTCTGATGGACGAGGTGATCAACTACACCAGCACTTACCGCCACAAAGGCTACCACCGCGCGCTCTACAACTTCATTCAGTCGCTTTCGGAGCAGGCGCGGGGATCGGACAAGGTGGTGCTGCTGGTTTCGATTCCCGCATCCGAGATGCCGTACAGCTCCGACGACGAGGCGGACGAGCAGTGGTTCAAGAAGATGCTGGACCGGGTGGGCAAGCCGATCATGATGGCCGCGGAGTCGGAGACCGCCGAAATCATCCGGCGTCGTCTGTTTGAGTGGCAGGGGCTGAACGACGATGCCAAGCGAACCATCGCCGAGTATTCCGACTGGATTATTGAGCACAAGCAGCAGATCCCGAATTGGTTTCCGGTCGATACCGCACGTGACGCTTTCGCCGCTACCTATCCGCTCCACCCCAGCGTCCTGTCCGTCTTTGAGCGGAAATGGCAGACCCTGCCGCGCTTTCAGAGGACCCGAGGCGTGCTGCGGTTGTTGGCCCTGTGGGTCTCCCGCGCCTACCTGGAGGGTTTCCAGGGCGCGCACAAGGACCCACTCATCGGGCTTGGAACGGCTCCGTTGGATGACCCGATGTTTCGGTCCGCACTCTTCGAGCAGTTGGGAGAGAACAAGCTGGAAGGGGCGGTTACGACGGACATTTGCGGGAAGAAGGATTCCCACGCCGTTCGGCTGGATGCACAGGCGGTGGACACGATTCGGAAGGCGAGATTGAACCGGAAGGTGGCAGCGTCGATCTTCTTCGAATCGAACGGAGGCCAGGCGCGCGCAGAGGCCACGATCCCGGAGATCCGATTGGCTGTGGCGGAACCATCACTCGATATCGGCAACGTAGAGACGGTGGTGGATGCGCTGGAGAATGCCTGCTACTTCCTCTCCGTAGACCGGAACCGCTACCGATTCGGGTTGAGCGCGAATCTAAACAAGCTACTGGCCGACAAGCGGGCGAGCATTCAACAGCCGCGGATTGACGATCGAGTGCGAACCGAGGTACAGGCGGTCTTCTCGCAGGGGCCGTCGATTGACCGCATTTTCTTCCCGGAGAGGAGTTCCCAGATTCCAAACCGGGCGGCGCTCACCCTGGTGGTGTTGCCCCCGGAAAACGGCGATATCGAGGAAGCGAAGAGACTGCATTTCGTGGACTCGATGACCAAGCAAAGCGGAACGTCTGACCGGACGTTCAAGAGCGCATTGATTTGGTGCGCGCCGGATTCCGGGAGGCAGCTTTGCGATGAAGCGAGGAAGTTGCTGGCTTGGGAGGACATCCAGGAAGAGGCGGTGGAACTCAAGCTGGAGGACATCCAGCGGAAGCAGCTTGCCGAGAATCTCGGCCGGTCAAAGCGGGACTTGCGCGAGGCCGTTTGGCGCACGTACAAAACGGTGATGTTGCTGGCGAAGGACAACTCCATCCGCAGCATCGATCTTGGCCTGGTGCACTCCAGCGCCGATACCTCGCTGGTTGGGTTCATCGTGAATCGCCTGAAGCAGGACGGAGACATCTCCGATGGGATCAGCCCGAAGTTTCTGGCGCGAAATTGGTCAGGCGCGCACAAGGAATGGAGCACCAAGGCGGTGAAGGACGCCGTCTTTGCATCGCCACTGTTTCCCCGGCTGCTTAGCGGCGATCTGATCCGGGATACCATCGCTCGCGGCGTGAGCAACAGCGTGCTGGCATACGTCGGCAAGACGACCACCGGCGGGTACGACCCATTCGTGTTCGGCGTGAGCATGAGCCCGCAGGAAGTAGAGATCTCGGAAGACGTCTACGTGATCACGGCAGAGGCAGCCGAGGCGTACAAGCAATTGCTTTCCGCACCGCCGAAGCCCATTGGCACCGGGAGCTTGTTCGATTCGGAAGATGGGAAACCGGCAACCACGGAAACAGGCAAGTCCGGCAACAGTTCGATTCAGGCCGGTGGCGATGCCGATCCCGTGGCCGTGATGCCACCGGACAAGGCCACCGCACTGCGCTGGTCTGGCGAGGTCCCCGCTCAGAAATGGATGAACTTCTACACCAAGGTGCTCTCGCGATTTGCGATGACAAAGAGCCTGCGGCTTACGGTGTCGGTGGACGTATCGCCCGAAGGTGGCGTTTCGAAGCAGGTGATGGAGGAAACAAAGACGGCACTCCGGGAGATGGGGCTAAAGGACGATCTGTTGTAGCGGATGATCAGGACTTCGATTTCTTAGGCTAGGATGCTCGCGTTCCCTTGAAGGCGAAGAAAAAGGGGGCACGGAGGCCCCCTTTTTTCGCATGCGTGGGTGGCGGTTAGACTTTTTCGGGAACGACGAAGGGTTTGCGGTAGTTGCGGGTGAACATTTTCGCGGCTTCGGGGTCGTTCTTCACGGTGCGGGTTTTGGGGTCCAGGTGCAGGGTGCGGCCTAGCAGGTAGCTGATGTTGCCGAGGTGCATGAGGTCGCAGGAGGTGGCGCCTTCGGCGATGGGGGCGCCTAGCTCGCTCTTATCGCGGC
>JADLCF010000133.1 GCA_020847315.1 Bryobacterales bacterium | reverse complement strand
TTCTGGTCTGTCCGCGGCGCCAACGCCATCCTCGCCCTGCGCTGCTGCCGCCTGAATCGGAGATTCGAGGACTACTGGGCTTCACGCGCCCGGGCCGCCTGACTTTCCATTTCTATGTCGCACACCCCCTATCCCACGTACTTGATCAGGGCGAAGCCGCCGATGAGCAGGAGGACGAAGGCGATGGCGAGCAGATCGAAATAGCGATCAATAAACCGCTTCATGCGTTCTCCGGCGGCGCGCAACAATGCGGCCACCAGGAAGAAACGCGCGCCCCTCCCGAGGATGCTCACGACGCAGAAGCCTAGCAGGTTCATATCGAACGCGCCGGAAGCGATGGTGAACACCTTGTAGGGAATGGGGGTGAAGGCGGCGACGAAGACAATCCAGACGTCGTATTGCAGATACCAGGCCTGCACCTGCTGATAGTATTCCTCGGCGTGGTAGAGCTGAATGATCTTCACGCCCACGCTATCCATCAGAAAGACGCCGATAAGGTAGCCGGCCACGCCGCCGAGCACGCTGCCGACCGTGCAATTGGCCGCCTTGCGCCACCAGGTGGAAGGCGAGCCAAGCACAAGGGCGATGAGCAACACATCCGGGGGGATGGGGAAGAAACTCGATTCGGCGAAGGCTAGAAGGAAGAGCGCAATGGCGCCATGCGGGCTATCGGCCCAGCTCAGTACCCAGTCGTAAATGCGTCGGTGAATGCGCCACCACGGCTCTGGTTCCGGGATAGGGGCGGCGATGGCTTCGTTCGAGGTGCTGTCTGGTGCCGGCATGCGGTTTGCGCGGGAGTGCTGAAGGGCTACGTATCGATGAGGAAAAATGGCGGAGAGGGCGGGATTCGAACCCGCGGTACAGTTTTAGCCGTACGACGGTTTAGCAAACCGCTGCTTTCGACCACTCAGCCACCTCTCCGCAGCTCTGGTTGGTCTCTTCGCAGGATAGCACAACCGGGCCTCCGCAACGGTCTGAAATCGGTGAGGTTATCGGGAATGCGGCGGGCGGCGCCGGGTGCGGCTGCATGCCGCCAACTCGCGCGATTCACGCGCGGTTACATTTGATTTGCTCGCGCGATTCACGCGCGGCTACATTTGACTTGCTCGCGCGATCAATGCGCGAATCCGCTCCGGCTTTTCGATGTCGCGGCCGAGGAGTTCTTTTTTGGCCGCGCGGTCTTCATAGACAGGCAGGGCTTGCCGCAGCAGGTTGCGGGCGCGCTGCAGGGCGATCGTTTTCTGGCTGCCGGCCAGGGATCTCGCGGCTTCCTCAAGGAGCGCTTCCCCGAAGTCCGCTCGCGTCTGCGCCACAGCCAACTCGCTGGAACGGGATTCCGGCGTTCGCCGCAGGACCTCCTCCCGCAAGGAAAGAGCCCGCTGGTAGGATTCGCGGCATTGCGGGAACCATGCCAGTTGCGCGTACACCCCGCCGAGATCGTTGAGGATGGCGGCCACGCCCCCACGAGCACGCTGGTTCTCGGTGTCCTCGTTCAGCGCGGATTCGAGCCGCCGAAGGGCGTCCTGATAAAAGCGTAGCGCTTCATCAAGCTGTCCGTTCTCGCGCTGGACATAACCGAGATCGCTCAGCGTATGCGTGATTGCGAAGCGGATGTTCCGGTCCGCTGGGTTCCTGGCCAGCAGATCCCGCTCAACCTCGAGAGCTTTGGTGAAGAGGCCGTCCGCCTCGGAGAGACGTTTTTCCGAGATAGAGAGTGTCCCGAGCCGTTTCAACGTGCCCGCGTATTGCGCCGCGACATCTCTCTCGCCGGGCGATGCGGCTAGCAGCGCTTCGCAAATCGCCTTCGATCTTTCATACGCTTCGCGGCCTTCGGCGCCGCGGCCGTCCTGCACGTGATCGTTGCCGAGCCGCCGCCAAGCGACGGCGCGGCTCAACTCGGAAGCACGGCTTGCATCGCGCGGATCGACGTTACGGAGCAACCGGGTGAGATCGAAAACCGCGTTGGCCGCGCCTTTCGGATCGCCGGCATCGCGAAGGGCGGCGATCTGGTCGCTGAGCAACCCGATGGCGGCGACTTCGGCCCGCTCCCGGTAGTCGCGGTTCGGAAGAACGGCGCGGGCAAGCGCGAGGCCCTTCGACAGGCTCCCGATCGAGGCTTGCCGGTTGCCGAGATTCTCGGCGCGGGAGTCTCCCTCCACGGCGGCAAGTTTCCGGTACGCTTCGGCCAGTTCCAGTTGGAGTTCCGGGTCTGCGCTCGATGCCGCCGCCAGAGAATCCAGAAACCGCGTGGATCGATCGAGCAGCAAGGCGCGGGCGGCGGTGGTTCCGGGCACTTTCAGCAGACTCTCATGCAATTCGAAGATGAGGGACCGCGCCATCTCCCGCGATTGGCGCGCGAATAACTCGGCGCGCACCCGCTCCGCGCGGGCGACCCGCCACTGCCAGGTAGCGGCTAGCAAGCCCCCCAGAAGGCTGAGCACCAGCGCGGCGCCCGCGGCCACCTGCCAGGCGTTCCGCTGAAGGAACTTCGTGAAACGGTAACCGGCCGTGGCCCGTTGCGCGCTGACGATGTGGCCGTCAAGGAAGGCGTGGAGGTCACGCGCGAGCGCCGCCGCCGTTCCATAGCGATCCTCCGGCCGCTTGGCGAGCGCCTTCATCACGATGTTGTCGAGATCGCCCGAGAGGCTTCGCACGAGCGATCGCAAATCGGTCCGCCGGTTCCACACGACCAGCTCCGGGCGGATCGTCTTGCCTCCGGTCTCTTCGGTCTTGCCTACGATGGCGCTTGGGCGGACGGGCACGGTTTCGAGCAGGACATTCAGGATGTCGACGGGGGAGGCGTTCTGGAAACGCAGCGGCCTGCGCCCGGTGAGCAACTCGTAGAGCAGCACGCCCAGCGAATAGACGTCGGTGGCCGTGGTTACCTGGTCGCCCCGAATCTGTTCCGGGCTGGCGTAATCCGGCGTGAATTGACGCATGCCCGTTTGCGTGAGCGTAAGCTGGCCGGATTCGTCGGGCTCCAGCACCTTGGCGATGCCGAAATCGAGCAGCTTCGGCTGGCCCGTTTTGTCGACGAGGATGTTGCTGGCCTTCAAGTCCCGGTGGACGATCAACCGCTCATGGGCGTACTCCACGGCCTCGCACACCTTCAGGAAAAGCTCCAGGCGGGCGCGCACGCCCAAACCCATCTCATCGCAGTAATCGAGCAGCAGCTTGCCCTCGACATACTCCATGACGAAATAGGGCGTGCCGCGGGAGGTGGTTCCGCCGTCGAGCAGCCGGGCGATGCCGGGGTGTTCCAGGCGGGCCAAAATCTGCCGTTCCCGGCGGAACCGCTTCACGGCATTCTCGCGCAGCGCGCTGCCGCGGATGAACTTGATCGCCACCTGCTTGCGGAACTCGTCGTCGTCCCTCTCGCCGAGGTACACGCTGCCCATGCCGCCCGAGCCGATCTTGCGCAGCAAGCGGTAATTCCCCACGCGCTCTTCGACGTTCTGGCCTTCGATCGCCTCTTCGATCACCTCGCCGTGCTGGGCCCAGGCGCTGGCTTCGAGATACTCCGGGTCGTCGGTATGGACGTCGAGCAGCGAACGCACTTCGGCCAGCAACTCGGTATCGACACCGCAGGCGGAGATCAGAAATGCGTCTCGATGGACGGGCGGCAGGCCGATCGCCTTATCGAACAGGGCGG
>JADLCF010000132.1 GCA_020847315.1 Bryobacterales bacterium | reverse complement strand
TCGGAGAGCCGGGGGATGGGCGAGGATGGCGGAGGTGGGCCAACTGGGAAGTGCTTTGTTGACAGTGAGTTCGAGTGGGGATGAGAGGAATGGCGAATTTCTTTGGATGGCTGTGACCGGGAGCGGGGGCGGACCACGAAACGGGGAGCTTTGGCGGCGGGAGTAACGGGCGGACGGGCATCCAGGCGCGACGGGGCGCGGGATGCGGGCGTGGCCGCGGGGGAGTCGCGCCCGTGAATGGGCGGTCGCTTCGTGGACTCGCTGCGCGAGGCTGCTTTGGTTTGGGCGTTCGGTTCCGGGCGTTTGCACACCCGGCTGGCTTATGGCGCCCTGCGGGCTCTTGGTGGCGATGTGGGCTTCTTGGTGACGATGCGGGCGTGGGGGCGCGGATGGCGCGGGCTTAGGGTTTCCGGGTTCGGGATGGGCCTATTTGTGCGTCCGTTTGATAGTAGCGGCGGTGAGGGCGGATTTGAACTTTGTGGGGGCAGTGGATCGGTGCGGGTGGGCTTCCCTGATGGTGGAAGTGATGGCCTGCGTTGTCGTTCCGTGATTCCGGAGTGGAAGTGAATTTCTGTTGTCTGGCTGTGACTGGGATTCAGACGGCTGAGCGATGCAGCGTTGATCGGAGTGGTCTGGCTCGCATTGGAGGTTAGGGAATCCACTTCGGTGGGCAAGGGATCGGCGGCTTTGGGACCCTCCAGACGCTGCTCGGAAGGAGGCCTAACGCGGCTGGAATTTCTGCTTGAAGTTGCGTAACATATGTGGAATCGGAATTCTGACTTAGGTGATTGAGTAACCCGATGCAGTAACCCATGTAAACATCCGTCCTCGGCATAACTTTCTATCTTACGGAAGCGGGAACGAACTCTAGCCCACCGGCCCACCGGCGGGATCAATCCGGCAACACCCCATCCCGCAAAATCGAAAGACTCACCAATGTCCCCTCCTCCGGCTCATCGAAACGCACGACTGCCGCGTGAGACCCGCGCCTCGTCGTCAACCAGCGAACCGCGAAACAAAGCGCGGTCATGACGCCGGCGGCTGCCACGAAGCGCGGGAATCTTTCGAGCAGCCACAACTCCAGCAATGAGCCAAGAGCCACGAACTGCAGCGCCGAAGCCACGGCGAGGAACCCTCCGCGCCCTCCTGCGCCCGGAGACCATGCGCACGTGAACGGGATCTTTTCAAAGTGGTAAAGCAGCAGCCAAGCCAGAATCGAACCCCATAGCGCGAGTAGCACAAGGTGTCCGGCGGCTATCGGAAAGGGCCATGCCAGCAGAAAATAAACGGCGGAGACTGCCCATGCGGGCGCGACCCCAACGGCAAACAACGAACGTCGCAGCGCCCGCAGATACTCCTGAGCGTCCCGTACCTCGGTTACCCGGAATATCCAGTTTGCCTTGGGATTGATCGGCATATTGAACGCCACCCGCAAGCCCGCCACTGCCGCCGTCACCATCATCAGGCTGGCGAAAAACGGCAAGACCTTCACGGGGTCGACCAGTTCCATGCCTCTGGGTGAGTTAGCGAAAAGAATCGTGACGGCAAGGCCGATGCCCAGATAGAACGCCAGCGTCACGCGATGCTGGCGGCTTCGCGCCACTGTCCGCCAGACGAACTCCGTGATCGTCCCCGCCAACGAATGCCCCCAACCGGGAAACCAGCCGAAGCGTCCCGCTCCCGGAAGGATGTCAGGCATCTCAACGATTTGCCGCATCAGCCGCGCGTAGGTGACGCTATACGCTGCCGCGCTGAAGCAGAGCATTCCCGCCAGCGCCGCCCACGCCCGTTCCGCCAGCTTTCCCATCACGTCCGGCATCGTCCCATTCAGGTGCTGGAACCAGCCGAGAAACCAATAAGAAGGTAACCACGCGAGCGCAACCTCGTTCTTTGGAGAGCCGAGCGCCGCGGGAGTCGTCAGGGTTGGCTGCAGCACGTACACGCAAACCAGCGAACAGAACACCAGCAGTTGCAGCAACGCCGCCACCCGCAGGAACCACAACCGCGGCAAAAGCCAAGACGCCACCGCCTGCAGCGAAATCACGCTCCCGTAAACAAACAGGCCCGCCCCCGCCATCGTCAGCCAGAAAGCGGCGAAGGCGCGGTAACGCTCCGGCGAAAGCACGAAATCGAGCGCGTTCCGGCTGGGAGGACCCAATGCCAATGGCAGCAGAGCGCCACTTGGAGCATTCACCGCTACCACCGCCACCCCCAGCGCGGCTGCGGTAGCGCAAACGCGCGCAAGAAATACGACGTAGCCTTGCACGGGTAATATTCCCAGCACCATCGTGTCTTCAAGACTTGGAAACGTCGTGTCCCAACTCAGCACGGCCAGGATGCCGGAAACCAGCATAGTGGTGGCGATCAATCTATGCTCCAAGCCCCATGCCTGCACCAAGGCGTCTTCGTAAGGAAGATCGCCAAATTGGAGTACTCCCAATGAGAGAACGATGCCCGCGATGATCAACACCGTCGCCATTCGCCCCAGCAATTTCGTGATGTCTCCCTGCGGTGAGAGCAACTCGAGGTCGACAATGCGAAAAAGAAATTGCCCAAAGAGGATTCGGAACTGTTGCCACGCGTTCGTCATGCCGTCAATCCTCCAGCAGGTCCGCGAACTCGCGCGAGAGTGCCCCCGCATCCTGTTCCACGGCAAGCTGCGCGAAAATGCTCTCCAGGTCCTTCAAGGACATCAACGCGCGCAGGTTCTCAATGGAATCGTTGGCCACTAACTTTCCCTTGTGCAGAATGACTACGCGCGCGCATACTCGCTCTACGGTCTCCAACTCGTGGGAACTGAACAGCACAATCCGTCCTCGCGCCGCCAGTTCCTGCATCAGCCCTCGCAGCACCAGACTCGTTCCCACATCTAGACCGGAGAACGGTTCATCCAGAATCAGCAGCCGCGGATTGTGTAGCAGAGCCGCGGCAAGCAGGGTCTTCTGCCGCATGCCTTTTGAATAGGACGAAATGGAAGCGTGGCGATCGCCGGAAAGGCCAAGCAACCGCAGCATGCCCTCAATCCGATGGGAGATCGACTCCGCGCCCAACCCGCGCAGCTTGCCCACCATCGTCAGATACTCGAAGCCTGAAAGATGCGTATAAAGGAACGGCTCTTCCGGCACATAGCCCATTCGCTGCCGGAACGCGATGGGGTCCTTGCGCGTCGGATCCCCATCCAGAAACACCTCTCCCGAACTGGCCTCCATCAATCCGGTGACGATTTTCATCGTGGTGGATTTCCCGGAACCGTTCGGACCCAGATACCCGGTTACCTCTCCGGCCCGCGCGCAGAAACTTACATCGTCCACCGCCGGAATTCCCGAAAATCGCTTCGAAAGCCGCCGCACTTCGAGCATTGCCAGTACCTCCACTCCTTCGTCACTGTGCACCCGGGTGGATCTGAACAAATTCTCCCCAGTTTAGAAATCGCACGCCCTCCTGACGGGCCGTTTCCCAAATTTCGAAACCGCGGAACCTCTCGTCTTCGCAGGTGTCTAACAGCATTATGCACCGCCAGTTCCACCTGCGCTCCATCACCCTGGCGATACTCTTTCTCCTCTCTGCGTGGGATCTGCCGGGGTGCTCCTGCACATCCCGTTCTTCCGGGCCAACCTGCGCGATTCTTGACGGGATCGATACCGTTTTCCTGGGCCGTGCTGTCGCGCGTGTTCCCCTGTTCGAAGGCGACCGCCATAGCCGGTTCTACGTTTTCGAAGTGATCGAAACGTTCCTGGGCAACCCAATAGCGAAATCGCTGGTTTTGGTCGACCCGGATATCTCCGGATGCGGCGCCTCCTTCGACCGGGATGCGGTCTACCTTGTGAGAGCCCAACGAGGAAAAGATCCCTGGCAAGAAGTCTACGGGCATCTTGCTCCGCAGGTCTCGCAATCGCTTGTGAATAGCACCGCTTCCAACGCTATCTACATCACAAGCCAGTGCTCCGGAAACGCAAGGGTGGATACCGCGGAACTGGAGATCGGGCAACTGCGGCGCTGGAGGGGTACGGCGCCCGGCCCATACCTTTACGGGCTTGTTGGCCTTCAGCGGAAACCATGGCAATTCCGCTATCCGAATCCGCAGGCGATTGCCGGAGCGAAGATTCTGCTCCATACGGGAAATGGCGCGCGCGAGGCAATCTCCGGCCCGGACGGTTCCTTCGAGATTCACGACATCCCTCCCGGGGACTACCGCGTCTCCGCGGAGAAAGCTCTCTTTCGCGATATCGGAGAACCCGGGATCGTCACCATCCCCAAGATCGGCTGCGGATACTTTGATCCAATCCTCTCCGCGGACTCGTACATCGAAGGATTGCTGCTGCATCACGACGGGACCCCCGCAAGAGGAATCCCCGTTGAAGCACAACGGCGGACCGCACTTGCGAAACCGGAATGGGATTCGGATTGGACCGCCAAAACCAACGCTGACGGGCATTTCCGGATCGGCCCTCTTTCCGACGGGCCGCATATCCTGATCTCGAATGGGCAACGCCCGCCGATGCCGAGCCAGCCATATCCTCGCAGCTTCTATCCCGGAGTCGCCAGCGAATCGCATGCCTCTCTGGTCTCTGTCCGGCCAACCGAGCATCGTCGCGGACTCGTTTGGATTCTCCCCCCGCCCTCCGCCGTGCGGCAGGTTCATTTTCGAGTCGTCTGGCCAAACGGGGAACCGGTGAATCGCGCGGAGATCCGTACGTTCGTCCATCATCGTCCGGACGATTCGGTGGAAACGGACAAGCGCGGACGTGCGGCGATTGACCTACTCGCCGATGTCGCTTATGACATCGAAGCTTGGGTCTTTGATTCCGAAGGCAATGCCTTCCCTCGGCAGTTCCGCGAAGCATGGGGCGTCAGCGCAGCGTTCCACTTACCGCCAGCCAAATCGGGAAGCCGCCACACAATCGTCCTCAACACCCCCGAAGGAATCTCCGAAGGAGGCTGGCAGTAACGTGCGGCGTGGCAACGCGGCACGACCGGGACAGCTTCCGAGTGTGTCGGAATAAAGAATTGTCGAACCTAGAATCAATAACTTACGGACGACCATCTCCTCGTAAGTTATTGATTCTTCGTGACGCCGCGTGTTTATTCCGACAGGCTCTTCCGTGTTCCCGGGTTTATTGGCTAGCCGGATGCGCGGGAAATGCCTCGTGGCGGCTCACTGGCGGCGTTTGTGAGTGTTGCGGGCGGTTGGGTTCCCTTGGATGGCCGCAGCGCCCGGCAGAGTCTTGCTTCCAGTTCCTCGATGAAGGCATCGGGTTAAGTGGGGTGTACGGAAGCGCTTGCCACGAGCGTGCGTGGCCCAGCGGAGAGGGGTGGAAACGGTCTTGGAATCGGTGACCCGTTTGAGGGCGGCGAATCTGCAACCAGCGGCTGAATTGCTGAAGGGCGCGTCCCATGCCGAGGGCGAGCGATTCCGGCCTGCGCGGCATCGCCAGCAGATGCACGGGATTGGTCATGAGGCAATGGCAATTCCGATCGATTCGCAGCCGGGCAAAGTGGGTGGCTAACCGTTCCAGGTAGAGAACCCGGTGCTGATCGGAAAAGAAGATGGAGGCACGGTGATTCCTTCTCAAGGTCACGGGGTGGGGAACGTCAACGGCAACCATACAGGCAATGCGCGGCATCGATTGGTAAGGTGCGCCGGCCAACCGAATCCTTTCAGCAAAACTCGGAATCACGGAGGCTGTCCCGGTTGGACCGGTTGGCCGAGCCGGCGTTTCTCGATGAGCGCATGATTTGGTAGCTTTGCGACTGGAGGTGTATGTTTGCTATTGCCTCACGCGCGGCTGGAGAGAGGACTTTCGGAATGGTGTCGTTGCGACCGATACAAATAGTACGATTTGCACTTGCGATCACCGGGTTGGCGTTGGCTTGCGCGCCGGGCCCGCTCTGTGCGCAGGACGCGCCTTTCAGCGCCGTCGCGCGCCAAACTATGGCCAACATCCTGAAGATCCCGGTCTCGGACCCGGATGTGTCGGTAACAGTTCGAAGTACGAGGGAAGAAGAGGGCCTCGTGGTTCAGGATATTAGCTGGGAATCTCTGGATGGCCAGCGGCCCGTGGCGTATGTCATTTACCCGGCCAACGCCACTCAACGATTGCCCGCCATACTTTTTGGCCATGGCAGCAGCGGAAGCCGGGATTCCGAATCCGCGAAGAATTTCGGCATTGGACCCTGGACGAATGCGCTTGGAAAAAAATCGACGCGGTTGCTTGGGGCGGCGAGAGAACTTGCACGCCACGGGTATCTCGTGCTCTCGATCACGCACCGGGGGCTCGATTCCCGGCTGCCCGACACCGAAGACGACGCCAAGGATTTGCTCGTGCATGGGCGCAACCTGATGGGGGCGGAAGTATTCGAGCTTCGGCAGGCGATCACCTACCTGCGGCAACGAAAGGACGTGGACCCGCGGAGAATCGGCATGACGGGATTCTCCTTTGGAGGAATTACAACCTTCTATACCTGGTTAGTGGACCTTCGCATTGCGGCGGCCGCGCCGGTCAGTTGCGCGGTGGGCTCACTCGACACCTACCTGCGATTGGTGGCAAGAAGGGGCTACATCGGGTTTACGCTGTGGACGCCGGGGATGCTGGAATGGGGCGACCAGGCGGACTTCGCGGCCGCCATGGCTCCGCGGCCCCTGATGTTATGGGCGCCCACGAATAATATCTCCATGCCCAAGGAAGCCGTGGACCGCTTCATCGAGGCCGTTCAGCCGGCCTACGAGCGTGCCGGCGCCAGAGATGCGCTGGTGGTGCACCAGGTTCCGGGTGGCCACTCGTTCGGGTTAGAAGCCTTCGCGGCGTTGAACGCGTTTTTCGACCGGCACTTGAAGAACTGACAGCGCGTTCGCGGGGCGCGTGATTGAGGCCAGACCTCGCCAGCCTTCCTTGCATGTACAGCCTGCCGCTCTTTCAACGCCGTCGTTGCCCCCAAGGCGGAGCGTCGAGGGGGCCTTGACGGGTGGGGTGGTTCGGGTAGACTGAGATCTCGATAGTCCGGATGGGGCTATCGCGATCGTGCCGGGCAAGGGAGCCACGCGAGATGCTGAATCGACGACGATTTGTGAAGAATTCGGTTCGCGCCGTATCGGTTGCGGCGGCGTTCGAGAATTTCCCCTATGCCGCTTATGCGGCGTCTCGCGCGAAGCAGGCTTCCGACATTGTGACGCTTGGCCCACGCAAGCTCAAACTCAGCAGGCTGGCGATGGGGACGGGAACCTCGGGTTCCGGGGGAAGCTCCATGCAGACACGGGCGCTGGGCGTTCGTGGGCTCGCGGACCTGCTGCGGGCCGGAGCCGATCGCGGCGTCACGTTTTGGGATACGGCGGACCAGTACGGGAGCCATCCGCATGTTCGCGAGGCGCTCAAGGCGGTGAAGCGCGAGAAGGTGACGCTGCTCACGAAGACCCATGCCCATACACATGCGGAGATGCGGGCGGATTTCGACCGGTATCGCCGCGAACTCAACACGGATTACATCGATATCCTGCTGCTCCATTACATGCACACCGATACGTGGCCGGAGGAGCGGCGGGGCGCGATGGACTTTATCTCCGAAGCGCAGGAGAAGGGCCTTATCCGCACAAAGGGAGTGAGCTGCCACACGCTGGGCGCGCTCAAGGCGGCGGCCGCTTCGGATTGGGTGGAGGTAGATCTGGCGCGGTTGAACCCGGCCGGAGTGGCGATGGACGCGGACCCGGCCACGGTGCTCTCCGTACTTAGAGAGATGAAGGGGAAGGGAAAGGGGATCATCGGCATGAAGATCTTTGGGGCGGGGCAGCTCAGCGGTAAGGCGGATGAGTGTCTGCAGTATGCGCTGGCGAGCGACGTGCTGGATTGCTTCACGATCGGCACGAGGAGCCTGGAGGAGTTTGACAAACTCACCCGGCAGATTCCCGCTGCAAGCACCAGGGGTTGAGCAAAACATCCGCTTCCCCGGATGGTCCTCTTGCATCCACTAGAATGATTCGGGAGGATTCATGAATACACGCCGAGATTTTCTACAGACGATTTCCGCCGGTTTGGCCGTAACCGCAGCGGGCAGCGGCGCTTTGGAAGCGCAGACGGCAGCCCCGTACACGCTCCCCGCGCTGCCTTACGCCGTGGACGCCCTGGAGCCGCATATTGATGCCCAGACGATGACGATTCACCACGGTAAGCACCACGCGGGCTATGTGACGAACCTGAACAACGCCGTGAAGGGGCAGGCCTCGCTTACGGGAAAGAGTCTGGAGCAGATTCTGGGGAATTTGAACGCGGCGCCGGAAGCCGTTCGCACCGCAGTGCGGAACAACGGCGGGGGCCACGCGAACCATAGCCTGTTCTGGAAAACCATGAAGAAGAATGGCGGCGGTCAGCCAAAGGGCGAACTGCTGGCGGCCATCGAAAAGAAGTTCGGAACGTTCGATAAGTTCAAGACGGAGCTGAACGGCGCGGGCGCGAAGCAGTTCGGCAGCGGGTGGGCGTGGCTGAGCGTGGACAAGAGCAAGCAGTTGGCGCTGAGCGGGACGCCGAACCAGGACAATCCGTGGATGATCGGGCACACGCCGCTGATGGGCGTGGACGTTTGGGAGCATGCCTACTACCTGCGCTATCAGAATCGCCGCGCGGATTATCTGGCGGCCTGGTGGAATACGCTCGATTGGGACGCCATCGCGGGCCGCTACGCGGCGGCAATGAAGGGCTAGGCGAAATACCAATAGGCAGGTTGAGACGGAAAGGGGCGCCACGGATGGGTGGCGCCTTTTCCGCGGTGCGCTATGCTTCCGGGGCGCCCATCAGGCGGCGTAAATTGTCGCCGAGGATGGCTTGGCGATCTTCCATGGAAACGTCGAGTTCGTCGAACACTTGCCACTGCGCTTCGAGGATGGTCGAATCCCAACCTTTCGGGAATCCCGTGGAGTTCGAGCCGAAGAGAAGACGCCGCGGCCCCACGACATCGAGCGCCT
This sequence comes from Bryobacterales bacterium, assembly GCA_020847315.1. GTDB lineage: Bacteria > Acidobacteriota > Terriglobia > Bryobacterales > Bryobacteraceae > JACTMJ01. The sequence continues at coordinate 5,379 of JADLCF010000132.1, read as the reverse complement.
TTCGAAAGACATCGGCGAGGCTGAGGTTCGATTCCTGGTAGCGAATCCACGAGTTGGGGCTGGAGGTATCGAAGTACACGTTCGGACAAATGCTGCCGAGTAGAAGCGCTTCGCGAAAGTAGCCCGCGCCGAAGTGAGGAACGATGAAATTCACGGCGGGGTAGCGGAGCGCGAGCGCATGCAGATCGATGGGGTTCGAATAGCTCATGTCGAAGTTCGAGGGCAGCCCCAGCTTTCCTCTTACACCCACGGCCAGCAAGCCGCAATGCACGAACACCACCGTGCCGGGCGCCTCCGCGGCCAATCTCACCACGGCATCCACGCGCGGTTCGCGAAGCCAGAAGCGGTGCATCGCAGGGAGCAGGCAGATTCCCTTCATCCCCCGGGCCAGGTTGCGGCGAACGATTGCAGGAGCGTCGTCCACGAGAGGATTGAGGAAAAAGTAGCCAAAGAAGCGGGACGGGAACGCAACCATTGCTTCGGCCACCGAATCCTCGTCGCCCGGGATGGATGCCATGAGCGCGGCCTGGCCCACATGGTGGCGCTCCATCTCCAAGAGCCAGCGCTCCGCGAACAACGCCGGTGAATGGTCGGGCAACTCCCAGCCCAGGATCTCCAACGTGCGCTGGATTTCCGCGTCGCCCGCATCGCCCGCGCGTTCGGCGGTAAGCAGACGGAAATAGTTGTAGGAGAAGAAATGTAGATGGGCGTCGGCAATGGGCCGTGGCAACCGGGAATATGGCATGTATACTCTCTTGCGTATTCTAAAGCCTTGCCGGCGACAATTATTCTATTCTCAACAGGAACGCGCGAACCGCTAGGGTTGGCGCTTCTTGAGGATGCCGGATTGCATGGCAACGCTCACCAAACCCGCAACATGCTTCACCCCCAGTTTACGCATGATCGTCTTCCGGTAGGTGCGGACGGTTTCCACTTGCAGATGCAACAGGTTTGCAACATCTTTGCTGGTGTTGCCGGCTGCGACGAGTTCCAACACCTCCAACTCGCGTGGAGAAAGGGACTCCACGCCTTCCAGGACCGGACGCCGACGGCTGCCCGTGGCCGGCATGCGCCGCACGAGAGCCTCGGAAACCTCGGGCGAAAGATACATGCCTCCCGCAGAGACGGCTTTCAACGCAAGCCGCAGGTCATCGGAACTCCCCTTCTTGAGCACAAAGCCGCGAGCACCCAGTTGCAGCGCGTGGCTCACGACATGCTCATCGTCGTTCATCGAGAGCACCAGCACACGGCTTAGGGGGCTGCGCATTTGAATGGGAGTGATGGCCGTAAGGCCATCCGCTTCGCCAAGCTGCAAATCGAGTACGACAATATCCGGTTGAAACTGCGCTGCGAGGCGGACGGCTTCCTCAACATCGCCCGCCTCCGCGACGACGTCAAACTCCTCATTCTGCTGCAGGAGTTCACGCACGCCTTCGCGGAAGATCCGGTGGTCGTCGACAATCAATACGCTCGTAGGCATCGAAATCCGTGGGCCTTGACCTGGTCCGCTTGAGTATCCCGGTTGCACCTTCGGCGGCGGGATGCCGAAGGAACACACTCCCGCCACCGAACCGGTATCAATACGAAAAGGTAAGCAATGAAGTTGCGGCACCCGCCGCCATGCCTTTCCAGGAAGCGATCAAACCGCATTTCGCGCGGAGAACTCGGCGGTTCTCCGGCGCCGACACTGATGGCGAGTGTGAGCGGCGCCTTGACTTGCTCGTGACCTTAGACCATACGTTATCAGGAATCGTTTCTCCAGAACAAGGGTCTCGTGGAATGTGCCGGAGCCTAGGTTTGGCGCGGGGATCGCGCTTCCAATTCGCGCAGCTCTTTGATCGACTTTCTCACGGACTCAATCACCTCGCCAAGGCTCTCGGCGAGGTCCGCCACGAGTGCATCCGCGGCGGGGTCGAGACGCTTTCCGCTTCGAAGGATCTCAAGGCGCATCGCGATGGCTGCGAGAGGGGAACCGACCTCGTCATGGAAGCGGCGAATCGCCCCATGAAGCAGTTTGCCGGATGGTACGGCGGGAGATTCACCGGCTGAAGCCTCGGCGGCCGCGAGGGCTTCGGATGGGAGCGGCGAATCCTCCGGCGGTTTCTCTTTCGGCGCCTTGCCAAGCGGCCCGATCCGCTCTTCCCGTGACTGGGTCATCGCTTCATCGCCAAGGAGTGTCCCAAAGGAGCACAGGTGGATTATTTCTTCCTGGCGAGCGCCTTCTTCGCGGCTGCCACGACCGGCGCGGCACGCATACCGTACTTGTCGAGCAACTCGTCCGGCGTGCCGGATTCCGCGTAGTCCGTCAGACCGACAAACTCCATCGGGCAGGGGTTCGTTTCGCTTACCACTTGCGCGACGCGCACCCCAAGGCCGGCATCCACGAGGTGTTCTTCGGAGACGACAATGGCCCCCGTTTCCTTAGCTGCGCGGACGATTGCTTCGCGGTCGAGGGGCTTTACAGAATACATGTCGATGACGCGCGCGGAGATGCCTTCGGCATCGAGCGCTTCCGCGGCACGAATGCTCTCGGCCACCATCAAGCCGTGCGCCATCAGGGTGACATCGGCGCCGTCGAGCAACTGCCTGGAACCGCCCACTTTGAACCCGTCTTCGGAGCCGTAGATCACAGGCACTTTCGGACGTCCGGCGCGAATAAAGAACGGCCCGTGCGTTTCCACCGCGAGAGCGATGCAGGCGCGCATGGACTTGTCGTCGGCGGGGGAGAGGACGACGAAGCCGGGCAGGGAGCAGGCCAAGCTGAGATCCTCGATGCTCATCTGCGAGGGGCCATCCTCGCCGATCGAAATTCCGCTATGGGTTCCCACAACCTTCACGTTGACGTTGGGATACGCGACCACCGTGCGCAACTGTTCGAAGCCCTTGTTCATGACGAACACCGAGAAGCTCGAAACGAACGGGATCTTGCCGACGGAGGCAAGACCGGCGCCGATGCCCACCATGTCCGCTTCGGCGATCCCGACGGAGAAGAAGCGATCCGGGTGCTCAGCCGCGAAGTAGTGCGTCATGGTGGATTTGGAAAGATCCGCGTCACAGACGACAATCCGGGAGTCCGACTTCGCCAGTTCCGCCAGCTTGCGCCCGAATGCCTCGCGGGTAGCCACTCCAGATTTCAGTTCGTATTGTGTAGATAGCGCCATCGTAGTTCGTTTCCTCTGGTTAGTTTCACAATGCCCGGAGAGCGGGAATCCGTCTAAGCAAGCTCCGCCAACGCCTTTTCCATCTCTTGCTGAGTGGGCGCGGTTCCGTGGAATTTCGGGTTGTTCTCCATGAAGGAAACGCCCTTGCCTTTGATCGTATGAGCGATCACGACGGAAGGCGCCGACGTGGTGGCGGCGGCTTCGTCCCAAGCCTTCTGCAATGCGGCGATGTCATGGCCATCCACCTCGATGACGTGATAGCCGAAGCTGCGCCATTTGTCTGTAAGCGGCTCAATCGCCATGATGTCTTTCACGAAGCCGTCGAGTTGAATCTGGTTGTAATCGACAATCGGCACGACGTTCGTGACGTTGTGGAACGCGCCGAACATGGCGGCTTCCCAAACCTGGCCTTCCTGGATTTCCCCGTCTCCCAGGACGCAAAACACGCGGCCGCTTCGCCCGTCGAGCCGCATGCCGCAACCCATGCCCAGGGCCAGCGATAGCCCCTGCCCGAGCGAGCCCGTGGAGGCGTCGAGGGCGGGGATGAACCGCACGTCGGGGTGCCCCTGATAGATGGAGCCCAGTTTGCGCAGGTTGTCGAGCTCTTCCACCGGCGTATAGCCGCACTCCGCCATCACCGAATAGAGCACCGGCGCGGCGTGGCCCTTGGAAAGAATGAACCGGTCCCGATCCGGCGAATCGTGGTTGGCCGGGTCATGCTTCATCCGGTCGAAGAAGAGGCTGACGAGAATTTCCACCGCCGACAGAGATCCCCCTGGATGGCCGGATTTCGCAGCCGTAATCATCGTGATGATGTGGCGCCGGATTTTCTTGGAAATTGCTTGAAGTTCCGTAACGTCGCTGGTCTTGATCATGATTTTGAAGCCTAAATATCAGACTAACATAGCCGCTTCGGGAGGCCCTCCGGCTGGGATCGCGCGGCATGATATAGGGCTCGCCCGAGAGGCGCCATGCGAACTTCGCTCCGCAGGGGAATTGGTGGGAAGCGGGAGGCGGCGCGGGCGGGAGCCGGGCTCCGCGCGCTACCCTTGAGCTATGCATTCCCGCTTTGATCGACGTGCTTTTCTAGCCGCCGCCTTCGCCGCTGCCGCGCCGGCCGGTTTCGCGGACGCCGGGCGGAAGGCGCCGCCGTTTGAAACGAAGACGCTGATCGGCCGCCGCATTCGTCTGGAAGATTACAAAGGCAAGACCCTACTGCTGGTCTTCTGGGCCACTTGGTGCCCGCATTGCCGACGCTATCTGGCCGCGATGCAGGAATTGTACAAAGAGTACGCATCGCGAAACGTGGAAATGCTGGCGCTTTCCGTGGACGAAACGGGCTGGAAAGTGGTGGCTCCTTATATTCGCGACCACAATCTTACCGTGCCGATCGCGCTTGCGCCCGCAGCCGCGCAGCGTGCTTACGATACTTCGAGTGGGATTCCCGTTACGGCGATCATCGATGGCGACGGCAACCAGATCCGCCGCTTTGTGGGCGGCCCGAATACGGAGCAATTACGCGGGTTGCTCCAAGCGCTGACGAAGAAGGCGTGAGATCCGCATGCCCGGCTTTGGTAGCATGTTGCGGAAGAGCGCCATGGAATCGCCGGGGTTGAACAACCCGTGACCAATCTCATCCTGGGCCTGTTCGGCGGCGTGGGGCTCTTTCTGCTCGGGATGGCGCTGCTCACGGAAGGGCTGCGTTCCTTCGCCGGAGACTCCCTGCGGAAAGCCCTGCTCCGCTTTACCGATCAACCCATCAGCCTTTCTCTCCGGCACGCTCGCCACGGCTGTGGTGCAGGCTTCGAGCGCCACGACGATCACCATGATCGGCTTCGTCAGCGCCGGCCTGCTCAGCTTCCCGCGAGCCTTGGGCGTGGTGCTCGGCGCGAGCTTGGGGACGACCAGCACGGGCTGGTTTGTTGCGCTGATCGGCTTGAATGTCAGCGTGGGCTACTATGCATTCCCGATCACCGCCGTGGGCGCGTTTCTACGATTGATAGCGCCCGGCAAATGGAAATCGTTCGGAACGGCGCTCGCGGGTTTCGGACTCATGTTCGTGGGTATCGAGCACCTGCAAGTGGCGATGAAGGGCGTGACCTCGCACGTGGACTTCGCGTCGCTGCCCGCGAGCGGCCTGGGTGAGCGGCTCCTGATTGTTCTGGTGGGCATGGTGCTGACCGTGCTGATGCAATCTTCGGGCGCGGCGATCGCCACG
>JADLCF010000131.1 GCA_020847315.1 Bryobacterales bacterium | reverse complement strand
TACGGGCGATGATCTCCCGGTAATCCAGAGTTCCATCGCACTTGTGGAATTCCTTGTTGGCATTCACGCGCTTCTGGTAAACGTCGGCGACAGCCACGATCTGGGCGTTGCTGATCTCCTGGCCGACCTTGGCGAAGGTGCGCCCGACGTAACTGCCGCGGCCGCCTACGCCAATTACTCCGACATTGATGCGATCATTCGCGCCAATCACGCGACCGGCGCTCGATTTGCTGGGGTTCGCCTTGGAGGTGGCGGCAACGCCCAAAACGGCGCTTGCCGCGGCGGCCCCGCGAAAGAAATCACGTCGATTCACAGAATGTTCACTCATGGCTTGTTTCTCGTACCGGGGAGTTGAAATAGAGCTTCGCACCGATTATATCGAAATGCGCATTGCGCCGTGCCCGCACCTTGCGGGGATTGGCTTACGGATGAGGCCGGTTTATGGATTCAGGAGGCCCTGGCGTTCGAGAAGCGCGGTCAAATCCGGATCCCGTCCGCGAAAGCCGCGGAAGAGCACGGCGGGGTCTTCGCTATTCCCCCGCTCAAGAATCCATGAGCGGAAGGCATGGCCCACTTCGCGGCTAAACACGCCCGCTTCCTTGAAGCACTTGAAGGCGTCCGCATCCAGCACCTCTGCCCATTTGTAGGAGTAGTAGCCGGCCGCGTAGCCGACGGGATCCGAGAACAGGTGCAGAAAACTCGCCAGCATGCCGAAACTTTCGGGGAGCGGGGCTGGGGAGTAGCGGCTCATGATTTCGCGCGCCCACGCTTGGATGCCTGCCGGGAGGCCTTCGTCGGCACGCGGCGGGAATGCGCCGGTATGCAGTAGAAGATCCACCATGCCGAAGCCGAGTTGGCGCACTTGGAACGTGGCGGCGCGGAACGCGCGGGCGCGGCGCATCTTCTCAAACAAGTTCCCGGGGATAGGTTCCGCCGTCTCCACATGCCGCGCGAAAAGGTCCAGACTCTCTCGCTCCCAGCACCAGTTCTCCATGATCTGCGAGGGCAACTCGACGAAGTCCCAGGCCACGCTGGTCCCGGCCAGGCTTCGCACTTCCACCTTGCTGAGGCAATGGTGCAGGAGGTGCCCGAATTCGTGAAAGACGGTCTCCACTTCGCGATGCGTCAAAAGCGCGGGCTGTTCGCCGACCGGCGGGGTCATGTTCCCGCACATCAAGCCGAGGTGCGGCTTGAAGCCCCCGGGTGACGGCCCACCGGTTAGGAAGTGGTTCATCCACGCGCCGCCGCGCTTGTTCTCGCGCGGGAACCAATCGGTATAGAAGCTTCCGAGCAGCGCGCCGTCTTCGTCGTGGATTTCGTAGAATTTGACGGCGGGATCCCAGATCTCCGGGTTCGCGGCGGCGCGGACGTGGATTCCGTAAAGCCGTTCGACGAGACTGAACATGCCTTCCAGCACCTGCGGCAGAGGGAAGTACGGACGCAGGGCTTCTTCGTCGAACGCAAACTCCGCCTGCCGCAGTTTTTCCGCGTAGTAGGCAATGTCCCAGGGGGCCAGGGGCTTCGACGCATCGCCCTCGCGAGCGTCCCGGAATGCTTGCAGCGCCGCGCGTTCGCGATCAAACGCGGCGCGGCTGCGCGCTTCGAGTTCCTGCAGAAACTCCATGGCGCGGCTGCCGGTGTGGGCCATGCGGTCATCGAGCGTGAGGTCGGCGAAGCTCCCGTAGCCAAGGAGCGCTGCCTTCTCCGCGCGGAGCGCCACGATCTGTTCGATCAACGCGAAATTTCCGTAAGGTTCCGGCGCCCCCACCTGGTTCTGGGCGCGATAGAAGCGCTCACGGATGGATGCGTCGTCGAGGTAGGTCATCACCGCGAGCAGGCTGGGCTGCTGCAGAGTGAAACGCCACCCCGCGAGGCCCTTCGCCTCCGCGTTCTGGCGGGCAGCCGCCACGGCGCTTGGGGGCAGGCCGGCGAGGGCCGCCTCTTCCGCGGCCACCCACTCGAATTCTTTCATGTGGTCGAGCACGTTCTGTGCGAATTTCGTGGTGATAGTGGTGAGAGTGACGTTGATCTTCGCCAGGCGCTGCTTTCCGGTGTCGTCGAGCTCCGCGCCGTGCCGCCGGAAGTCATCGAGCGTCTTCTTAAGGAAGCGCGCCTTCACAGGACTCAACGCCTTCGCCTCCGCGGTTCCGGCGAACGCGCGGATGCGGGCATAGAGCGCCGCGTTCATGGGAATTCCAGAGGAGAACTCGGCCACCGGAGGTTGCACGGCGTTATAGGCCGAGCGCAGCGCCGGCTCCGTCGCCACGCTTTCGAGATGCCCCACCACGCCCATGGCAAATTCCAGTTTCTCGGTCGCGGCTTCGAGCGCCCCGAGCGTGTTCGCATAGGTGGGCGTCGCCGTCTCCGCGGCGATGGCGTCGATATCGGCCTGCGCCCCGGTGAGCAGCACCATCACGGCCGGTTCGACATGCTCGGCAAGGATGGAGAGGAAAGGGATTCGATACTGAATGACGCTGAGCGGGTTCGCCGCGGATGACATAGACATGATGGGAACTTTCAGTCTAGCAGCGGCGCCTGGGCGCGCCTGCTAAATCGGTAGCCGTTCGGGCCAATCCGTCGCGGGTTGGGATAATCGCTTAATCCTGGCGGGGGAAGAAGAGCCGCTCGTCCCAGTAGACGGGTTCCGGCTCTGACGGGACGAGAGATGGGAACTCGGGATGAAGCGGGTTGATGAGTACGTTGTTCTCTAAGCCACCCAAAACCACCGAGGGCACAAACAATACGAGCGACAAGCGCCTCGCGAGCCAATCGTCGCCTTGCGACGCCGTGGAGAACCGGTCTGTATTCTGATACTTACCGGCAGGAATCTTCTCGGCGCTGGCGCCTGCGGGGATCGATATTTCTATCCGTCCAAAGCCTACCGGGAGTTCAAATCGGCCTGCATTCGCCAGAAACTCCAGCATTGCCAGGGAAAGATGCTCCGCTGCATAAATCACCCGGCTTCCCCGCGAATTCCAGCGGCCTCCAAAGAGAGAGGCGCCGTTGCCGTCCAGGAAATCGTGGTTCATGTTCGCGACCCGGTGAACCACCAGATCTTGCCTAAGCTGGAATGCCATAGTTGATGCGTTGCAGGATCTCTTCCACTTGCCGGGCGCCGATCTCCGTTTCGGCCACGCGGACGGGTGTTTCTCCGGAGAGGAAGTAGTGCGGGCTATTCAACCAATCGCGGGCGAGATCAACGTCTCCCCACGTAAACTCCGCGAGAGCGATGACGCGCGCCAACCGTTCGGAGCGTTCGCTC
>JADLCF010000130.1 GCA_020847315.1 Bryobacterales bacterium | reverse complement strand
GGCTCACCACGATCAACGCGGCGAAGCCAACGATCAGGGCGATCATGCAGTTCCAGGCGTCCCATTTCAGCATTTCACCGAACTGCCTTTCGGTCATGGTGAAGAACACGAGGGATGAAGCCGCCAGACTTGCCAGCGCGCCCCAGCGGTTCGAACGCTTCCAGCACAATGCGCCGAACATGCTGATGCCCATGAAGGCGGCGATGGTCTCCGTGAACAGGAACGCTTCGAGCACGCTATCCACGTAGAAGCCGAAGAGGATGCCCAGCGCGGTGATGCCGAGGCCGCTCCAGCGCCCGGCCATCAGATAGTGGCGGTCCGTGGCAGCCTTGCGAAGGTAGCGCCGGTAGAGGTTCTGCGTGAAGAGCGCGCCGCCATCCACCATCATCGCGGAGCAGGTGCTCATGTTCGCCGCGAGCACGCAGGCGATCATCAGCCCCACGAAGCCGGGGGCCAGCAGCGCGCGCGTGGCGTAACCGAATGCCAGTTCCGGGTCCGGCAGGGTGACTCCCCGCTGCATCACCATCACAACCACGATCAGGCCGGTGAGCGCCCAGCCGATGGTGCAGAAGCGCTTCGTGAAGTTGCCGTAAGCAAAGCCGATGCGGCAGGTGCGCTCATCTTTACCGGTGCCGACGGCCGCGAGCATGTGCGGTTGGGCCATGATGCCGATGAGTCCGTTGATCGTCAAGATCACGATCATGAACAAGCCGATATCTCCTGGCGCGACCATCGTGAGCATGTGCTCCGGCAATTCCCGGCGAACGGCCGTGAAACCGCCGATCTCGGCCAGCCCAAGGGGCACCAGCATGAAGGAGAGGGCAATGATGAAGAAGCTCTGCGCGAAATCGGTATAGGCCGCGGCGTAAAGCCCGCCCACAAAGCTATAGGCGAGGAAGGTGAGGGTCATCACGAAGACGACGGTGTTCGGTTCAACGGTTCCCCCCGCCGCCGCGCTCACCAGTTTGCCCGCACCCTTCATCATCGCCCCGAGGTTGAAGATGAAGTAGCTCAGCGCGAACACGCTGTAGACTCCACCCATCCATTGCCCGTAGCGGTTCTCGTAGAATTCGCCGATGGTGGTGCAGCGGCAGCGCCGGAAGATGGGCGCGAGAATCCAATAGAAGGGTGTAATGAAGAGGTTTTTCCATTGATACCAGATGGCCGCGTAGCCGCTACGGAAGGTCGCTCCGGTGAGGGAAACCGGCATCTCGGCGTGGGTCCCAACGCCGAAAGATTGAGCGATCAGGAGCCAGATATTGAAGGAACGGCCACCCAAAAAGTAGTCGTGCGTATCTTTCACGCGCCGCGCGGCCGCAAAGCCGATGATCAGGATGAGGATCAGGTAGCCGAAGATGACTGCCCAATCAAGTGGATGCAGGTCAATTGTCATGAACTAAAAAAGGTATCACCAAAAGCCGACTGGCGGCGAGTTTCTGCGACGGGGATCGCGCGGAAACGTTGCATTATTCCTCGGGCAAGCATGAGGATGCGTCCAGCCGGATGGCTGCAATCGCCGGTCGGCGGCGGTGAAAGGAGGGCCGGCTTGTCCGGCGAGCCGACGCCGGAGATGTCCGATTCCGGAACCCAGGCCGAGACTCTTGCCCTACGCCAAGCCGTGGCGTCCGCGTGTAACGCAACGCCGGCTTGCCCAGTCCAATACAATGGATACGTCGATTGGCGGGGCGATTCCGCTTGCTGTTTTCCGGTTTACAATCAAACAGCACGTTCGATAGACTCAACGTTGCGCCAGTTTGCGTTCATCTTTGTTTGAGAGGGTAGTGTCCTATGCCTGAAAAATCTCCTGTTTCCCGGCGAGCCTTCGTACAGACCGCCGGAGTGGCCACCGCAGCCGCTGTGGCATCCAAGTATGTCGCCGCGTCCCCTGCCATTCTGAAAACAAGGGCCGCCGGCGCCGAGGTGAAGTATGGCTTCATCGGACCGGGTAGCCGTGGAATCCGCCTCATGGAGCGGCATCTCACGAAGATCGATGCTGGGCGTTGCGTAGCCGTGTGCGACGTTTACCAGCCGAACCTCGATAACGCCGCGAAAGTGATCGGCACGAATCCGGACAAATACAACGATTACCGGGAGTTGCTGGCGCGCAAGGACGTCGAGGCCGTTTTTATCACGGTGCCGATTAGCGTTCACTACCCTGTGATGCGCGACGCGCTGCTAGCCGGCAAGCACGTTTTCTGCGAAAAGAGCCTGGTTTTCAAACCGGAAGAGTACCATGGCCTGAAGAAGCTGCACGAAGAGAATCCGAGCTTGATGATTCAAGTGGGGTTGCAGCGCAATTACAGTCTCTTCTACCAGCTTGCCGAGGATATGATTCGCAAAGGCACCATCGGCGAGGTCACGCATATCTTCGGCCAGTGGCACCGCAACACTAACTGGCGGCGTCCGCTCACCGATCCCAAGCTCGAACGGCAGATCAACTGGCGTATGTACCGGGATCTTTCAAACGGACTCACCGGCGAACTCGCTTCGCACCAGATCGACGTCTCGGACCGCATGATCGGGGAAGCGCCATTATACGTCCAAGGCATCGGCGGGCTCGATTACTACAAGGATGGCCGCGACATTTACGACAACATCCTGCTCGATTTCGTCTACCCCGGCGGTCAGAAGTTCCAGTACAGCTCGATCACCACGAATGCGCATCTGCCGTATGTCGGGCTCAAGGGGATGCCTGAGTTCGGTGAAATGATCAAGGGCACCGAGGGTACGATCGAGATCACGCTCGGCAAGTCGATGTGGTTCCGCGAGCCTGTCGTGGCCTCGAAGAAAGAGGAAGCCGGCAAGGCCAAGGAAAATTGGGTGGCCGGGTCCACGGTTACCAATGTCAAGGTGGGCGACGGTTTCCCATTGCTGCTCCCCAGCGACGAGATTACCGAGAACGATTCGTTCCTCGCGCGCGAACTCAAGTTTGCGCGGCGCTGGCTCTACACGAAGGGTGTGATGGTCCCCGAGGAAGAGGTGGATCCGGAATACGCCGAATTGAAGAGCTTTCTCGAATGCGTTCGCGACAAGACTCCCGAGAAGATCAAGGCCAATGCCCAGGTGGG
>JADLCF010000129.1 GCA_020847315.1 Bryobacterales bacterium | reverse complement strand
TCCGCGAGAAGCACGGAACCCGCCTCGCCCGTCTGGAAGAGCGCATCTTCGCGGCCCAGCAGAAGCTGAGCAAGGAGCAGGCCGATGTCCAGCGCGCGACGACAAATATGGCCGTCAATATCGGCAGTTCCGTGCTGGGCGCGATCTTTGGCAGGAGTTACCGCGGGGCCGGAGCCAGCGCCGTCCGCGGCTACGGGCAGCGCCAGAAAGAAGAGCACGATGTATCGCTGGCCGGGGACAAACTCGAAGAGTTGGAGGCACAGCGCGCCGCGCTCCTCGAAGAGTTGGAGGGGCAGGTGAACGATCTCTCCACGCGCATGGATTTGGCTACCGGCGACCTCGAGGACCTCGCCATCAAGCCCAATAAATCGGATATCCAGGTGACACTGCTCTCACTCGTCTGGCAGCCCGGCGCGTCGCAGGCATGAGAAACTGCCGCCGGCGAGCTACCCCGCGTTTGCTCCAGCGGAGCGGTTCGGGTTCCACAGCACTTCTGGAACGCCGAGCGTCTTTGATGCCCAGCGGCTCCAGACGAAGAGCGCATCGCTCAGGCGGTTCAGGTAATGCAACACCTCAGCGGGTACCTTTTCCTCCTGGGAGAGCGTAGAGCATAGCCGTTCCGCGCGCCGGCATACGGTGCGGCTCACGTGCAGTTCCGCATTCAACCGGCAGCCGCCCGGCAGCACGAACGAAGTCAACTCCGGCAGTTCCTCGTTCATCTCGTCAATTTCCGTTTCGAGCATGGCGACGTCGGCCGCCGTAATGCGCGGCTGCTTGGGGTGCAGGTGCGCGGGGTCTGTCGCCAGGAGAGATCCCAGGTTGAATAGTTCGTGCTGCACCCGCGAGAGGATGCCGCCCAGCCGTTGCAGCCCCGGCGCGGCCCCTTCCAGCTCAGCGACGGTTACCGCGGCCAAGCCGAGCGTCGCGTTCAGTTCATCCACCGTGCCGTAGGTATCGATACGGACATGGTTCTTCGCCACGCGGCGGCCGTTCACGAGGCTGGTCATCCCCTTGTCACCGCTCTTGGTGTAAATCTTGGAGATCCTCAGCCGGGGTTCATTAAAGGTCTTGGGGTCCGCCATGGTGTATGCCTCCAGCGTAGCGCGAAGCGTATCGCCTTCCAAGGTCTCGCGCCCGCAGCGGCCATCGGCAGCCGTTCCTCCCGGCGTTATTCTCCAGCCTCTCTGAACCCCTCTGATACAATCGGGATACTTCGCCGTTGGCCACCGAGCGTGATGACGATTCTCGTTCCAAGACTCATTCTCCGCGTGCTCCTTTTCGCCGGCGCGTCTCTGCTTGTCTGCCTCCCCGCCGGCGCGCAGAAGCAGCCGGAGGAGGAAAAGCCGCAGGTGCTCGAACTCGCGCCGGAAGCACCCGATTTCGTCAAGACGGAGACCTCGCGGCTGGGTTACTTGTCTCTGCCCGCCGAGCAGCGGGGTTTGCTATCGCGCCAGGTGGAAGAGTCCATGAAGAGTCTGCGGCGGCTGCTCGGCAAGCGCAAGGTGCTCCGCATCACGGCTTGGGTTGGCGGAGCGGGCGATACGCGCCGTGTCTCCATGAGCATTCGGGAGCTGCTGGCCAAATGGCGTATCCCCATTCCGGCCATCACGGTGATTCGGGTGGGGGCGCTGCCCAATCCCGCATCGCGCGTGGCCTTCGACGTCGAGGTTGCGGAAACGGAACCGGTGAATCCGCACGGCCTGATCTTTCTCGCCGGCGTACGAAGTGAGGCGCCGGAATTCCGCTTCGAGATCGCGCCGGAAGTCGAGCGGTCTCTCGACATCCTCGCGGAGCGCCTCGCAGCCGAAGCCGCGAAGCCGGAGGATGCCCTGTTCGCGCGCTGTTTCGTGAGCCTCACGCAAGACATGCATCCCCTCGAACGGGCCATGCGCAAGCGTTTCCCTCGCGCGCATGTCCGGTTGTTGCAGGGCATGCGTTCCACGGTGAATTCTTACGCAAATTGCGATCTGGTGGCTCGCCTTTCCGCTCCGCCCGCGCAAGCGCTCGAAGCGCGCGTGCTCACCCCGCGCGAGAACGAACCACCCATCACCTCGCTGGTCAAGACGAATGCAGCCGCCCTGATTCTGACTTCCGCGCAACTCGGTTTTCGAGCGACGGACGCCGACCTCGCGCTTGCCTTCGAACGCTTGGAAGCCACCTTGAAGAAAGCCGGGAGCAGCCTCTCGAACGCCGCGCAACTCAGTATTCTGGCGGAAAGCGTAGAACTCGGTCGGCGCACGGAAACCCAGGGAAGGAAGTATCTGGACACCAGGCACGACCCCGCCATCCTGCGCGCGACCGTCGAGGATTTGCCCGCGCTCGACGCGACGCTCTCTCTGGATGCAATCGCGGTACTGCCCTGAGTTGGCGCATGTCCGCCCTCAAGCAGCAGCGGCGTTTATCCCTCTTCGGCAAGGGGCGCGCCCGGCAGCAGCCCATCGAGCAGACCCGGCAGCGCGGCCTGCTCATCGCACTGCTCGATTGCCGAGAGGACCGTCGCCTGAATCAGCAATTCGCCGATGCCCGGACAATCCTCAGATTGGCAGGTCCGGCACATCTCCAGCATTTCCGTCAGCCTCAGCACGGCGAACTCGCTGTTTCCCGGAGCGAGCAGGCCGGACGCTAGACTTTGAAAGGTAGCCTCGTGGCGGCAGCACTTCATTTTCGTGGCGTCTTTCGCCGCAGCCTCTTCGCTCGATGGAGCGCAGCGGCTCGACTGTCCTTTGGAGTGATCGATTCCTCTCGCCGCCGGGCGGGAGTTCCGGCCCCGGCAAGCACCCGGCCATCCTTCCCCGCGGTCAATGCAATGATCCCCGATCGCAACGAAATCATTCTTACAGGTTTTGTTGCAAAATGCGAGTGTAAAATCTCATGTTTCACCACGAATAATACTGCTTAACCTACTGCTTCAGCCTGCTCAGTTCCGCCTCGGTGGGGACCGCCATCTCACCCTCGGATTTGCTCACATACGCACAGCAGACCAAGTCTCCCGTTACGTTCGTCACGGTGCGCATCATGTCCAGAATGCGATCCACGCCGAGAATCAGGGAGATTCCGGCGGCCAACTGGCTTCCCAGCCCGAGAGATTGCAACACAATGATGATGGTAATGATGCCCGCGCTCGGCACCCCCGCCGTTCCGATCGCGGCCAGGGTCGCGGTGAGCACGATCTTGAGCTGATCGGCCAAGCCAAACTCCAGACCATAAATCTGGCCGATAAACATCACGGCAACCGCCTGATAGAGCGCCGTGCCATTCATGTTGATCGTGGCGCCCAGGGGCAGCACGAAACTCGCGATCGAGTTCGACGTGCCCAGACGGGTCTCCGCCGTCTCCAGGCTCACCGGCAGCGTGGCATTCGAGGACGACGTGGAGAAGGCAACCAACTGCACAGGTAGGATTCGTTTGAAGAACAGCCACGGGCTCATCCCCGAGAGAAACCGCACGAACAGCCCCAGGCAGAAATAAGTGTGGATGAAGAGCCCCACCGCGACAATGGCGGAATAGAGCAGAAGGCTCTGCAGAAGGTCCATCCCGAACCGGGAAATCACGGCCGCAATCAGTACGAAGACCGCATACGGGGCCAAATGCATCACCCACCCGATGATCACCATGGATGCTTCGTTCACGCCGTCAAAAAACGCGATCACCGGAGCGCTTCGCTGTTTTGGCAGCACGCTCAGCGCCGCCCCGAACAGCACCGTGAACGTAATGAGCGGCAGCAGATCGAAATTCGCGGCGGAGGCCACTGGATTGCGCGGAATCACATTCAGCAGCACTTCCGAGTACGAGGGTTGCTTGCCCGAAAGATCCAGCTTTCCGGCGGCCTCCCCGGCGAACTGGGCCGACAGAGAATCCCGCGTGGCGGAATCGATCCGGCTCCCCGGCTTGAACAGATTCGAAAGCAGCAGGCCCAGCACGATCGCCAGCACGGTCGAGAGCAGGAAGTAGACCACCGTTCGAAGCCCGATGCGCCCGAGTTTACGGATGTCGCCGAGCGATGCCGTCCCCACGAGCAAACTCGCCACCACCAGCGGGATCACCACCATCGTAATCGCGCGGATGAAGCCGTCTCCCAAGGGCTCCAACGCGCGAAGGGTGTCCTGTAACCAGACGATCTTTCCGAAGTTGGCGGCGATGCCGGTAACCACACCGGCAACCATCCCGATCAGGATCTTGGCGTATAGCTGCATTGTGTTTCCCAGGGGGGCGAACTTCGAATTGTAGCGCGGTGTTCCCGCCGGCATTTCGTGGCGGGGAACGCGAGGCGTCAGGCGCCCCAGGAACCGCGATAGGGCGGGTCCACCAGCTTCGTGGCAGCCGCGGAGTTCGTGACGCGCAAAGCGGAGGAATCCCACAGGTGCTTTTCAAACGGCATTCGCTGGGCAAGGCAGCCCAGCAGGAGCGCCTCGGTCACCGGGGTCTGCGAAACGACATCCGCTTTCGGAGCCGGGCCGCCCTTGCACGCCTTCAGCCATTGATCGATCGCATACTCCGGCTCCTCGCTGCCCCGTGGGCGCGGGGCCTGAACGTACTTCTTGTTCTCCGGGTAGACGCGCGGGTTCTGGCCGTTGAAGCCCGCCACCAGAATCCCTTTATCTCCCACATACATCACGCCTTCGCCGCGGCTTTGGAATCGCCGTGCAGATTCCTCCGCGAGCCCGGCCGGGCGCTCCGGCATCAAGCCCCCGTCGTACCAATGGAGCCGCAGCGCCTTGCGCGCGCCGTTCGCCGGAAAATCCAGATGGACAATCGACGCCCACGGATAGCTGGCCGCGTGCGGTTCACTCGTGGAAGATTCCACGGAGACGGGCGGAGTGAGATTCAGGATATGAAACAGCCCGGCGAAACTATAGCAACCCATGTCCCCGAACGAACCGCAGCCGAAATCCACCCATCCACGCCACACAAAGGGCAGATACGCGGAGTTGAACGGGCGCTCCGCCGCCGGCCCCAGCCACATATCCCAATTGAGGTTGGCGGGCACGGGCATCGCCTTCGCCGGGGCGTTCATCCCCTGCGGCCAGTACGGGCGGCTGGACCAGTTATGCACCTCCCGCACACTGCCGATCGCCCCATCTTCCAGCCACGACTTGATCGTTCGCGACGCTTCGGTGGAAGGGTTATTGACCGTGACCGAGGTCGCCACTCCGGTCTCCCGCGCCGTCTTCGCCATGCGATGCGCCTCTCCAATCGAGTGGGTCATCGGCTTCTGGCAAAGCACGTGCTTCTTCGCGCGCATCGCAGCCATCGCGATGGGGGCATGCCAATGGTCCGGCGTGGCCACATACACCGCATCCACGCCTTTCTCCTTGGCGAGCAATTCCCGATAATCCGCGTAGGCGTTGCAACCCTTGTAATTCCCGGAACCGCTCCGCGCGCCGTAATACGCCTCCACGACACGCTTGGCCGGCATGCGCCCGCCCATGCCGAGGCTCGTGCGGAAAATGTCCGTAAGATTCTTGAAGCCGGGCGAGGCCAGGTCCGCGCCCCAGTTCTCATGTCCCTTGCCGAGCAGCGCCCTCGCCTGCTTGAGCAGGTCGTTTTCGCCATACTCCGCGTAGTCGCGGCTGCCTTCGTTGCAATCGCAAACGGCCACCATCCGCACGTCCGGCCGGGCCATCAATTCCATGCTGATGGTCATCCCCTGCCGCCCCATGCCGATCGCGGCCAGCGTCACCTGGTCGCTCGGCGCAACCACGCCCTGCCCGCCAAGAACGTGCCGCGGCACGATAGTGAACAAGCTCGCGGCTGCCGCGTTGAATGCGCGCCGCGTAGAACCGGAAACCGGCTTATCGCTCATGAAATTCGTCCTCTGCCATTCTGCTCAGCCCTTGTTCATCACAACGCGCTCGACAATCGCCTTCGCTTCAAGAACCGTCTTCACTTCGAGCACAAGTTGATCCTCGGCGGAAAGGGCGGGCGCGTTGCGGGGCCGCCGCGGCGTCACCTCCAGCCCCCACCAGCCCTTGTAGCCAAAGTCATGAGCGGTCTTCACGAGCTTCTCCGCGTCGAAATCCGGGTTCTTGTCCGCGCCCCACGTGCCCTTCACGGAAAGGCCCTTCGCGTAAGGAAGCGTCTTCCTCGAATTGGCGTAGAAGTCGGTTCCCGGATTCCAGTTGCCCAGGTCGCAGAGCAAGCCGAACTTGGGATGATTCACTTCCTTCACCAGGCGCACCAGCACGTCCGGGTCGGAAGACGCCTGGCCGTGATTCTCCACGATAATATTCAGCTTCGTACCCTTGGCGTAATCGAGCATCGAATGGATCGTCTCCGCCGCGCGCTTCGTGAGATCGGGATCGGTCTTCCAATCCCTGGCGCCGCCGTGCATGTTGATCCGCATGGAATGGCAGCCCACGTAGTTCGCGATATCGATCCATTTCCGGTGCGCCACCGCGGCCAGTTTGCGTTCACCCGCATCCGGCGATGCGGTGGAGCCCTCGCCATCCACCATCAGAATGGTCTGCCGGATGCCCGCGTCGTTGAACGCCTTGTTGAGCTTCTGCAGATAGAGCAGCGTCGGGTTCTCAAAGAAGGTATTCACGTGCTCGAAGGCCGCGATTCCGAGCTTGTCCCGCAGAATGCCGGGCATTTCAAGGAGCTTCCATTTGCCCTTGAAGAAGCTCCCGTTCAAGCTCCATGCGGCCAGCGAGATCGCCTGCCCCGATGGGGTGTCCGGCTTGGCGGCTTGTGAGCCGGATTGCGCGGTGGATTGTGCCGTGGCGAGCGGAAGAGACGCGGCCGCGCCCGCGGTGGAGACGAGAATCTGACGCCGGGAAAGGTTCATGGTCTAGATACTTCATCACATGGCGCGCACCGGATCAACCGGCCGCCCCTCGTGTTCCCGCGCTCTCCATGAAGGCGCTCCCAACCGCCATGCGGTATGCGAATCAGCATTCCGGCACGGTCACCGCAACGGCCAGGCCGCCGAGCGAAGTTTCCTTGTACCGCCGCGACATATCCTCACCGGTCCGCCGCATGGTGGCGATGACGCTATCGAGCGACACCACGTGGATCCCGTCGCTATAGAGCGCAAGCCGCGCCGCATTGACGGCCTTCACCGCGCCCATCGAGTTGCGCTCGATGCAGGGGATCTGCACCAGCCCGCCGATCGGGTCGCAAGTCAGCCCGAGGTTATGCTCCATGCCGATCTCCGCCGCGTTCTCCACCTGCGCGTTCGTGCCCCCCATCACGGAGGCCAGCGCGCCCGCCGCCATGGAGCAAGCCACGCCCACTTCCCCCTGGCAGCCCACCTCCGCCGCCGATAGCGAAGCACCCACCTTGTAGAGAATGCCGATCGCGCCGGCTACCATCAGAAACTCCGCCGTATCCCGCTTGCGCGCCTCGTCGCTCGCGAAATTCGCCATGTGGCGCAGGTAGTAGCGCAGCACGGAGGGAATAATGCCGGCCGCCCCATTCGTGGGAGCGGAAACCACGCGGCCCATGGCGGCGTTCTCCTCGTTCACCGCAATCGCGTAGACGCTCAGCCAATCCATCGCCTCGCCGCCCGCGGGCTCCACATTCGGATCGCTGGCCACCTCAATCAACCGCTGGTACATCGCAGGCGCGCGCCTCCGCACTCCCAGCCCGCCGGGGAGATGGCCTTCGGCATGCAGGCCGGAATCAATGCACCCATCCATGACCGCCGCGATGCGCAGCAACCGGGCCATGGTTTCCTCTTCCCCGCGCAAGCCGCGCTCCCATTCCCAAACGAGATCCGCGATGCGAATCCCCCGTTCGCGGGCCGCGCTCACCAGCATCTCTCCACTCAAATAGGGATACTGCGCCGCCCCGGCGCCACCCTCCACATCGATGGGCCTTCCATCGCCATCCACCACGAAGCCCCCGCCCACGGAATAGTAGATCGATTCCGCGAGGTTGCGCCCCCCGTCGTCGAAGGCCTGGAAGCGCATGCCGTTCGAGTGCGCGGGCAGCAGTTCGCCGGTCCGGAACTGCAGGTCTGCGTCCATGTCGAATCCGCAACGGTGCTCGCCGGCCAGCAGGAGTTCTTGGCTTGCCCGTGCCTCCGCCTCGATCGCCGCCAGTTCACCGGGAGCGATCTCCTCGGCGCACCGCCCCGAAAGTCCCGCCAATATGGCCTTGTCCGTGCAGTGCCCCCGCCCCGTCAGCGCGAGCGAGCCGTACAGCATGCAGCAGACTCTGGAGCAGCCCCGCAGCGCGCCGCTCGTTTCCAGGCCGGATGCGAAGTGCCTGGCCGCGCGCATCGGGCCCAGCGTATGGGAGCTTGACGGGCCCACGCCGATCGAAAACAGGTCGAGAACACTGCCCGGCATACTTGCTCGCTATCCTTCAAATGTCCGTGTCGGAGCGTCCATGGCTCGCACGCCGCTGGCATCGAGGAACTCCCGCAGCAACGGCACGATCGTGTCAAACAACTCCGCCGCTTGGTCAATAGCGGCTTCCACTTCTTCCCTGGATCCGTTCTGCGCCAAGTGCTCCAGACGGTCGCAAGCATTCATCAGCGTCGTCGCGCCCAGGCTCCCGCAACTTCCCTTGATCCGGTGCGCCGCGTTGCGAAGCTGGTTCCGATCGGCGGAAGCCGAGAGCCTGCGCATCTCATCGATGCGTACCCGCGTATCTTCGAGAAACAGCGCCACCACTTCGTGCACCAGTTCAGTATCGAGATCCGCATTCAATCGGTTGATGGCCTGCTCCAGATCCCGCCGCGTATGGTCCAGGGGATCTGGAGCCGCGGGCGAATGCGGCAGCTCCGGCTTCATCGCAACGGGAGCCCACTGGGCGAGCACTTGCGCCAGGGCTTCAATCCGGATGGGCTTCACCATGAACTCATCCACCCCGGCCTCAAAGCAGCGCGCGCGGTCCTCTTCATGGCCGAACGCCGTGACGGCCACAATCGGCACGCGGCCAATGCGATCTTCCGTCCCGCGAATGAAGCGCGTGGCCTCAATCCCATCCATGTCAGGCATCTGGCAATCCATCAGAATCGCGGCATAACTTCCGTGGCATGCGGCATGGACCGCCTCGAGCCCGTTGGAGACCACATCAGCGCTCAGCCCCAATTTCTCCACCATCCCCTGGATCACCCGCTGATTCACCGGATGGTCTTCCGCGATGAGGATCTTCTGCAATCGGCGGGGGGCGGTGAGCATTGCCAATTCGCGAGTCTCTCCTCCGGAAATCGCGACACACCATCCGTCCGAGCCGTCGTTCAACCTGGCCGGGGCCGCAGTGGCTTCGAGACGCAGCAGTTCATTCGCGCTCTTCCGGTACAGGCACGCCGTGTCAAACACCCGCTCCCACGGAATACGAACGGCGTCCGCGTGCTCCGCTTCCCCGGCGTTGCCGGTGTGATCGTCCCGGAATGCAGAGGCAAACGCGAAAATCTGCTCGAACGGTTGTAACTCCATTTCGCGCCGGTCGATCTCTAGCACCTGAACCAGCCCGTCGCTCAAGGAAAGGATTTTGCCCTCCGAATCGAGCAGGCATTGCCCGATCGCATTCTCCCGGCAGATCGCCACCAGAAACCGGTCCCGCAGCGCCCGCCGCTCCCGGCTGGCCTCCAGTTCGCGCTTCTCCGCTCTCGCCTCGATACGAAGCGCGATCTGGCGGGAAATCTCGCTGAGCAGGGTCGCCGTCTCCTCCGACGGCAGCGGCTTCGCCACCGGGTGCGCCAGGGCGAGGATCGCATAACAGTCTTCCCCATCCACCACGAAGCGGTGCAGAGAGAGAAACCCCGGCCGCTTCGCCATCGCCGACGCGAGAAGCCCCGCGGCCTCGGATCCGGCGGTGGCATCCAGGCAGAGATAGTCGTTGGCATCCGGACCCAGAACGTCGGGAAGCAGCAACGCCGCCATGTGCGCGTCGGCCGGCGCCACGCCACTCGTCGAAAGCACCCAGTAACTACTGCCGCGCTGCAGGAACAGGACGGCAGTCTCCGTCAACGCCACGTGGGCCGCAAGCCGCAACAGCCCTTCGAGCGCATCCGGGGGGAGTGCGTATGGCAAAGTGCGGCTTCGTATCGGCGCGTCAACGGGTGGCATCATCAAATCTCAACTCTCAATGAGATCTGCCTTGCGAACAGCGGAGGCTGCGCAGGCTTCCAGCCGGTACAGGCACGTTCCGGCTCCTAAGCATTATCACGCAGTCCGGCGCGGGAATCGACCCAATGCCGAAGGACGGTAGCTACAGGGGCTCTGTCCATCCCTCCCGAACTGAGGCATCATAGTAACCATGAATCGTCGTGATTTGTTCCGCATGGGCGCGAACGGCGCCGCAATGGCCGTGGCTTCCGAATCGGCAATGGCGCAGCACGCCCATCCGGTGAATGCCGCCAGCACCCAGGCGGCCGGCGCTCCGGATTGGAAACCCTCCGTCTTCGACGATCATCAGAACCAGACCGTCACCGCGCTCACCGAGCTCATCATCCCCAGAACCGACACACCCGGCGCGAAAGACGCGCTCGTCAATCGCTACATCGATCTCCTCCTGCGCGATGGCGAGGAGAAGCCGCGCGCCGATTTCATCGCCGGCCTCAATTGGCTCGACGGCTATGCCATTCGAACCGGAGCGGCGCCCTTCGCGCGGCTTCCCGAAGCCCAGCAGGTCAAGGTGCTTGAGACGCTCGACGCCGGCGGCGCAGGCCTTGAAACCGGCCACCAGTTCTTCCGCTCCCTCAAGTCGCTGACCGCCCGCATCTATTACGCCACCGAAGCGGGCTTCAAGGAATTGAACAAAGGCGGCCGCGTCCCCACGGGCTTTGGCTGCAATGGGAAGAACCAGGAATAATCCGAAGCGTGCCGCCGCGCGTGCCCCTTCACCTTGCGATGCAATATCCGGATTCGGTCGAATTTCTCTACGCGCTCGGCAATGAGATCAAGACCGCCAAGTTCGGCCTTGATCGCATCCGCCTCCTGCTGCGCGCGCTGGGCGATCCCCAACGAGAATTCCAGGTGGTGCACGTCGCCGGCACCAACGGCAAAGGCTCCACCTGCGCGATGATCGCCGCCGGGCTGCAGGCTGCCGGGCGCCGCACCGGGCTTTTCACCTCTCCCCATCTGATCGAACCCACGGAGCGGATCCGCATCGATGGCGCGGACCTCTCCCGTGCCGCCTTCGTCGAGGTCTTCCGCGAAGTGCATGAGAAGGCTGAGGCCATGGTGGCGCGCGGCGAACTCGACCTCCACCCCACCTACTTCGAAACCGTCACCGCCATGGGTTTCCTCGCATTCGCTCGCGCTCGCGTCGATTGGGCGGTCGTCGAAGTGGGCCTCGGCGGCCGTCTGGACGCCACCAACGTGCTCGCTTCCGCGCTCTCGGTCGTTACTCCCATCGATTACGACCATGAAGCCATTCTCGGCAACAGCATCGAGGCGATCGCCGCCGAAAAGGCGGGCATCCTGAAGGCGGGCGTGCCTGCGTTGTTCTCCACGCAGCGCGCCGAAGCGCTCGCGGTGCTGGAAGCGAAAGCGCGTGAGGTGGGCGCGGAAACCTTCCGAAGCGAACAGTGGGCGATCTCGGAACTCGAAACGAACCTCGACGGCGCGAGATTCACGCTCCAGCGCCCCCGTTCCCTCGACATCAAAGACCGGTTGCAAATCGAATGCCCACTGCGCGGCGCCTGGCAGGTGGAAAATGCCCGCGTGGCGGCTGCCGCGCTCGATCTTCTCCAACTGGATGCTTCCGCCATCGAGGAAGGCATCCGCAATGTCCACTGGCCGGGGCGATTAGAGCGCGTGGCCACACACCCGGAGATCTTCGTGGATGGCGCCCACAACCCCGCCGGATGCGCGGCGCTCGCGGAGTACATTCGCGCATCCAAAGGCGCGCATCGCACCTGGCTCGTCTTCGGCGCGATGCGTGATAAGGCCATCTCCGAGATGGCCGCCCTGCTCTTCTCTCTTGCGGATGAACTCGTGCTTACCGCGCCCCCGCAGGCGCGAGCGCTTCGTCCGGAAGTGCTCGCCGCGGAAGCGGAGCAGCTCACCAACCCGCCTTCCCGCATCCATATCGCCCACACCTTCCCGGAAGTCGTGGCCGTGTTGCGGGGCGCGCAGCCCGAAGACCGCGTCTTCATCGCGGGTTCTCTCTATCTCGCCGGAGAGGCAAAAGCCTGGTTCACCGCGCAAGAGGCGCTCCGGGCTTCGTAAAATGGAACTTCCCTTGAGCGACAAGCACCGCATGCCACAGGCCGAAACAGCACCCCTCCTGGAGACGCACGCCGCGCCCGCCCCGCCAAAGGACCGCCTCTCCCCCGCCTACCTCTTCGCCGTCGCCGTCAAAGTGCCCCTCATCTGCCTTTCCACCATCGTGATGGGCAGCATCTCTTTCTGCTGTTCGCTCTTCGATAAATCGGGGAATACTCAGCACCGCATCGCCCGCGCCTGGGCTCGCCAGTTGCTCGCCATCGGCGGCGTCCGGGTGCGCGTCGAGGGCCTCGAAAACATTGATCCGGAGGGCAGCTACGTCTTCGTCAGCAACCACGTCAGCTTCATGGATACCCCCGTGCTGATGGCCCATATCCCCGTGCAGTTTCGCTTCCTCGCCAAGCAGGGCCTCTTCCAGATCCCTTTCCTCGGCAACCACCTGCGCCGCGCCGGGCATATCCCCATCCCGCGCGACGATATCCGCGGCATGTTGAAAGCGCTCACCGGCGCGGCGGAGATCGTCCAGCGGCGGCGCATCTGCTTGATGATTTTTCCCGAAGGCGGGCGCACGCACGATGCCATCGGCCTGCAGGAGTTCAAGGATGGCGCCGCCTACCTGGCCGTGAAAAGCGGCGTTCCCATGGTGCCCGTCGGCTTGCTCGGCATGGGGCAGATCCTTCCCATGGGCTCCGTCCACGTCCGCTCCGGGCGCGCCACCCTGCGCATCGGCAAGCCCATCCCCACCACCGGGCTCTCTCTCAAGGAGCACAAAGCGCTCACGGACCGCTTGCGCCTGGAAGTGTCCGCGCTGAGCGAACAGCCTCTCGCGGAGCCGCACGGCGCCACACCCGCCGCCGCCGCGCCCACGGCCCCAGCTCCGTCCGCTATCGAAGGCTGAGCCTCCGCCCACTCAGGGCTTCACCCACTGCAGCGCATGCTGCGGCACACGCACCGTCTTGCCCCGAAGCTGCACTTCCGCATCCGCATCGAGGAAGCTGTAGAACGCTTCATCGTCCCCGAACCGGTAATAGGCGATCCCCACCGGAGCGGAAAGGTCCACGCCCACCTTCGCACGGAGAGCGTCCGCCTCCGCGCGCGTCATCTTCATCATGGACAGTTCCTTCGGCGGAAGCAGATACTCGCCCACGTCCAGATAATCCTGGTCTGTGAACGTGTGCAGATCGAGCCGAGCCACGCCTGCCGGTGCCTCGATGCGCTCCATCAATGAGGCCGTCATCGCCACCTTCGCGCCTCGCTTCAGATGGGCGCGCACCTTCTCAACCAGCGCCGGGTCGTGCGCCGCCTGCACGCCCAGAATCACGGATTCGCTCTCCATCGGGTACTCCGCCGTGGGAACCACCGGGATGCCGAGCATCGCCAGATAGTCCATCAAATAGCGGTTGTCCCCCGCTTCGCTCGTGGGCGGCTTGTAATACGCCACTCCCTTCACCGCCTTGCCCCGCACCCGCTTCGCCGTCTCCCGCAGCGCCGGAAGATCCCGAATGAACAGCGTGTGCCCAGGGTGCCCTTCCACCACATCGATCAGGTTGAACAGCATCAGTTCCGGCGCACCCGCCAGCACGCTCTGCCATGCCTGGTCCAGGAAGTTCTGCGCCGTGCACTCGATGTGGTCGAACCACGCCGCTTCCGCCTTGCCATGCGCCACATCGTTCAGCCAGCGGTAATTGATATATCCCTCGGTCGGCTGCAAATACCCCATCCGTTGCGTCTTCGGGTTCCGCACTTCCGTCCCTACCCAAATCGCATCGAACATCGGGGCGCTCTTCGCCGGATCGTAGCCATACCGGTGGAACATGTCGTACCACTGCGGATACTTGATCACCAGCCGGATCCCCGGCTTTACCTCCCGCGCCGGGCGAATCACGATCTTTTCCAGCAGCCCGTCCAGCAGATCCCGCCGGTATTGCCCCCAATCCCGGTTCCCCCGCGCGGCATCCGATTGCGCGGACATATCCGCCGTGCAGAAGAAATCGTCCAGCACCAGTTCGTCGAACACCGTCGCGTCCTCGCGGAAGAAATTCTCGATTCCGTCCTGCGTCGCCTTGGTTTCCCAATTCAGCCATCCGAGCGCATGTTCCTGCCGCGTCCCGAAATGCTTCCCCGGCACCGTCGCAATGCCCCCCGTCGTCGCAAAACCCAGTTCCCCGAGTTGCGTCCGCAGCGCCTTCAGCTTCTCCGGAGCCACGTATTCATCGCCCCGCCGCCCCTCCAGCACCACCCGCGTCACGCCCAGCCTGTGCATCGCCGCCGCCGCCCGCGCGCGCCCTTCCGCCGTCGAGAGCAATTGCTCAATCCCTCCCGCCGTCGCATACACGGACACCTTCAGTTCCGCTTCCGCCGCCGGCAGCATCCCGCATAGAAGCATCAACAAGACCGCAAATCGCATGTGACCAGCTTATTCGAATTTCCGCGCGGTTGCAGAAGAAATCGGCATCAGCCGCGCCCCTTGTACCGATTTTCCGGAACGAATCCGATATTTTGAAATCACGTTCCTGCTACATCCGCCCGCTCAGCCTGATCCACCGGCCCCGGCCCGTGCTACATCCGTCCCCGCCCGTGCTACATCCGCCCGCGCAGCATCAGATCGAAGTACGCCGGCTTCAGCATGTAGCGCTTCAGAATCCAGCCGGGCCGATGCTCGTGCCCCGGATCCACGAACGGAATCGACGGCTTGGGCGTCTTCGCGTAATCGAATTCCGCCATCAGCACCTTGCCGTATTCCGTCGTGAACGGGCACGCGGTATAGCCGTCGTAGGCTGCCGTCAGTTTGCGGCCTTCCATCGCCGCGATGAGGTTCTCCGCCACCACGGGAGCCTGCATCCGCACCGCCGCCGCCGTCTTGCTCGTGGGAATCCCCGCCACATCCCCCGCCACGAACACGTTGCCGAACCGTGCGTGCCGCAGAGTGGCCGCGTCCGTGGGGACCCATTGCGCCGCCTTCCCCGTCTCCGGGTCTTCCATCAGCGCGGATTCCAGCACGAATCCCGGCGGCGTCATCGGCGGCACGATGTGCAGAAAATCGAACTCGCGCGTCACCCTCCGCGGCGCCGGAGCCGGCCCCGCTCCGCTACCACCCGCCCCCGCTTTCCCCTGTCCCGGCTCGTGGATCTCGAACGTCACCCGCCGCGCCCGCGTATCCACGGATTGGATCCGGTGATGCGGCGTCACCGCCAGGTTTCGCTCGGCGTAAATGGCGTCCAGGCGCTTGCGGAAGAGCGGAACCTCGAACAGTTCCTTGCCCGCCGTGTAGAACTGAAAATCCACCCGGTCCCGCGTCCCCTGCCGCCGGCAGTAATCCTCCGCCATCATGTTGATCTTCTTTGGCGCGCCGCCGCATTTGAGCTTGGTCCACGTGTCCGTGAAATAGGCGCGCCCCCCGCTCTCACTCAGCTTTTGGATCGCCGTCCAGCACGCCTGCGCGCTCTTCACGTCGTAGATGCAGTGGACATTGCCCTCGCCCAGCCGCTCCCGCGAGATCCCCTCGATCGCCGCAAAGTGCATCTCGAGGCCCGGCGTCAGCACCAGGTAGTCGTACGGCACAACCCCGTTCGCGCGCGTCGTCAGCCGATTCGCCGCCGCGTCGATCGCCTCCACCCGGTCCGCCAGCCACCGGACCCCGCCCGGGATCAGCGTCTCCTCCGGCCGCTGCGTTTCCTCCGGCGTAAACTCGCCGCACGCCACCATCGTGAACCCCGGCTGGTAATAATGCACCCGCGCCGGATCGATCACGGTAATTTCCGCCCGCGGCAGCGCGCACCGCAGCCGCGCCGCGATATCGAGCCCCGCCGCTCCACCGCCAACCACCACCACCCGGCCCTTGGCCTCGCTAGGCGGGCACGCCGCGGCCGCGTAAGCGCCATACCCCGCCAGCCCCAGCCCCGCCACGCCCGCCCCCTGCAGGAGCCGTCGTCTGCTGAACCCCGCTCTCGACGCTTCCCGATTCATCGCCTAAGCACCCTCTCCCGCCCGCTGCCTCCAGCGCCGCGCCGTAATCCGAAGCGAACCAAGCCCACTTCGGGAGATCTCGATCTTCAACTCCATAATACCGTACCGTTCCGTCCAACATCACGCCCGGCCCGCCCACCGCAGCCAACACCACGGGCAACCATCCCATCGGAATACCCGGATTGCGTCTGTTTTCCCCGTCCGGGCCCCATCCTCCGCGCGTCTGGCCGGCACGACAACCTAACCACACTCTCAGCCGTCGTCCTCGACCACCGCCCTCACCCCGCGCGGAGGGTGGGGCGCAAGCAGCCGCTGCGAACGCGCTTCAGTCCCCTTCTTATCGGGGCGTCCTATTCGGTGGTGCAGGTCGCACTTCAAGTGGCGCGACATGGCGCGTTTCAGTCCCCTTCTTATCGGGGCGTCCTATTCGGCTCGTTAATCGGAGTTACTTGAGGCTTCTTCTTAGGTTTCAGTCCCCTTCTTATCGGGGCGTCCTATTCGGCTTATTGCGGGGATGGTAAGTGCGGCTACGGGCGAGAATGTTTCAGTCCCCTTCTTATCGGGGCGTCCTATTCGGCGGTGTCCAGTGGTGGTGGGGCCTGTTAGTCGGCATACGTTTCAGTCCCCTTCTTATCGGGGCGTCCTATTCGGCGAAGATGACCTTCGGGGAACTAGATGCGCCGGACGGTTTCAGTCCCCTTCTTATCGGGGCGTCCTATTCGGCTCGATCCCTCGCTTCATCGAGCGAATCGAAGGGCGAGTTTCAGTCCCCTTCTTATCGGGGCGTCCTATTCGGCGGAGTAGGGTGTTAACTAAGGTGGGACCTACGCAAAGTTTCAGTCCCCTTCTTATCGGGGCGTCCTATTCGGCTCCCGGTCGTTATCGGACCGGATGGCATCGTCATTGCGTTTCAGTCCCCTTCTTATCGGGGCGTCCTATTCGGCGCTGGTGGGCACAGTATTGGAGCTAAGGGACATCGGTTTCAGTCCCCTTCTTATCGGGGCGTCCTATTCGGCCAGCCGATCATGGTCGAAGCGCGAGGCGTTGTGCCGTTTCAGTCCCCTTCTTATCGGGGCGTCCTATTCGGCTAAGGACTTTACGGATATTGTGGCAACGCACGGGGGAGTTTCAGTCCCCTTCTTATCGGGGCGTCCTATTCGGCATCTGGCAGCCGTCGCGGATTTCCGCGCAGAGTGTTTCAGTCCCCTTCTTATCGGGGCGTCCTATTCGGCACATGCCCACCGTCACAACCGCGCGGCGGCGTCGGAGTTTCAGTCCCCTTCTTATCGGGGCGTCCTATTCGGCGAACCAATTTTTCGTGGGAAAGGTCCGCGCTTTTTGTTTCAGTCCCCTTCTTATCGGGGCGTCCTATTCGGCCCCCCAGGTCTCAAGCCGTCTGAGGCCACTATTATCGTTTCAGTCCCCTTCTTATCGGGGCGTCCTATTCGGCGCGTTCTTGGGCCGGATCTACCACTGGAGTTCGCCGAAGTTTCAGTCCCCTTCTTATCGGGGCGTCCTATTCGGCCTGTAGGCGGAGTTGAAGAAGCGGTGCTTGACGTAGTTTCAGTCCCCTTCTTATCGGGGCGTCCTATTCGGCCGTTTGCCGGCGGCACGATCACGGTATCGCTCCACAGTTTCAGTCCCCTTCTTATCGGGGCGTCCTATTCGGCGAGCCCGATTCGCCGATTCCTCCTCCACGAGGCCAGTTTCAGTCCCCTTCTTATCGGGGCGTCCTATTCGGCGTCCATGGGTATACGAGTGTCAGCGATGTGGCCGTAGGTTTCAGTCCCCTTCTTATCGGGGCGTCCTATTCGGCCAAAAGGCGATGCCGCGCCGCCTCCAACTCTGTCGTTTCAGTCCCCTTCTTATCGGGGCGTCCTATTCGGCGATTGACGCATCCGGCGATTTGCATACGATTGTTGTTTCAGTCCCCTTCTTATCGGGGCGTCCTATTCGGCCGGGAGTCGCCTATGTGCTGTGGATCGAGTGCAAGCGTTTCAGTCCCCTTCTTATCGGGGCGTCCTATTCGGCGCGCCGGCATCCACCGCGATGCTTGCGCCTTGGTTAGTTTCAGTCCCCTTCTTATCGGGGCGTCCTATTCGGCGGGCCGGATCGACGGCCAGCAGCACGATCTTGTACGTTTCAGTCCCCTTCTTATCGGGGCGTCCTATTCGGCGGTACCTCTACGCTACGACGGCTCCGTGTGGCGGATGTTTCAGTCCCCTTCTTATCGGGGCGTCCTATTCGGCGACCGCGAGGGATGGGCGCGTGCCGCGACTGGGGAGTTTCAGTCCCCTTCTTATCGGGGCGTCCTATTCGGCGTGAGATTGAGCTGCCTACGGAAATAGCTGATTGGTTTCAGTCCCCTTCTTATCGGGGCGTCCTATTCGGCGTGGGTGTCGTCTGCACCCATCCCGCCGCCATTAGGTTTCAGTCCCCTTCTTATCGGGGCGTCCTATTCGGCGCTCTGGAATGTTGCCCAACAAGTTGGGAAGAATGCCGTTTCAGTCCCCTTCTTATCGGGGCGTCCTATTCGGCCTCGTACTCCGTGACGCGCACTTCCAGTCGTTTCATGTTTCAGTCCCCTTCTTATCGGGGCGTCCTATTCGGCTTGCGGCGACATCGTAAAGCCTATCCTTATCTGTGTTTCAGTCCCCTTCTTATCGGGGCGTCCTATTCGGCACTCAAGGCGTCTTGAATCCCACGCGCCTATTCCGAGTTTCAGTCCCCTTCTTATCGGGGCGTCCTATTCGGCACGTTGGGGGAGTGGCGGGAAGTGCGGGGCTGATTGTTTCAGTCCCCTTCTTATCGGGGCGTCCTATTCGGCCTCCTACCCTGAGAATATCAGGCCAGGAACCAAGTTTCAGTCCCCTTCTTATCGGGGCGTCCTATTCGGCAGTGCTGGAGGTCAAGGCTTATGCGCTTGGCCTATGTTTCAGTCCCCTTCTTATCGGGGCGTCCTATTCGGCTTTGCGCGGGAGCATACCGAGCGCATCAAGGAGAGTTTCAGTCCCCTTCTTATCGGGGCGTCCTATTCGGCCTCGAAGAGATTGCCAATGGCATTCCTGAAGAGTGTGTTTCAGTCCCCTTCTTATCGGGGCGTCCTATTCGGCGGCGGGTAGAATCCAGTTCCTAGGGGAGGTTCAGGTTTCAGTCCCCTTCTTATCGGGGCGTCCTATTCGGCTGGGGCAATTATTTAGAAGGGTGATTAGGGCGAGGGTAGTTTCAGTCCCCTTCTTATCGGGGCGTCCTATTCGGCTCGCGAGGATGTTGGCCGCTTGGCGAAACTCCAGCGTTTCAGTCCCCTTCTTATCGGGGCGTCCTATTCGGCTGATCGCCCGCGACTGGAACTCGTAGTTGCTTCCGTGTTTCAGTCCCCTTCTTATCGGGGCGTCCTATTCGGCCAATCGGAACGAGGCCAAACTGATGGTGGGTTATCAGTTTCAGTCCCCTTCTTATCGGGGCGTCCTATTCGGCCTACCGCCACCCTGCGCGGTCCAGGTGTTCGTGGGTTTCAGTCCCCTTCTTATCGGGGCGTCCTATTCGGCATCCGTATATCCTTCACTTCCGGTTGGCCACGCAGTTTCAGTCCCCTTCTTATCGGGGCGTCCTATTCGGCGATGCATGGTTTTTGCTACGGGTACGTCTTGACCAGTTTCAGTCCCCCTCTTATCGGGGCGTCCTATTCGGCGCGCCTCCGCCGCTTGCGCCTTCAGCAGAGCCAACAGTTTCAGTCCCCTTCTTATCGGGGCGTCCTATTCGGCCTGCGCCGTGAGCGCTTCGAAGCGCACTGAGCGCGTTTCAGTCCCCTTCTTATCGGGGCGTCCTATTCGGCGGATCGGTAAGCTACAGAAAACAAACCACTTCCAACGGCACTTCCTCCCTCCACTGTTGCCGATTGCTCTTCTGTCACTCAACTCCGTCAATCCGCAACATTTCGCGATTCTACCAAACATCTCCACAGAAATTCTGATACTCGCAATCCACACACCGCTTTCGCTGGGTCGTCGCGGCCGGAAACTCATCCTGGGCGAGCATCCGGCGCAGTTCCGCCACCGCCCGCCTCACGCGCTCACGGCGTTCCTCTTCGATCCGGAAACCGAACAGTTTGCTATCCGGTAACCGAAACAAGAAACCGTTTCCGGTGCGCCAACCGAGGCATTGCTCCACGAGCATGCAGTACGCAGTCACCTGCAAATAGTGGCCCTCCGCCGGCTCTCCGCTGCTCAACTTGAAGTCGATTACGAATGCTTCGCTCCCGTTCTCGACAATCATATCGGCTTTGCCCGAGAGACCCAGTTCCTCGCTTCGCAACCAAACCCCGAAGTGTCGGGTCCCCTCTTTCATGCCGTAACGGTCCAATACGCGCCGAATTTCCTTCCGCTGCTCTTCTTCGTGCGCTTCCTTGCCGATCTCCATCTTCGCCGTGGGCCGACCTGCTCCGGGCATCCGGTGATGAAAGTACACGACTCGCCGGCAATAGAGGTCTTGCCGCAGATCACTCACGGGCAGCAACATGTCGGTTAATCCTCCTCGCTGCGCAGTACGCGAAGGCGTGGCGACTCTGAGCGCTCCGTCCTCGCCTTCAACTCCTCGGCGTCTACCCGGTATTGATCCAGCACCCACATATCCCGATGGTCGTCGTCGCACAGAGGAATCATATGGATACGTCCGCTCTCGTCCCCAATCTCGTTCCGCAGCCGCATGGCAAGCTCCTGCCGCCGGTTCCGGTTGAGCTTCCCCAGGAAGGCGCTGAACTGAATCCGGTCCAATCCGTATCCAAGGCACATTTCAGAAACCTTGTTCCGGACACGGTCGTTCTCCACGTCGTAGAACACCAACAGATGGTGTTCAGCCTTCCCTATGCCCACCATGTTGGGCTTCAAGATGCCCGCATAGCGGTTCTTTCGCGCCATTCCTCCTCCAATGAGGGCCGATTCACCATCGAAACGTGTATGGCCGGAATCGCGCATTGCCACGCACGCTGCTCGCCAGCAATCGAGCCTGCATTTGTATGATGGACCGAACCTGATGCTCCTTGCCTTTATGCTGTTCCGTCGCATTTAGACGAAGTAGCACGCGGGAAGCGACCTCCTCCCGTGACATGCCGTCCAGCAAATCCTCCTTCAGTGAGAGGCTCCCCCCTTTTAAGAGCCAACTCAGAACTGCCCGGTCGACTACAGGCTGGCGAAACTCCTCCACCAGGTCGAGGATCAGCGATGGTTTGCCGGAGCGATCCGTATGGAGAAAGCCTGCAAATGGCTCTAGGCCAGCGTTCATCACTGCTCCCCAAACATGCCCGTACAGAATTCCGTATCCATAATTCAGCGCGGCGTTCACCGCGTTCGACGGGCCTCGATGTTCCCTGGACCGGAAGCCGAGTTGCGGCGGTAGCAGTGCCGCCAACTGTTGCCAGTAAATCCGGCCCGCCGTCCCCTCGTACCCCATCAAGGGGCCGCGCGCTTCCTCGACATTGCCCGCCGTCAGTTCGACGGCTTGCCGCCGTAGGCCTCGAATCTGTATGGCGGCGGCTTTCAGTTTGACCCCGATCTCTCCCATGCGTGATCGGGCGAAGTAAAGCAACAGTTTCTCTTGATTGCGCAATTTACCGGCCACAAGCGCTCTCGCGATCTCCACTCCCGCCTCGGAATCTCGTGCCGCGAATTGCATCCGGCGGGTCTCCACCGTTGCCGTCAGCAGCGGCGTTGTCAGCAGTGCAAACGGCCGGCCTCCGCTGGAGAGAAACGCGATACGAACTCCCCGCGCGCAAAGCTCCTCTACAATATCCGACGACAGGCTAATCCCCCGGGAGCCCAGTATCACTTCCTGCACGCGGAACAGCGGCACGTGTGCCACCACTTTCCGCTTCTGTCTGATCACCAGGCGTTCTTCCTTCTTTCCCAGGGAAAGGCCGAAACCCGCCACGTAGAGCTGCCCACCACTCTCGGTGGTAAGCAGAGACACTGTTCCCAGGTCCGCCGAATAGTAATCCGGAGCCGCCGGAAACGGCAGCGGCATCTGCTCCGGCTCCACCTCCGGCAACCCACTGTAGAGATTGAGCTGCCATGCCCGCGGTTCAGGTGCAAGCGCGGTTACCCCATATGCGCGCCCTCCGCCGGCGCTGCCTGATATTGCGTGAAGCCGGACCCCACATTCACTACTCCCATCGGCACAATCGTCCGCACGAACTTCCGGTGTTTATCACGCCGAATCGGCTCCGGCGAGTAGGAGCTCATTGCTTTGAGATTGGCCTCGGGTCCAAAATCGTCAAGCATGGCGACGTGCGCTCTCTCTGGCATTCGAACTTCCCGTAGCTCCATCGCTTGCGTAAATGTCGCATCCAGTTGTTCGGCTCGCGCTAGCCCAAGGAATTGGACAAAGCCGCCTCGCTTGCCGATCGAATTCACCGCTGGCAAAAGCCGGATGATTGCCTGCGCGCCACGCTCTGGAACGGTTCCAAGATTGAACGCCCATCGGCACTCGCCTTGGTGAAACACAAACTCCCGGTAAGCCACGGCAGCGATGTAGGGTTCAAGCGGTTTACGTGCCTTTGGCTCCTGCCTGATTTTCACAATCGTATGGGTAACCGCCGCATGAGCGGGTACCCCAATCGAGACTTCGGCCAGCGCAAGATCTTCAATCAACGCATCGATATTCCCGTCCCAACCACTACGGAATGCGGCGTCAATCAGCGCCATCTTTATGCTGTACGGGGTTGGAACCAGCAGGGTCTTTCCCACCGAACTCGTGGCGTTGCTTGCTTTCAAGCTGAACAGGCTGGTTGGGAGGAATCGGGCCACTAGCCAATGGCCAGGCCCCCCAACTCCTCCTATCGGCGCATCGGTGGCAAGGCGTGTTCGGTCCAACGGACTCTCTCGCGTCCTGGTTTTCTTGGCCACGGTTAAACCTCCGCCGAGAGTCGTCCGAGGATGGCCACGCCTTCGGAAAGCCTGGAGAAGGAATCGACTGAAATGGCATCCGGCGTAAGCGTATTCAACGTCTCCGCCACGGCAGCAATTTCGCTCTCAAATTGGGGGTTCAGCGGGCTAACGGTGGGCGCCGGGAGATAGCTCCGCGAAATCGAGACGACCCCCGAACAATCCGTAATGTGGGGGTTCTGCGTGTTGCGCTGCGCGCCTGCGGGTTTCACCAGCGTTGCCAGCAGCGCCTGAATCGCCGCGCTCTGGCGGCGCTTGCGGCTCTCCTCGCTAATCTCCACCTTTCGGGAAATCTCGTTCATCCCGATCCGGGAAAGTTCAAGTTGGCAAACCAGTGCATAGAAACCCGAGTTCGCGGGCCGGTGAAAGATCGCTTGTGTTCCGGCAACCGTTCCCTCGCCCTGCTTCTCGTCTTTCTGTAATGTCGATTTTCCACGAGAGCGGGGATCGTACTTCACGTGAAAATACTGCTCCGTGTGGACCAGTTCCGGAATCCCGACAACCCATCCAAATTCCACGCACGACTTCCGGGCCACCGCGCGTCCTTCCGTGATCAGCGTGCCCGCAATATCGGTTACCGCGCAGCGCTTTATTACTTCCGCGAGAACCGCTTCACCGTCTTTCGATTTATCTTTCGTTACTTCCTCAACAAACAACGAATCCACATTCACGCGATCCGGGTTATAAGTCCGCGCACCCTCCGAAAGTGGCTCTCCCATGCTCGCCAGCACATCGGTAAGGTGGCCAACGAAAATATGCTTGAACATATCTCCGCTTACCGCGTTCACGCTAAACCGGTTTGCGGCGTCCGGTTCTTCGGGGTCCGGTAGCACCACATACACCATGCGTGTCTGCTGCTGATTCCCCTCAGTCCCTTCACTGTTCAGGTTGTGAAGATTCAAGTTCACTCGCGCCGAAAGCGCGATGCTTTGAATGCTATTCATTGTCGTTTTCCTCCTGACCGTTCAATTCATCGGATTCTGCTCCATCAACGGCGCCATCGCCTCCCTCTTCGGAACCAGGGTCCTTCGGGTCTCGCGGCTTCTTGCACGTGGCGTGAGCACAAAGCATGGCGCCGATGACGGATGCGTCCTTCTGTGCATCCACCAATTCAATGAAGGCTACGAGATCGGTTTCCTTCACGCGCCCGATGCCGCTTTCCTTCTTCAACTCGAAACGGCGGGCGCTTTCGATGTTGTAGCTGGCCACGAACTCGGTGATGCCTTCGAGAAACGGCGCTTTCCCGGGTAACTGGCGCTTGCGGTGCAACTCGGGAAGAATGTCGTATCGGATCTCTCGATGGTTCTGGCCGTTGCGTTTCAGAGATTGCGCGGAAACGGTAGCACTTCTCAGTGCTTGCGAAACCGCGAGAAAGCCTGGGTTCGCCAGGATGTCAGCGTATCGGGTATTTTGCATAATTGCCTCGAAGTATTCTGTGCTAAATTGCTTGAGTTTACGCGAGGAGGTCTTGGCTCTCTCCCGCAGCACCAGCACGCCGTAGCCTCCCATGAAGTCCAGGAGTTCCAGGATGGCCGAGTCTCCACGCGCTTCCAAGTACTTGCGGTATTGCTGAATCAAGCCGAGTTCATTGGAGAACTGGTCATTAAGCGATCGAAGAACTGAAAAGTGTTCATCGATCGCGCCAAGCCAGGCCGACTTGTCTTCTTCCGTTTCGTATGGAAACCATCCCGGTACCGCCAATTGTTCGATGCTGCTGATCGCTTTGCTCTGGCCCATCGATTGGTAGTGCGAGATGGTCACGCCACCTACTTGCGCTCTCGGCGGCTTCTTCGTTTCAGACCGGCGGATTAGAATCTCGGCTAGGCGTAATACCGCAAGGCAATCGGTCTTTGAAGCCGATGAGCCGACGAGCGGCGCCTCGCGAAGTTCCTCCAGCACCCGGCGGTAGTAAGCGAGTTGCAAACCGCGGGGCACGGGTGTCACCAAGCGCAAATGTTCTCCTTTTGACCCAAGAAAAAATCGCCGGATGCCAGCGAAGAAGCCGCGGAAGCGCAGCCACTCAAGGAATGGGTCAGACCAACTGTCTTTGGTCTTGTCCCCGCGGCTCGTGGAATCGGGTTTCAATCGGGCGAAGCCTTTAGCGGCGTGGGGCGTGAACAACTGCACGAGGTCTACGCTCCAGGGCACGGGCGCCGTGTCCCCGCTGCTGAGGGCTCTGAGGCCGTTCCACAAGAGTTCCCCCCATTCGTCGTCACTCAATCCGGCGATCGCTACAGCCACCTTATTCGTTGCTCCATCGCCCTGAAGCGTATTGAGCGTTTGATATAGATCGAAATCCTTGTGTGGCTCGAAGCCACTCACCGCCTCCTTGAGGTCCGTTCCTGCCTTTTTTGCGTCCTGGCGGATCTTCTTATAGGCCTCGTTGCGCTCCTTCTCTTTCGGGTAGTCAAAGACCCAAGCGGCGGGAATCGCCGCCGGGGGCTCCGTTTTCGGGTCCGCGTTGGGCCGAAGATATAGATATCCCGGGTGGCGGGGAAGGCTTCGGCAAAACTCTTCGGTGATTGGTTCCGCGGGTTTCACCACGAATCCCGACGGCGTTTCCCGGATGATGGCATCTCCCAGCGGGCTGATCAGGGATGCCAAACCCACGGCAGCGAAAACATCCGCATGGTTGTTTGCAAAGTTCCGTAGCTCAAACTCATCGATCTGCATTCGCTTCCTCCAGTGAGGCTTGGTCCGCAAGCCGCAAGATTCGAACAAACAACGCCGCAAGTGGCCATATCTTCCTGAACTGGTTTGGATCGGTGAGCGGGCCTTTCAGCCACTCCTCGAGAAAATCACCGGATTCCGCCCTCTTGGGGCCGGCTCGGCCGGTGGGTCTCTGAAGCCCGAGTCTGTCAAACAACCGTTGTGAACCGCCAGCGAGCGGCTCAATTTCGGGGCGATTCCACCACCCGCCATGATGTCCCACCACGGCAAGAAGCGCGGCTGGCTTCAACAGGTCCTCGTCCTCCGACTGGCCGCGGGCCATCGTGGAGGCATACCAGGTGCTGGCTTCGGAATGGTTCGGCCGCCTCGGGTTGACCTCTTGCTGCAGACGGCGGTCCTCCGGGTCGTTATAGTCGAAATCGGTATGGGCCAGAAATTCGGTCGTGGCGGGTGAAATGCCCGTCTTGCGCTCCTGATACCCTCTCGCCCATTGCTGCCAGGAGATTTGCAACTTTCCAAGGTCGTGCGTGAGCGCCACGAATCGCATCCATCCCTGAATGGAATCCCAGGAGATCGGGATATCCCTCACCATCGTTCCGGTTTCCTCCAGCATCTTCGCGGCGCATTCACTCACGCGCGCGGCATGTGCCTCCCAAGTCTCCTTCCGAATCGGTCTCCAGCCTTTTCGTGCCTCGCGTTCTCTGACCGGGCTTTCGCAATCGGTCGAATCCATGAGGCTGAGTCCGGTCTCTCGTGTGTATCCCGCCACATCGGGGGTTATGGCGACAATCAAGCTTCGATCCGCCTCGTCTTTGTTGGCCATGGGCGTCCACTGCTGCACGTCGAAGTCCCATCGGCGGAGCGCATCGAGCCGCTTTGCCGCGACATCGCTTAGGGACTTCCCATGAACTTGTACTGGCTCGTAGCAACTGTGGTGGAGCGTGGGCATTCGCGCGACGACGACGCGAACCTGATTGCTCCCCTCCCGAATCAGCCCGGCAACTCCCATGGAACCGGGCTTCATTGTGTTTTCCTGGATTGTTTCGTGGCATCTGCCCAGCCTGGTTTTCCACTGGTTCTTCACTTTGAGATTGTCATCCTCGCGGTGAACCGTTTCCATGATGTCTTTGGCCCACGCTGGCGACCATGTGCTCCCCTCCCTGAGAGCATCTTCGGTAAGACGCAATAATTCCGGGCTATATGGGAGGTGCGCTCTTGGCAGATCCGGCAGATTGTAGACTTCCACCGCGCCCGATTGGCCCGGGTACCGGGCGCATCGTCCCGCCCGCTGCATCAGCGAATTCGCTGGCGCCATCTCGGTCAGGAGCACTTCAGCGCTGATATCTACTCCGGCTTCCACCACCTGCGTGGTGATCAGCAGCGCGGGGTCGGTTGCGCCCTTTGCAAACGCCTCGCGCAGCCACGCCTCGGTTGCGCTTCGATCACTTCGAAAGAACCGCGAGTGCAGGCACCGAATCGCGTTCTCACCTCCAAACTTGCTTTTCTGCGCTATTGCTTGCCGGAACAACTCTTGCGCGCGCTTTACCTGGTTCACCACCACCACTACGCGCTTCCCCTGGTGCCGCCGTAGATGCTCAATACCTATCGGCTCTTGAACACGCACAATTTCTCTCGAAACCTGCGCTATGGCTGGCAATTGTCTTGCATCGTCTTCGTCGAACGGGATTTCCTCAACCCGCAGCGCTTCTTCAAGCGCTTTAGCCAGCGGGCTGGTCGCCGTCGCCGTCATCCACACAGACCGGGTATATCTACCGAACAGGTGCATCATGGCAGCGGAGGTTAGGAATGCTTTATCCGGTTCCATTAAATGAAACTCGTCAAAGACCACGAGATTCCCCATGGGCGCTGCGGCATTTACATTGAACTGTCGGCTGGAGAGGCCGTATGGGTCGCAGAGCATCCCGCTCAAGAACTGATCGAAGGTCGTAATGACGATATCGCCCTGGTTTAGATAGGGGTCTCCCGGCTCCTCGCCGGTTTGCACGGTGACCGAGCAATCAATCCCAGCCGTCGCAATCAGATCACAAATATCCCGTTCGATCGAGCGCACAAGGGTGCGCATGGGGAGCACATAGATCAGCCTCCGCGCGCAAATGCGAGAGCCTCCACCCTTCCTGTCAAAAAGAAAGGGGATCACTGCCGCGGATGTCTTCCCGCATCCCGTGGGGATGCGCAGAAGGAGATTTCCGCCGGCGGGATCAAGGAGTCTCGCCGCCACCCGCAGTTGATACGCGTACGGCTCCGCCTTCGTGGTCTTTTCGAAGAAATCTCCGTATACCTCACTCCATTCCATCTGCTTCGCGCTCCCGCCATCCCCTCCCAGACCCTGATATCTCCTGGCTTTAGTGCTCTTCACCTCACTGGCTGCTCAATGATGGGGTTGTTGCGTGCCTATTTCCCCTTTGCCCCAAACCGTCTGTCGCCCAACACCGGTGAACGCGGCGGCCCTTAGCCATGGCGTCACGTGCCTGAGCGCATCGCAGGGACCCTCGTATTCCGCTTCTCCCACAAAACCCTCCAATCCGTGCTTTTGGCCGGTTCGGCTACTCACCCTCTCCGCTTCCACCATGGAAAGTGCAGTTCTGGCCAAACGAAGCCGGCTCGCGGCTTCCAGCAACTCGCGGCGGGTTCTCTGGGCGGCATCCGGTTCCGCATGCTCGTCCCCATAAATCATCACCAATGCGGAAATCCGGTCGAAGATTCGTGCAATCAATACGGGTGCGTCCGGCGTCTCCACAATTCGGCCCTCGTGTTTCAATTCCGTTGGCGTCAGGAACTGCACCCGCAACCGTCCGGTCTCATTGACGTCCGAGGGCGCCTTGCCGTTGATGCTGCTAGCTTCGCTGCCCTCACCGAGTGAGAGCACAAGCGCATCCGGAAATTCTGATTGCCGGAACACGCCATCTTCAAAAAACCGGAATCCTTGCACTCCGTCCGATCCAACGGTAGTTCCGCATGTCAGGGCAGCGAGGCCCCGGCCCGGACCCACTCCCTCCGTGGCGAACTGAGAGAAGGCGAGCGTGAGAAAAGCTACCGTTTCCGGGTGCGGCCGGAATAAGTGAATATCGAACCAGAACCCTTCCCCTTGGCGAACCGTCGTTCCGTCAAGATGTGACCCGCGAAATACGAGCGGGCGGGGAAGGTCCCGGAATCCGCTCGGTCCTTTCGCGCGCGCAATTGGCGCAAAAACCTGTTCATACGGGCACTCGCCATTCAGCGGACATACCGCGGGCTCCCGGCACTCGGGTAGGCACGCGATCCGTCGAAAGATCATGCCAAACGCCCCGCGGAGGATGTTGGTCGACTTGAAGCGGGGGAAGTGAATCGAGCCCTTCGCCTTGAACTCAAAACGCAGTCGCTGAAATCGGAGATCAATCGTGGACTTCATC